>NZ_JACHIU010000001.1:2476741-2790982 GCF_014207705.1 Sphaerisporangium rubeum
ATCACCGGTTCGTCAACGACCCGGCGCACGTGCCGGGGATGGACGCCGGCAACCTGCGCGAGAAGCTCGTCGCGGCACGTGGCGTGCCGCCGGAGTACGCCAAGTACATCCTGGACAGCATCCTCGACGCCGACGGCGAGGACCATCTACGGCTGCGGCGCCTGGTGTCCCGTACGTTCACGGCGCGCCGCGTCATGGAGCTGCGGCCCAGGGTCGAGCAGATCGCCGAGGACCTGCTGGACCGGCTGCCGGGCCACGCCGAGGACGGCGTGGTCGACCTCCTGCCGCACTTCGCCTACCCGCTGCCGATCACGGTGATCTGCGAGCTGGTCGGCATCCCTGAGGAGGACCGGCCGCTGTGGCGGAAGTGGGGGAGGCAGCTGTTCGACCAGGAAGGCATCGCGTCGGCGGTGCGCGACCTGGTCGGGTACATCGAGGACCTCATCGCGCGCCGCCGGGCCACCCCTGCCGACGACCTGCTCACCGGGCTGATCCGCACCCATGACGAGGACGGCGACCGGCTCTCCGACACCGAGATGGTCACGATGGTCCTCACCATCGTGCTCGCCGGCCACGAGACCACCGCGCACCTGATCGGCAACGGCACCGCCGCGCTGCTCACCCACCCCGACCAGCTCACCTTGCTCCGCGAGGACCCGTCCCTGCTGCCGCGCGCCGTCCACGAGCTGATGCGCTGGTGCGGCCCCGTCCAGGGGACCCGCATCAGGTACGCGACCGAGGACGTCGAGCTCGGCGGCATGACGATCGCCAAGGGCCAGCCGGTCATGGCGATGCTGGTCGGCGCCAACTACGACCCGTCGGTGTTCCCCGACCCCGAGCGTCTCGACATCACCAGGGAGCCCGACGGCCGCAAGGAGACCCACGTCGGCTTCGGCCACGGCCTCCACTACTGCCTCGGCGCGGCCCTGGCCCGCCAGGAAGGCGAAGTGGCCCTCGGCGCGCTGTTCCGCAGATTCCCCGGCCTGTCCCTGGCCGTCGACCCGTCGGACCTGGAACACGAGCCCCTTCCCGGCTCGTGGCGCCTGGCCCGTCTGCCACTGCGCTTGTAGACGCGTTCCGGTGCCGGCGCGGTCAGTGTGGGGCCCGGTCACGTCGGCCCGGTCACGTCGGCCCGGTCACGTCGGCCCGGTCACGTCGGCCCGGTCACGTCGGCCCGGTCACGTCGGCCCGGTCACGTCGGCCCGGTCACGTCGGCCCGGTCACGTCGGCCCGGTCACGTCGGCCCGGTCACGTCGGCCCGGTCACGTCGGCCCGGTCACGTCGGCCCGGTCACGTCGGCGCGGTCAGTGTGCGGCGGGGTGAGCGGAACGGCCGTGCGCCGCGCGGATGCGGATGACGGCCGGCAGGCGGTCGCTTTCCAGTGCGGTCCGCAGCCGCTCCACCCCTCGCTGCGCGCGGCGTCTCGCCGCGGCCGGGTCGCCGTCACCCGGTACCGCCACGGTGAGCGCCAGCCGGGGGTCCGCCGGAGCGCCGCGGAACCCCGCGCGTACCCGCTCACCGGACGGGCCGTTGTCGAGTTCCTCCTCGATGGCCCCCGCGGCGGCCCGCGCGCCGAGCCGTGTCGCGCCGTGGCCCCTGTCCGGTTCGAGATCCAGGTACCTGATCCCGCCTGGCCGGCCCTGGAGGAACAGCCACCGCAGCGCGGCGAGCGTCACCAGCAGAGCCACGAGGCCGACCACGGGCCAGAACCACGGCTGCGCGGCGACCTGACCGGCCTCCGGCGGGATCAGCGGCCCGGCGCCGAGCAGCCCGGCCGACCGTGCCAAGGCCGTCAGGCCGCCGAGCAGAAGCAGCAGCCCCGTCACGGTCAGCCCGATCCGGTTCACCCTCGTGACGCGATCGTTCATCGACCCCCACCTCCCGCGTTCATCGACCCACTTCCCGCTTCCCGCGTTCAGCGGATCCGGCTTCCGGCGTTCAGCGGATCCGGCTTCCGGCGTTCAACGGACCCCGCCTCCGCGTTCAACGGACCCGCGGCTCCTTGCGCCGCACGGCCACCCGCACCTTCGGCCGCCGTAGCGGCGCCAGCTCCTCCAGATGGCGCTCCACTGCGGCGGTCACCCGTTCCCGCAGATCACCCGGCTCGCGCAGCGGTGTGGTGACGCGGACGTCCAGGCGCCTGCGTCCGAGGCGCGCACGGGCCCGCGACACCCCTTCCACGTCGTCGGCGACCGCCGCCATGTACCGGCGTGCCGCACCCTTGGTGATCCCCACCGCCGAGAGCGGGTCGTCCGACGCCAGCGGCACCAGCCGTGGCCGGCCAGGCGTCACCCCGAGCCCCAACAGGACCAGTCCCAGCAGGACGGCGAGCGCCGAGGCCGCCATCGTGGCGGGATCGGCCCAGCGCGCCGCCACCCAGTCCACGGCCCGGTCCAGCGACTCCGCACGCACCGGGCTCCCCGGAGTGGACGCGACCGCCTCGATCAGCGTCAGCACACCGGCCACCGCGAGCGCCACCGCCACCACCGCCGCCGGCACCGACCGATGCGGCCGGAACACCCGGGCCCCGCGCCGCCACGCCTTCCGGCCGCTCACGACTCCTCCGGTCCACGCACCCGAGGCGGTTCGTTCCCGGCGGGTTCTCCGGTGCCGTACGCACGAGGCGGTTCGTTCCCGGCGGGTTCTCCGGTGCCGTAGGCACGAGGCGACTCGTCCCCGGCCGGCTCCCCGGTGCCGTACGCGCCGAGCGGTTCGTCGGCGCCGTACGCGCCGAACGGTTCTTCCGCGCCGTGTGGTTCGCGGGTGCCGTGCACACCGGACGGCTCTTCGGTGTCCTGCCTGATGAGCCGTTCGCGTGCGCCGGCCGGTTCCCCGTCGCGGTTCGCGCCGGGGAGGAGACGGTCCACGTCTATGTCGACCTGGCGGACGTCCAGGCCGGTGAGAGCGTGGACGCGGTCGGTGACGTGGTCGCGGACGCGGCGGGTGACCTCCCGGACCGGTGCGGGGTAGGCCACGGAGAGGTGGATGCGCAGCATGGCGAGGCCGCCGTCGATGTGGCCCGACACCCGTGGTGGCGCGCTCGTGGTGTCGTGTCCCACGGGTACGCCGAGCACGCGGCGGACCGCACGGCCGGCCTCGTCCACCTCGGCGGCGGCCGTGGCGGCGATCCGTTCGAGCACCTTGCCGGAGATCCGGGTCCTGCCGCGTTCCTCAGGTGCGCGGATCCCGGCGGGACCGGCGCTCATGACACGCGTCTGCGGCCGAGCACGCCGCTCATGTCCATGGTGCCGCTCATCGCGCGTCCGGCGAGGAAGCCGATGACGCTGAGGACCAGCACGATCAGGAACACCACGAAGCCGCCGAACGCGCCGGCGAATCCCAGTGCCGTCCCCCACAGCAGGCCTGCCATCGGCCACCAGCGGTTCTCGTCCATGTCGTTCACCCTTCGTCGTGTCGCAGTACTCACGGCCCGCAGGGACCCGCGGGCCTCCGGTCGCTCATCGCCGGTTCCGGGACGGCAGGCGGACGTCCTCGACCCGGACGTCCACCGGTTCACCGGGAACCAGTGGCGCCACGGCGTCGCGCACCCCGGCGGCCACCTCCGCGAGCGGCCTGCCGTAGTCCGCCACCACCGCGACGCGCACCTCCCGCTCCAGCACGGACACCCCACGCACGGCCCGTCCCGCCAGGTGGGTGGCCAGCGGCCCCCGCGCCAGCCCGGCGACCCCCGGACAGTCACATACGGCCCGCGCGATGCGCTCGGCCAGCTCACCGGCCTGTTCCGCCGTGACGTCCGCTTCGGGACCGGCCGGCACGGCCTGTTCCGCCGTGACGTCCGCTTCGGGGCCGGCCGGCACGGCCTGTTCCGCCGTGACGTCTGCTTCGGGGCCGGTGTGCGAACCGGTCTGTTCGGTCGTGACGTCCGCTTCGGGACCGGTCGTTCTCGCTGTGGCGGCCGTGTCGAGGCCGGTGTCGCGCCGGCCGGCCTGACCCGCCGTGCGGCCCATGTCACGCGCACCCGTGGGCTCACCCGCGGGTTCCTTCCCCGGGTGCCGGGGGTTCCGCGCGTTCACTGGACCCGGGACTCCGTGGGTTCCGGCCCCTCCTCGCCAGGCAGGTGGAGGTCCTCGACGGCGATGTTGACCTCGGTGACCTCGAGGCCGCACATGTTTTCCACCTTGTTGACGATGTTGCGCCGGATCCCCGCGGCCACGTCCGGTATCGAGGCGCCGTAGTCGACGATGACGGCGAGGTCCACGGCGGCCTGTCGTTCGCCGACCTCCACCGTGACGCCGGTCGTCGGGCTGACGCCTCCCGAGAAGCGCTCGCGGACGGCGCCGAGGGCCCGGGTCATGCCGGTCCCCACGGCGTGGACCCCGGTCACCTCACGGGCCGCCATGCCGGCGATCTTGGCGACCACCATGTCGGCGATCGTGGTCTTGCCGCGCTCGGTGAGCAGGGTCGTGCCGCCGCCCTCTCTGATCCTCGGACGCGGTACGGTCTCGTTCCTCTGCGTGCTCATCTCGTCCCCCGTTCCCGCGAGACCCTCCCCCCGTGGTGCAGGCGGTGAAGGCACGACGGGCAGCCATGTTCACTCTCACCAGGACTTATGCCCTGTTTTGTCACATTTACCCGTTTTGTCTGGCTGGGGATCAGGCCGGTGCGGGAGCCTCCCAGCGGCCCATCAGGTCGCGGTACAGCGGCGAGGCGTCCATCAGCTCGGCATGCGTGCCGGACATGGCCCTGCTGCCGTCCATCACGAGAATCCTGTCGGCACGGAGCGCCGACGTGAGCCGGTGCGCGACGACGATCAGCGTGCCGTCCCTGCGCGCGAACGCCTCCTCGGCCCGCGCCTCGGCCGCCGGGTCCAGGTGGCAGGTCGCCTCGTCGAGCAGCACCAGCCGCGCCGGGGACAGGTAGGCCCTGGTCAGCGCGATGAGCTGCCGCTCGCCTTGCGACAGAGCGGCCGGGTCCACCTCGGCCGCGTACCCGCCGAGCCGGGCCGCGAGATCGGTCATGCCGACCGCCGCCACAGCGGCGTCGAGCTCGATCGAGCCGGGGGAGTCCGCCAGGTACGCGAGGTTCTCGCCGAGCGTGCCGCGGAAGACGTACGCCTCCTGCGGGATGAGCACGCGGGTCCGGCTCAGCGCGGCCCGGCCGAGCGTGTCCACCGGCACCCCGCCGATCAGCACCCGTCCCTCCTTGGGCCGGAGCACCCCCGCCGCGAGCGCCGCCACCGTGGACTTGCCGATGCCGCTCGGCCCGATCACCGCGAGGTGCTCACCGTCCGGCACCTCCAGGTCGAGACCGGCCACCACCGGCTCCGCGCCGAGGCCGTACGCGAACGTCACTCCGCGCATGCGCACCGCGCCGCCGCGCGGCGTCCCGCGCGGCGTCCCGCGCGGCGTCCCGCGCGGCGGACCGGCCTCGGGGGAGCGGCCGGCGGGGAGGGTCGTGGTGTTTCCGCCGGTGGTCAGGATGCGTTCGAGTGCGACGGTGAGGCGCACGCCGTTCACGCCGATGCCCTGCACGAGGCTGCCGAGGGCCGGGGTGAGGGACTGCGCGACGTACGTCAGCGTGCCGAGCACCACCCCGGCGGTCGCGCCGTCGCGTACCAGGGACGGGGTGGCGGCCAGCACCAGCAGGATCGGCAGCCAGCCGCCGACGGCCAGCGACAGCGTGCGGACGGACGTGAGGCGGGCCAGCCCGGTGGCGGCGCCGGCCTGCTCGTCCACGGCCCGGCCGACCCGCGCCGCCACCCGGCCCTCGGCGCCGCAGGCGCGCACGTCGCGCAGGCCGTCCACCATGGCGGCCAGCGACGCCGCGGTACCCTCCTCGGCGAGGATGGCCCGCCGCTGCCGTGCCGCCATCGAAGGCAGCGACGTCACGAAGAGCGCCAGCCCGGCCAGCAGCGGCAGGAGCACCAGCGGCAGCACCGAGCCCATCAGCGACCACACACCGAGGACCACGCCGGTCACCGAGAACGCGAACGACCGGACCACCGCGATGACCGCGGCGAACGCGTCCCTCGCCAGCTCGACCTGCCGGTTGAGCCGCGCCACCGCCGCGGTGTCCTGGCCCCTGCCGGTGGCCGCCGCGCGGTGCAGCGTGCCCGCCACCACGCGGGTCAGCAGGTCGTCACGGAACGGCTCCACGATGCCGGCGATGGCGAGCAGCACCTGCCGCGCACCGATCGCCGCGGCGAGCCAGGCGGCGGTCAGGATGCACAGCCACCCGAACCCCACGGCGGGCCGCCCCACCGCGAAGCCGTCGTCCAAGGCGTGCGCGACGGCGAGCCCCGACACGAACGACGGCGCGGTCTCGGCGAACGACCACAGCAGCAGCCGCACCACATGCCGCCGCCGCCGAGCCAGGGCCGCACGCAGCACCCCGCCGACTGTGGTCCCGTCCCTCGTCACGGCGCGTCCCCTCACTCCGCCGACTGTGGCTCCGTCCCCCGTCACGGCGCGTCCCCGCACCGCGCGAGAGGGTCCGGGGAGAGCTCGGCCGTGACCTCGAAGATCGACCGGTACTCGGGGTCGTGCCACAGCGCGTCGTGGGTGTCCTGACCGCGCACCCGGCCGTCCTCCAGCCAGACGACCAGGTCGGCGCGGGCCGCGGTGGCGGCGCGGTGGGCCACGATGAGCCGGGTGCGGCCCCGCAGGGTGCCGGTCAGCGCGCGCGCCACCTGGTGCTCGGTGACGGTGTCCAGGCTGGAGGTGGCGTCGTCCAGGACGAGCACCCGGCCCCCGTGCGCGAAGGCCCTGGCCAGGCCGATGCGCTGCCGTTCGCCGCCGGACATCGGCGCCTCGTCGAGCGCGGTGTCGTACCCGCGCGGCAGCCGCCGGATGAACGAATCGGCCGCCGCCGCGCCGGCCGCGGCCCGCACGATCGACGCGCCACGACCTTCCCGCACTCCGCCGGCCGCCTCGCCGCGCGTGGTGACCGGCCGTCCCGCCGCGATGGCGTCGGCGACGCTGGTGCCGAACAGGACGGGCCGCTCGAAGGCGTACGCCACCGCCTCCCGCAGCGCCGTGTGACCGAGGCTCCGCAACGGCACACCGTCGAGCAGCACCTCGCCGTCGTCGGGGTCGGCGAGCCTCCCCGCCACCGCCGCCAGGGTGGACTTGCCGCTTCCCGACCGTCCCACCACGGCCACCGCCGTCCCGGCGGGGATGTCCAGGTCGATGTCGCGGAGCGCGTCGCGTCCGTCCACGCGGACGCCGACCCCCCGGAACTCCAGCCGTCCGCCGGGGCCGTCCTCCGGCAGGCGCAGGTCGCCGTACGCGGGAGGCGTGTGGCCGAGCAGAGCGGTGAGGCGGCCGGCGGCGGAGCGCGCGCGGGCCAGGCGGTTCAGGTGGCCGAGCGCGGAGGCGAGACCGGCGCCGAGGACGGTGTAGCGCGCGGCGGCGAACAGCTCACCCGCGGTCAGGTGGCCGCCGGACAGCAGCAGGCCCCCCACCCCGAGCACCGTGACCTCCAGCATGGGGACGACGATGGCCGCCTGCACACCGGCGCGTGCGTTGACGCGCCACAGCGCCATGCCGTGGCGGCGAAGCCGGGGGAGGGGGGACAGGACGCGGCGGGTCTCCAGGTCCTCGGTGCCGGCGGCGGCGATGGTGCGCGCGCCGGAGAGCGCGTCGACGAGGCGGGTCGCGAGGTCGCTCTGCGCCTGCTGGTACCCGGAGGAGACGCTGGTGGTCTCGCGCAGGAACGCGCGCAGCACCAGGCCGATCACGGCGAGGCCCGCCGCGAAGGCCACCGCGAGCCGCACGTCGATGAGCGCCAGCGCGACCAGGGCTCCGGCGGCGGGGACGAGCAGCGCGACCGCGGTGATGACGGACTCCGGTGCGGTGCCGGTCTCGTCGGCGTTGGCACCCGCACGGGTGACCAGGTCACCGGCGGAGAAGTGCCGCGACAGGCCGGGTCCGGTGACGAGGACGTGCCGGACGACGCGGCGGCGCAGCCTGCGTGCCGCCTGCGCGCTGCCGGCCCCCGCGGCGAGCACGGCCACCGCGTCGCAGGCCACCACGGCGGCGATCAGCACCGCGCACGTCACGAAGGCCGTGCCGAGGGTGCCGCCTGGTGTGACCAGTGCGTCCACCGCGCGGCCGAGCGCGGCCGGCAGCAGCAGCTCGACCACGGCCGCGGTCAGCGCGGTCGCCGCGTACACCGAGGGCCACGCGCCGCTGCGCCGCAGTACGTCACGCAGCAGCCCGTCACCGGAGGCCGGTCCGGAGATGCCGGTTCCCTGGCTTGGCGTCGCCTGGGTTTCCGACATGCCGGCGTTTCCCTTCGAAGGATCCCGGGAATGAACGTGCCTGGAGCGGCCGGGCAAGGGCCGCCCCAGGCGGGTTGTTCAGCGGCGTGCTCTGCTCGCGCGGAGCACGCTCAGGCTGTGAGGGTTCAGCCGCAGATGATGCTCAGGCTGCTGTTCTCGTGGGGGGTGCACCCCAGGAGGGACAGGTTGCTGCCGCCGCCGCCGCCACCGGCGAGTTCCATGTCCTGCAGGTCGAGAAGCGCCATGATCGTGCCTTTCTTACGGATGTGAAACGCTGGGTCGTGCACGGCCGAGGGCCGGCCGCTGGCGCTGCGGTGAGGGTTCAGCCGCAGATGATGCTGAGGCTGCTGTTCTCGTGGGGGGTGCACCCCAGGAGGGACAGGTTGCTGCCGCCGCCGCCACCGCCGGCGACCTCCATGTCCTGCAGGTCCAGAAGAGCCATGTGTTCACCTCCTTCTTCAGGTGTCCGTCGGGTCCACCGCTCCGGCGGGGGTGCCGGAGGGGGAGTCTTGGGGGAGGATGAACGGCAGCCGCACCGGCCGGTCGTGCAGCGCGGCGCCGAGCGCCAGCAGCACACCGGCCGTGCCGGTCGCCAGGTCCATCGAGAGCCGGAGCAACTGGTTGCCCGGGAAAGCCAGCCCGCCGCGGTACGGCGTGGCGTGCCAGGCGAGGCCCTCGACCTGTCGCGCGACCTCGGGTGAGGTGCGGTCCAGGCCGGGCCGCAGGCCCGAGCACAGCGCCGCGATCATGCCGCCGCGGCCGGAGAACAGGCCGCACTGCACGTAGTAGTCCAAGGTGGCGACCGGTGCGATCGCCGCGAGGGACGCACCGAACGCCTCGTCGTCGCGGTGCCGCAGGTACTGCGCGAGGACCATGCCGATGCCGGCCGAGCCCTCGTCGACGTACGGGTTGGTGCGCCAGCCCTGCTGCACCTGCAGCTGACCGTCCTCGCGGACCGTGCAGCGCTTGAGGTCCTGCCGCAGCGCGGTGTGCGCCAGGTCGAGCATGGTCTGGTCGCCGGTGGCCTCGTACATGCGCAGGAACAGCAGCGCGGGTCCGGACGAGCCGTGCATCAGGCCGGCGTGCGGGTTGCCGCCACCGCTCACCTCGGCGACGCTCTCGACGTCGCCGAGCCGCTCGGCCACCACACCGGTGACCTCGGCGGCGGCGCGCGTGAGGTCGCTCTCGCCGGTGACCTGGCCGAGGTGCAGCAGGTTGAGCCCGATGCCGGCCAGGCCGGCGTGCAGGCTCAGCCCGAGCCGTTGCCACCGCTCACGCAGGCACAGGGAGACCAGCTCCAGCGCGTCGTCGCGCCGGCCGAGCTCCTCGAAGGCGTACGCGACGCCGTGCAGGCCGTCGTAGAAGCCGAGGCCCGTGCCGGGCTTGGGGGAGAACGCGCGCTTCCTGAGCCACTCCTCGTGCTCGGGGTGTCTCCCGGCGCCGGTCGCCGCCAGCGCGTACAGCACACCTGCGGCGCCGGTCGCCAGGTTGAGGCCCCCGCCGGGCTGGAACTGCGTGATGTCGCCGGGGAAGAGCCGGTCGTCGCGCTCGGGGGTGGCGGAGGCGAGGATGGCCCGTGCCGCGGCGTCGCGCACCTCCTGCCACGGGGCCCGGCCGGGGAGCGGCAGTTCCCGCATGCGCGCGTCGTCGTGCGGCCCCTCGCCCAGGATCAGGCTGACGGCCTCGTCGAGGTAGCCGGCCGGCACGGGGAACGTCCCGGCGGCCAGCTCGGCCAGGTGGTTCACCTTGGGCCGGTGCAGCGGGATGAGCACGGTGGACATCGGCGCGAACAACCCGAGGCGCAGGCAGGCCAGGGAGTAGCGGTCGGCGTGGACGCCGAGGCGGTCGGCCGGGGGGCAGAAACCGGGGTGCGCGAGCGTGGGCCTGGCGTTCCGCTCGGCGAGGGTCGCGACCTCGAAGTCGATGAGCACGACACGGTCGCCGTCCACCAGCACGTTGAACGGGTGCAGGTCGCCGAACACGACCCCGCGCTCGTGCAGCGCCGCCACGGCGTCCTCGACCTTGGCGAGCGTCTTCATGGTCCACTCGGTGAACTCGGCCGCGTGCTCGGGGGTGATGACGGCACGGGTCAGGGGGTGCCGGTGCACCGACTCCTGGCTGAGCGTGGTGCCGTCGACGAATTCCTGCACGAGGAAGTGGTGCTCGCCGAGGGTGAAGTAGTCGTACAGCTGCGGCACGACGTCCAGGCCCTTGAGCCGGCCGAGGATGTCGGCCTCGTGCCTGAGCCGTGCCACGGCGTCGCGGCCGACGGCGTCGAGCCCGGCGTAGGGCCTGGCCTCCTTGAGCACGACGGTGCGGCCGTCGCGGGTGTCGGTGCCCTTGTACACGCCGCCGCCGTTGGAGAAGTGGAGGACCTTCTCCACGGTGTACGGCAGGCCCTCCAGGGTCACCGCGTTGCGCGCGGCGAGATGGGGGGCGAGGAAGTCCGGCAGGGTCACCCAGGACGGCGGGGAGAACGAGGGGCCGCGGCGGTCGGGGACGAGGTTGCCGTCGGGGTCCTCTATGGCGAGCACCTGCTCGCGGTTGCCGTCCACGCAGTAGCGCTCGGCGAAGCCGCCGTACCGGACGAACAGGGGCCCCTCACCGATGCGCAGGTCGCTGAGGATGTACGGCCCCCGCACGCCGTGCAGGAGCTCGCCGAGCTCCTTGAGCACGAGTTCGAACTCGTCGACGTCCGCCGGGTACATCGTCACGAGCTTGCCGCTGCCGCCGCGGTCGGCGTACTTGCTGTTGAGCATCATGACGACGCGGGGGCCGCGCAGGAACTTGAAGGGCAGCCGGCGGCCGACGCAGTAGTCGAAGACGGCGTCCAGGGTGCGCTCGGCGTCGTCCAGGCACGAGGAGACGTGGATCTTCCAGCCCTGGGGAGGCAGGGGCCGGTCCTGCGGCATGTAGTGGAACCAGGTGTCGGTCGGCCGGTGGAGCCAGCCGGCGGGGACGGCCCTGGACGCCGCGGGAAAGTCGGGGTGGTCGGAGCGCTTACCGTCAAGGGAGTCGTAAAACAGCGGATCAGCCAGGCAATACATCGCGTATTTGTCGATCACCGCTGGACACCCCTCTCTTGGCTCGATCGCTCGATCGCTAGGAGGAGAATTACGGATAACCAGACCTGTGCCTAGTGACACGTTCCATTGGTCACATGGGAGGGTGTCACTGTTCGTGTCATGACGTTCGTCATATTTTCCCCCTACGAGCTGTGATTAGTTGTGCGGTGGTAGTGCATGACTCGTTGCAAAATTCCTTGTTGTCCTGGTTTGCCACTGCCTGTAGGGCTCTGGCCTGCGGCCGAATGATGTTCGGAATGCTGGCCCCCGGGGTCGGTGGGGCATCCGAGGGCTTTCGGACAGCAGGCGGTTGTCAAGGCTTGACGTGATTCTTATGTCCTGGTTCGGGAGGATGTGGAGCTTCCTGGGGAGACTTCTGCTGTCGTAGCGTCCCTGCCAGATGCGGCATTTCTGCGGCCGTGCGGGACGGTGGACGCGCTCCGCGGGAAGAGGTCAGGTTTAGCCTCCTCTTCCTCGGGTAGAAGCAGGGTTTTTCGTTCGGGGGGGATTCTATGGGAACGCCGGAGTTCATACACGTACAAAAGTATTTGTCCGGAGTCGACTACCCGGTAACGAAAGAGCAGCTGCTGGAACACGCCAAGAGCCACAAGGCCGACGAGAAGGCCATGGAGGCACTGCGGCAGCTTCCCGAGGGCACCTTCGACGGCCCCAACGCCGTCAGCAAGGCGGTCGCTCGCACCTGAGCGGCTCTCACCGCGAACACGGCCGATCTCCGGCTGAACCGGACGCCGCCGGGCCGCGTACCTCCCCATGTCGCGTCCCGGCGACGTCCGCCGTTCATGGAGGAGGCCCCCATTGCCTGTGTCGCCTGGTGCCGGCGAGGCCGGCCCGCCGCGTGCCGAGGCGCACAGCCCGTCGTACTTCTCGCTGCTGCGCGGAAGTCCCGGGCTGCGCGAGGCGCCGGTGGACTTCTGCATCCCCTGCAACCCGTACTTCCCCACACCGGAGCTGTTCGGGCTGCTTCAGCAGAACCTCACGACGATCCTGAAGTACTACCCGAGCGACGCCGGCGCCATCACCGCCGAACTCGGCTCGTTGCTGGGGCTCCAGCCGCAGACCCTCGTCATGGGCAACGGCTCCACCGAACTGATCACCTGGATCGACCACCTGCTGATCCGTGAGAGCGTCGCCGTCCCCGTGCCGACCTTCGGCCGCTGGACCGACCAGCCGCTGGAGACCGGCAAACGGGTGGACATGTACCGCCTGCCGGAAGAGCGGGGATTCGCCTTGGACACCGAGGACTTGGTGCGCTTCATCCGCGCACGCGGCTCACGGGCCGCGGTGATCTGCAACCCCAGCAACCCCGACGGCGGCTACCTGCGCCGCGCACAGGTGATCGACCTGCTCGACCGGCTCACCGACCTGGACCTGGTCGTGGTGGACGAGTCGTTCATCGACTTCGTCGACGAGGAGCACTCGCCGAGCGTCGCCGACGAGGCCGCGCTGCGGCCCAACGTCGTCGTGCTCAAGAGCCTCGGCAAGAACTTCGGCCTGCACGGCATCCGCTTCGGCTACATGGTGGCCAACCCGGCGCTCGCCGGCACGGTGCGCCGCATGCTGCCGAAGTGGAACCTCAACTCGTTCGCCGAGGCGGTCGTGTTCCTGCTCAAGGAGCACACGCGGGCCTACCAGGAGAGTCTGCGGCTGGTCGCGGCGGACCGCCGGTCGATGCTCCAGCAGCTGTCGGCGCTGCCGGGGCTCAAGGTGTACCCGTCGCAGGGCAACTTCTTGCTGGTGCGGCTGCCGGACGGCAAGGACGGGGTGCACCTGCGCGACCACCTGCTGTCGTCGTACAACCTGCATGTGCGCGAGTGCGGCAACAAGCTCGGTTCGAGCAGCCGCTTCCTGCGGTTCGCCGTACGGCCCCGCCAGGACGTCGTCCGGCTCGCCGACGGCCTGCGTGCCTACCTGTACGCCGGATCCGGCCGCGTCACGGCCGCCATCACCTCCGCCGCCGTCGTCCCGCCGTCGCCGCCGTCCGCGCCGTACCGGGAGGAGCCGGCCTACCTGGAGAAGCCCGCGTACCGGGAGGAGCCGGCGTACCGGGAGAAGCCCGCGTACCGGGAGGAGCCCGTCTACCGCGCCGAGACGTACGCCACACCGGCCCCCGCGGTGACCGAGGCGCCGGTGTACCGCATGGAACCGGCGCGGCGGGAGACGCCGTACCCGGAGGACCCGTTCGTCGTCGGCGGGGACGACCCGCGGCACCGCAGGCTGGACCCCCTGGACCTCAGCACCCGCTGGACGTTCGGTGAGGACACCTCGCCGTTCCGCGCGCTCGGTGACGGCCGGGCCGAGCACACGCGGGGGTACGACCACCGGAGCTGAGGAGAAACGGAGAATGAGGGACATATGGCGTCACATGACGCCATATGTCTGCCAGGTTGCGTCATGCGATCCCCGCACCTGCTAGGACTATGGACGTCCCGCCGGGGCACTGAACCTTGTGGTGCGGCGACCGGCACAGCGGGTGAGGGAGCACGATGAACGTACTCGGCATCGACATCGGGGGATCCGGGATCAAAGGCGCACCGGTCGACGTCACGACCGGCACGGTGATCGGGGAGCGGTGGCGCATCCCCACACCCGACCCCTCCGAGCCGGCCGCCGTGGCCGCGGTGGTCCGGGAGATAGCGGACCATTTCTCCTGGCAGGGGCCGATCGGCGTCACATTCCCCGGCGTCGTGGTCGACGGGGTCACCCGCACCGCCGCCAACGTCGACAAGGCATGGATCGGCCTGGACGCGCGCAAGCTGTTCAGTGAGGCCACCGGCCAGGAGGTCACCGTGCTCAACGACGCCGACGCGGCCGGTGTCGCCGAGGCGCTGTTCGGCGCGGGTCACGGCCGGCGGGGCCTGGTGCTCATGCTGACCTTCGGCACCGGCATCGGCAGCGCGCTGATCATGGACGGGCTGCTCATCCCCAACACCGAGTTCGGCCACCTGGAGCTGGACGGCCACGAGGCCGAGCACCGCGCGTCCGACCACGCGCGCGAGAAGCACGACCTGAGCTGGGACAAGTGGGCCGAGCGCGTGCAGGCGTACCTCGAACACGTCCGCATGCTGCTGTCCCCGCAGCTGATCATCATCGGCGGCGGCGTGAGCAAGAGAGCCGACAAGTTCCTGCCGCACATCGACCTCGGTGACACGCCGGTGGTCCCCGCGCGGCTGCTCAACAACGCCGGCATCATCGGCGCCGCCTTGGCCGCCGCTCCACGCGCCGTCTGACACGTGAAACAAGAATCTTCCTCCACCCGGTTCTGGGTTTGCGCCTGGTGCTGAGGGCACTTTAGAGAGCAGGGTGGAAGGAGGAGACGTGGAGGTGACCATCGCATTGCGCTTGCCGCGCGATGCAGCGAGCGTGTCCGTCACGAGGCAGATCCTGGGGGCCGAACTCGACGTGCTCGGAGTCGAGCGTCAGATCCGTGACGACATCCAGCTCATGCTCACCGAGGCGTGCTCGAACGTCATCAGGCACGCCACAGAGACGGACGAGTACACCGTCAGCGCCGAACTGATCGGCGAACGCTGTGTGATCACGGTGGTCGACACCGGCAACGGCTTCGATCCCGAGGCGATCGCCGACAAGAACGGTTCGATGCTGACCGAACACGGACGCGGCCTGCAGATCATGCGCGCGTTGGCCGACGACTGCCGGTTCTTCACCCGGCCACGCCAAGGCGCGGTCGTGTGCCTGGAGAAGGCGCTGCGTTTCACCAACGGCGCCGCCGGTCAGATGCTCAGTTCCCACTGAGCGCCGGGTCCGTCCCGGTAAACCGCTGGCGAAGCCCCCGCAGGAGTTGCTTATCCTTGCCGGGGGCGGTCGCGTGAGACGGAGGCGGCCGGGAAAGCGACCATGGGAACCTCTTCGACGACATCACCCCTGAGCGGCCTGCGTGAACGCCTGTCCGCGTTGACGCTGCGCGACGAGATCCGGCTGCGCCGCCGCATCGACGGCGCGCGCCGCGTACGCGACGGAAAGGCGCTGCGGGCCATCGCCGACCAGGTCACCGCCGAGATCGAGACCGCGGAGGCCAGGGTCGCGGCCCGCCGCGCGCTGACGCCGCGCGTCACCTACCCCGAGGCGCTCCCGGTGAGCGCGCGCAAGGACGACATCCTCGCGGCCATCAGGGACCACCAAGTCGTGATCGTCGCGGGGGAGACCGGGTCCGGCAAGACCACGCAGATCCCCAAGATCTGCCTGGAGCTCGGCCGCGGCGTGCGCGGCCAGATCGGTCACACCCAGCCGCGCCGCATCGCGGCACGCACGGTGGCCGAGCGCATCGCCGAGGAGCTCGACATCCCGCTCGGCGAGGCCGTCGGGTACAAGGTCCGCTTCACCGACCAGTCGGGTGACGACACCCTCGTCAAGCTGATGACCGACGGCATCCTGCTCGCCGAGATGCAGCGCGACCGCTCGCTGTCGCGGTACGACACCCTGATCATCGACGAGGCCCACGAACGCAGCCTCAACATCGACTTCATCCTCGGCTACCTCAAGCAGCTCCTGCCGAAACGGCCCGACCTCAAGGTGATCATCACCTCGGCCACCATCGACCCCGAGCGGTTCTCCCGCCACTTCGGCGACGCACCCATCGTCGAGGTGTCCGGCCGCACCTACCCCGTGGAGGTGCGGTACCGGCCCATCAGCGAGGAGCAGGAGGACCAGGCGCAGGCCATCGTGGACGCCGTGGACGAGCTGTGCGCCGAAGGGCCCGGCGACATCCTCGTGTTCCTCAGCGGCGAACGCGAGATCCGTGACACCGCCGAGGCGCTCAAGGGCCGCGACGACGAGGTCCTGCCGCTGTTCGCGCGGCTGTCGGCGGGGGAGCAGCACCGCGTGTTCCAGCCCCACCGGGGCCGCCGCATCGTGCTCGCCACCAACGTCGCCGAGACCTCGCTCACCGTCCCCGGCATCAAGTACGTCGTGGACCCGGGGTTCGCGCGCATATCCCGGTACAGCCACCGCCTCAAGGTGCAGCGCCTCCCCATCGAGGCCGTCTCGCGCGCCTCGGCCGACCAGCGCAAGGGCCGCTGCGGCCGTACGTCCGACGGCATCTGCGTGCGGCTGTACTCCGAGGACGACTTCCTCGCGCGGCCCGAGTTCACCGACCCCGAGATCCTGCGCACCAACCTCGCCTCCGTCATCCTGCGCATGACGTCGCTCGGGCTCGGCGACATCTCGGCGTTCCCGTTCGTCGAGCCGCCGGACCACCGGCAGGTCAAGGACGGCGTGAACCTCCTGCGCGAGCTCGGAGCGTTCGACGCCGACCGCAAGATGACCCCGCTCGGCGGCAAGCTCGCGCAGCTCCCCATCGACCCGCGGCTGGCCCGCATGGTCCTCGAAGCCGACGCCAACGGCTGCGCCACCGAGGTCATGGTGATCGCCGCGGCCCTGTCCATCCAGGACCCGAGGGAGCGGCCCGCCGACAAGCAGGCGCAGGCCGACCAGAAGCACGCGCGCTTCGCCGACAAGGAGTCGGACTTCCTGACGTACCTCAACCTGTGGGACTACCTGCGCGAACAGCAGCGCGAGCTGTCGTCCGGCCAGTTCCGCCGCATGTGCAAGGCCGACTTCCTGAACTACCTGCGGGTCCGCGAGTGGCAGGACCTGTACGGCCAGCTCAAGCAGGTCGTGCAGGGCATGGGGGTCACGCTCAACACCGTGCGGCCCGACCCGCAGCGCGTCCACGTGTCGCTGCTCGCCGGGCTGCTGTCCCACATCGGCCTCATGGACGTCGAACGCTCCGACCGCAACAACCAGGGCCTGCGGCGCCGGCCGGCCCGCGAGTACCTCGGCGCGCGCAGCGCCAAGTTCGCGATCTTCCCCGGCTCGGCGCTGTTCCGCAAACCCCCGCGCTTCGTCATGGCCGGCGAGCTGGTGGAGACGTCCCGGCTGTGGGCCCGCGTCGTCGCCAAGATCGAGCCGGAGTGGGTGGAGCCGCTCGCCGCGCACCTGGTGGTCCGCAGCTACAGCGAACCGCACTGGGAGAAGAACCAAGGCGCGGTGATGGCGCTGGAGCGCGTCACGCTGTACGGCGTGCCGCTCGTCGTGGACCGCAAGGTCAACTACGGCCGCATCGACCCCGAGCTGTCCCGCGACCTGTTCATCAGGCACGCGCTCGTGCAGGGGGAGTGGGACAACCACCACAAGTTCCTCAAGGACAACCGCCGCCTGCTGTCGGAGGTCGAGGAGCTGGAGAACCGCGCGCGCCGCCGCGACATCCTGGTCGACGACGAGACCCTGTTCGACTTCTACGACCGGCGCGTCCCCGAGACCGTCGTGTCGGCCCGCCACTTCGACTCCTGGTGGAAACGCGCACGCGCCGACCAGCCCGACCTGCTGACGTTCTCCACCGACATGCTCATCAACGAGGGCACCGCCGGCGGGGACCTCCAGCAGGCCTACCCCGACACCTGGCGCCAGGGCGGCCAGCGCATGCGCCTCACCTACCAGTTCGAACCCGGCGCCGACGCCGACGGCGTGACCGTCCACATCCCGCTCCAGGTGCTCAACCAGGTCGAAGGCACCGGCTTCGACTGGCAGATCCCCGGGCTGCGCCAGGAGCTCGTCACCGAGCTCATCCGCTCCCTCCCCAAGCAGGTCCGCCGCAACTTCGTCCCCGCTCCCGACTTCGCGCGCCGTGTACTCGAACGCGTCACCCCCGGCGCCGAACCCCTGATCGAGGCCGTCGCGCGGGAACTGTCCGGCCTCACCGGCATCCAGGTCCCCCCTGAGTCCTTCGACCCCGGACGGCTCCCCGACCACCTGCGCGTGACGTACCGCGTCATCGACGACCGCCGCCGCACCGTGGCCGAGGCCAAGGACCTCCCGTCCCTGAAACAACGCCTCGCCCCCAAGATGCGCGCCACCCTGGCCCGAGTAGGCGAACACCTGGAACGCTCGGGCCTGCGCGCCTGGACCATAGGAGACCTCCCCAAGGTCTTCGAACAGGGCCGCGTCAAGGCCTACCCCGCGCTGGCCGACGAAGGCACCACGGTGGCCGTCCGCGTCTTCGAGACCCAGGCCGAGCAACTGGCCGCCATGTGGGCCGGCACCCGGCGCCTCCTGCTGCTGAACGTCGCGTCCCCCGCCAAATCCATCCTGCGCACCTTGACCACGACGCAGAAACTGGCCCTGAGCCACAGCCCCCACAAGGACGCCGCAGCTCTCTTCGAGGACTGCGTCGACTGCGCCACCGACAAACTCATCATGGACATGGGCGGCCCCGCCTGGACCAAGGAGGCCTTCACCCGCCTCCACGACCACGTCCGCGCCGAACTGTACGACACCACCGCCGCCGTCGTCTCCCGCGTCGAGACCGCTCTGACCACCTGGCACCGCGCCGAGACCACCCTGTCCACGATGAAGGACCCCCCCGACACCCTGGAAGAGATAGCCGAACACCTCGACTCCCTCATCCACCCCGGCTTCGTCACCGCCACCGGCTACACACGCCTCCCCAACCTCCAGCGCTACCTCAAAGCCGTCGAACGCCGCCTGGAGAAACTCCCCGACGACCCGTACCGCGACCGCGAACACATGCTCCGCCTCGACACCCTGTGGCAGGAGTACGAAGAAACCCTGAACAAACTCCCCCCGCACCACCGCACCGACGAAGCCGCCACCGACCTCCGCTGGATGCTGGAGGAACTGAGAGTCAGCTACTTCGCACAGACCCTGGGCACCCCCTACCCGGTCTCCGACAAACGCTTCCGCAAGGCCCTGGAGCGCCTCACCGCCCCCTCGAACTAGCTCGGCAATGCCGTCGAGCATGTCCAGGCCCTGTGATTCGGCGGACGTCGACCGGAGGCCGGCAGGGACGAGGTGACCGAGTAGGGTTCGGACGGTGTGCGCGGAAGGAGGTCCGGTGATCCGGGTGGTGGTGTTCGACGTCGGGGAGACGTTGGTCGACGAGACGCGGATCTGGACGCGGTGGGCCGAACGGCTCGGGGTGACGCCGTTCACGATGCACGGGGTGCTCGGCGGCATGGCGGCGCTGGATCGTTCGCATCGGGAGGCGTTCGAGGTGGTGCGGCCGGGGATCGACATCGGGGCCGAGATCGAGGCCTGGCGGCGCGACGATCCGGACGGGTTGCGGGAGAACTTCGACGCCGACGACCTGTATCCGGACGTCCGTCCCGGCCTCGCGTCACTCCGCGACGCCGGTTACCAGGTCATCATCGCCGGCAACCAGCCCGTCCAGGCGTACGACGCGCTGACCGCCATGGACCTTCCGGTGGACGCCGTGTACACCTCCGCGGGCTGGTCCGTCACCAAACCGCACCCCGCCTTCTTCGGCAAGGTCGCCGCCGCCGCGGGCTGTCCGCCGGAGGAGATCCTCTACGTGGGGGACCGCCTCGACAACGACATCCTCCCCGGCCGCCAGGCAGGCATGCGCACCGCTCTGATCCGCCGCGGCCCCTGGGGCCACCTCCACGCGACCCGTCCCACCGCCTCCGCCGCCGACCTGATCGTCGACACCATTCCTGACATCACCATTGCCTTGGTGGAAGATCGTCTCTGATCGGACGAAGGGGTTCGGCGGCGGCTCGCCGGCGACGGGACGGCCATCTTCGCCGGGGTGCGCTTCGCACCGCTCGTGGAACCGCGTCTGGTCTCGTTCACTCTCAGGCGACTCATTGTGGCTGGTCGGGGTAGAAGGGGTTGCGGGCTGGGGAACAGCGTGTGGCCTGGACGTGACGTGCTCGCCTTTCGGAGGTGGGGTCGCTCGCGTTCATGATGGTGCGGGAGGGTCGGATGGGTGCGACGGTGGACGTTGTGGTCCTGACGATGAACGATCGGCCGGAGGCGTTCCGGGAGGCCATGGACTCCTTGCTGGCGCAGCGAGGGGTTTCGATGCGGGTGGTCGTGGTGGGGAACGGGGTGGAGCCCGAGGGGGTGCCTGAGGGGGTTCGGGCGGTGGGGTTGCCGGTCAATCTGGGGATTCCTCAGGGGAGGAATGTGGGGGCTGAGGTTCTAGGTGGGGAGGATGCGGGGGAGTTTCTGTTCTTCTTGGACAATGACGCGGTTCTGCCGGAGGTGGACACTCTCGCGCGGTTGGTGGGGGAGGCGCGGGAGCATGAGGAGGCGGCTTATGTGCAGCCGCGGATCGCGGACGCCGGGTCGGGGGTGACGTTGCGGCGGTGGGTGCCGCGGCTTCGTGCGGGGGATCCGGGGCGGCCGGGGAGTGTCACGGTGATGGCGGAAGGGGTGGTGTTGATCCGGCGGGCCGACTATGAGGCGGTCGGGGGGTGGCCGGGGCATTTCTTTCTTTTTCACGAGGGGATCGATCTGAGTTGGCGGTTGTGGGATCTCGGGAGGACGGGGTGGTACGCGGCGGGGGTGGTGGTGCATCACCCGGCGACGTCGCCGAGCAGGCACGATCTGTACTACCGGCTGGTGGCGCGTAACCGGGTGTGGCTGGCGTACCGGCGGCTGCCTGCGGCGCTGATCCCGGTCTACCTGGCGACGTGGACGTTGCTCAGTGTCGTGCGGATCCGGCGGAGGGGGAATCTCGCGGTCTGGTTCACCGGGTTGTGGGAGGGGATCAAGGGGGGTCACGGCAGGCGGCGGCCCATGTCGTGGGGGACGGTGCTTCGGCTGACGCTCGCGGGGAGGCCGCCGATCGTGTGAAGGGGACGTCGTGCCGGCCGGGGGTCATGTGGTGGACATGGGGCACCGGTAGGGCACGTGCCTGGGGGTTCGGCGGCCGGGGGTTCGGTGGACATGGGGCACCGGTGGGGCCGCGCCAGGGGTCTTGGCGGTCGGGGTGCCCCACCGGTGGGTCGGTGCTGACGGGGTCAGGTGGCTACGGCCTGCTTTGGGGTGCGGCGGCCGGGGGTGTGGCGTCGAGGCCGAAGAAGCGGATGGCGTGGACGGCCATGCCCTTGTGGGGGAGGTCGTGGCCGGCGTCGGTGATGGTCCAGGCCTCTATCTGGCCGGTGCCGTAGACGCGCTTGGTCCAGTTCCGCTGCACGGTGGTGGTGGATGTGGGGATCTGACTGGTCTCCCACACGTCGGTCCACTGGTCGACCTGCTTCCGCAGCATCGAGAAGTTCAGGACGTCGTCGGTGGTGCCGTGCCAGGCCATGAGGCGGGGACGGGGGCCTGTGTAGCCGGGGTAGGCGCCGCGTACCAGGTCGCCCCAGTGCCGGGGGGTGCGGTCGCCGCAGCCGGGAGGGCCGAGGCAGCCGAAGGGGACGCCGGCGAAGGGTGCGCCTGCCGTGAAGACGTCGGGGTGGGTGGCGAGCAGGTTGACGGTCTCCATGGCGCCGGAGGAGAAGCCGGTGGCGAACACGCGTCGTGCGTCTCCGTTGTGGCGCCGGACGACGTGATTCACCATGGAGACGATCGACGCCGGATCGCTGCCGCCGTCGTGGCGCAGCGCGTCGTCCGACCACACGTCGAAGCAGTTGGACAGGCCGTTGGCGCTCTTGCCGGCCTGCGGGTAGATGACGACGAAGCCGTAGCGGTCGGCGAGCGAGGCGAACTCGGTGTCCTGGTGGAAGGCGGTGGCGGTGCCGTTGCAGCCGTGCATCGCCACCAGGATTCCCGGCCGGGGGGCCACGTCGGCGGGGACGTACAGGTACATCTGAATGTCGCCGGGGTTGGCGCCGAAGTCGGTCACCTGAGTGAGGGTCGCCGCGGTCGCCTGCGGCTCGGGGGCCGTCGAGGCGGACAGCGCGGTGATCACTCCGGTGCTCACCGCGACGACACCGGCACCGAGGCCGACGAGTTGCTTGACGTGCTTTCTCATTCCTCCGCCTCGTGGTCCGCCGGCGCGCCGGCGGACACGCCTCGGGCCTCGCGGCCGTCTGTGGTGGGAGATCCTCTGCCGAGAGCCACACGGCATGGCACCGGGAGCCGAGACGTGGTGTCTGTCTCGGGCCCGCCGAGCCGGCTGTGGCGTCCGCGAACGGATGAACGTGCTGTGAGCGCTGATGCGTCGATCTGGCCGGCAGCCGCTCCTTCCGTCGCGGTGGCCCGTGGTGGTGGGGCGGAGCAAATACGAGGCTTTGTCGTCTCGTCAAGGGGGGTGGTGCGGCTCGTGCCGGAGCCGGCGGTGAAGCGGCGGCGGCTGATCTGCGTGATCAGGCAGGGAACGCACGTGGCCGGTGCTGATGGTGTGATGAAACTTTCAACTCTCTGGATCGCGCAGGCTGGTGCAGGTGGGTGTGGGGGGTGCCGGGTCGGTTGAAAGGATCGACAAGATCGGACTCCGAAACTTTTCAGTCTGGGCTTGACATATTTCGGAACCTTTTTCACACTGATCCCTCGAAGCGGTTCTCCTGTGCCGGGTGGTGGTCACGGGGAACCGCCGAGCACGACGCCCCGGTGGTGTGCGTTCCCGTTCGACGGAACGCGGCGTCGATCACGCGGGAGCCCTCCCGCGTGTCCGCCTTCTTCCGTGATTCACCTGGAGCACTCACTCATGGGTACGAACGTCACACCGCCGGACTCCCGGCACCGATCCAGCAAGGTTCTCCGGGCCGTGGTCGCCGGCGCGCTCGGTGTCGCAGGCACCGTCGCCGCGCTCACGTTGCCCGCCGGTCCCGTCGGCGCCGCGGAGAGCACGCTCGCCGCCGCCGCCGCGCAGAGCGGCCGGTACTTCGGCACCGCGATCGCGGCCGGCAAGCTCGGCGACTCGCAGTACACGAGCATCGCGAACCGCGAGTTCAACATGGTGACCGCCGAGAACGAGATGAAGATCGACGCCACCGAGCCGAACCGGGGGCAGTTCAACTTCACCAACGGCGACCGGGTCTACAACTGGGCCGTGCAGAACGGCAAGCGGGTCCGCGGCCACACGCTGGCGTGGTACTCGCAGCAGCCCGGCTGGATGCAGTCGCTGTCCGGCAGCTCGCTGCGGCAGGCGATGATCGACCACATCAACGGCGTGGTGAACCACTACAAGGGCAAGATCTACGCCTGGGACGTGGTGAACGAGGCGTTCGCCGACGGCAACTCCGGTGGCCGCCGTGACTCGAACCTGCAGCGCACCGGCAACGACTGGATCGAGGTCGCGTTCCGCACCGCTCGCGCCGCCGACCCCGCCGCCAAGCTCTGCTACAACGACTACAACATCGACAACTGGTCCTGGGCCAAGACCCAAGGCGTCTACAACATGGTGCGCGACTTCAAGTCACGCGGCGTGCCGATCGACTGTGTGGGCCTGCAGTCCCACTTCAACAGCCAGAGCCCGTACAACAGCAACTACCGCACCACCATCAGCAGCTTCGCCGCGCTCGGCGTCGACGTGCAGATCACCGAGCTGGACATCCAGGGCGGCTCCGCACAGACCTACGCCAGCGTCGTGAACGACTGCCTGGCGGTGGCCCGCTGCACCGGCATCACCGTCTGGGGTGTCCGCGACAGCGACTCCTGGCTCGGCGCCAACACCAGCCCGTTGCTGTTCGACTCCAGCGGCAACAAGAAGGCCGCCTACACCTCGGTCCTCAACGCGCTCAACAACGCGTCGCCGAACCCGACGCCGACGGCGACCCCCACCGTCACGCCGACCGTCACGCCGACCAGTGGTGGCGGCGGCACCGGTCAGATCAGAGGCGTGGGGTCAGGCCGCTGCGTGGACGTGCCGAACAGCAGCACCACCGACGGCACCCAGGTCCAGATCTACGACTGCCACACCAACGCGAACCAGCAGTGGACCCTCACGTCATCCGGCGAGTTCCAGGTGTACGGCAACAAGTGTCTCGACGCCGCGGGAACCGGCAACGGCGTCAAGGTGCAGATCTACTCCTGCTGGGGTGGCGACAACCAGAAGTGGCGCGTCAACTCCAACGGCACCATCACCGGCGTGCAGTCCGGCCTGTGCCTCGACGCCGCGAACAACGGCTCAGGCAACGGCACCCTGCTCCAGATGTACAGCTGCCACGGCGGCAACAACCAGCGGTGGACCTGGACCGGCTGACCGTCCCCGACACCGGCGCCTCCGGCACGGCTTCCCGCCGCGCCGGAGGCGTTCTGTCACGGGTGCGGCTCCGGTGAGGGCCGCTGCGCCAGCGGGTGCGCGGGGTGCGGGTCGGGTGGCAGGTTGTCGTTCGGCAGGATGATCATGCTGGTGGGGAGGAGGACGACGGCGCTGGTGCCGCCGTACGGGGAGCGGCGCAGGGTGACCTTGGCGTGGTGGCGGGCCGCGAGGCGGCTGACGACGAACAGGCCGAGGCGGTCGCTGTCGGCGAGGTCGAACTCCGGGGGGTCGGCGAGGCGCTGGTTGATCTCCTCGCGCGCCTCCTCGCTCAGGCCGAGGCCCCGGTCCTCCACCTCGACGGCGAAGCCACGGCCCACCAGTTCGCCGCGGATCTGCACCCGGGTGGTCGGCGGCGAGAAGACGGTGGCGTTCTCGATGAGCTCGGCGAGCAGGTGGATGACGTCGGCGACGGCGGTGCCGGCGATGGCGGCGTCGGACATCGGCAGTACGGTGACGCGCGCGTGCTGCTCGACCTCGGCCACGGCGCCGCGGACGACGTCGTGCACGGGGACGGGACGGCGCCAGGCGCGGCCGGCGGGTGCGCCGGACAGAATGATCAGGCCTTCGGCCTGGCGGCGCATGCGGGTGGTGAGGTGGTCGAGCGAGAAGATGTCGGCCAGTGTGTCGGGTGCGTCGGTCTTGCTCTGCATGGTGCTGAGTTGCGTGAGCTGCCGGTGCAGCAGCGACTGGTTGCGGCGGGCCAGGTTGCGGAAGACGTGGCTGACACCGGTACGCAGGTCGGCCTGGCCCACGGCGGCCTCGATGGCGGTGCGGCGCACGGTGGTCAGGGCCTGCGCGACGTCCTGGGCCTCCAGCGTGGTGCCGGTGATGGTGACGGGAGGCGCCTCGGACTCGACGTCCACGGCCTGGCTGTCACGCAGCTTGCTCACCACGCGGGGAAGTTGCACGTCGGCCAGTTCCAGCGCGGCGCTGCGCAGGTCGGCGAGCTCCTGCGCGAGGCCCCGGCCGAGCCGCGCCGACAGCACGAGAGCGATGAGGATCGCGAGCAGGCCGAGGCCGCCGGCGGCGACGATCTGCGCGATCATGCCGGCGGCGGTGGCGTCGGACCGGTCGTTGAGCAGCGCCTGGCTGTCGCCGGTGAGGCGGTCGAGCCCGGGCCCGACCGAGGTGGCGAGGGCCTGCCAGTCCTGCGCGGACGCCGGGAGTCCGTCGCCGGCCAGCACCTGGTTCTCCAGCGCGACGAGGTTGCGGTAGTCGGCCGAGTCGAGCAGCGTGTCGTACGGCCGCCGCAGCTCCCCGTCGAGCACGGCGACGCCGCGGTCCAGCAGCAGCCGGCGGCCCGCGACCATCTCGGCGAGCGCGCGCCGCTCGTGTCCCTGCAGCGGGCCGCGCAGGATGGCGGCGGTCAGCAGCGCGTCCTCCCGCGACAGCGTCTCGCGGGACCTGACGATGGTCTGCAGCCCCGCCGCCTGCCGGAACAGCCCGATCTCCGGCACGGTGACCAGCCGGTCGTACAGGCCGTACAGGGTGTCCTGGATCCTGGTGTACTCCTGCACGATGCGCATCCGGTCCAGCGTCCGCGCGTCCACGTCCTGGCGGATGGTGCCGAGGCCCTGGGCCTGCCGTTCCAGTTCGGCCACGTCGGCCAGGATGTCGGGGCCGATCGCCGACAGGCCCTCCAGGGACGTGGCCCGCTGGTGGAACAGCGACACGGCGGCGTCGGTGTCCTCACGCGCGTCCGACAGCCGTCCGCCGTCGGACTCGTCGCTGCTCACGAGCATCGCCGACAGGCGGCGTTCCTGCATGACGGCGGACGCGAGGTTCGCGGCCGGCATGGCGACCTGGTCGAACTGGGTGACGGCCCTGCGCAGCTCGAAGTAGTCGCCGACGATGTGGCCGGTGATGAACATCCACAGCACCGACAGCGCCGCGATCGGCAGGCATAACAGGGAGTACAGCTTGAAGCGGATGGTCCGCATCCGCGCGGGTGGTGCCGGCTGCCCGAGGGGCACGAGCCGCCGTACAGCGGCCCCGAGGTCAGTGAAGGCGCCCACGGCGCACCTCCGGGTGGGGGGTCATGGGTGGTCCTGCGGGGTCTCGGTGGCGGGGTGGATCCGCCCGTTCGCCGTGACGGTCGCGACGCACCGGCCGGGGCCGTCCACGACGAGCGCGTCGTAGGGGTTGTGGCCGGCCGGGTCGACGGCGAACACGGCGAAGTCGCACCGCGATCCCGGTCCGAGGGTGCCGATGCGGCCGGGCCCTGACCCGAGCCCGAGCGCGTGCGCGCCGCCGGCGGTCGCGGCCTCCATCAGCCGCCGCGACAGGTCGGGGGAGCGGTAGCCCTGCCGCAGCGCGAGGTCGCGCAGCAGCCGCACGTCCTCCAGCAGGTCCAGGGACGGCGCCGAGGCCAGCGAGTCGGTGCCGACGGCGATCGGGCCGCCTTCCTCGAGCAGCGCGGCGATCGGTGGCCCTTCCAGGCCGAGCGCCTGGTTGGAGCGGGGGCACAGCGCCACGCTGACGCCGCGTTCGCGCAGCAGCGCGCGTTCGTCGTGGTCGAGGTGCACGCCGTGCGCGACGTGGCACTCCGGCCCGAGCAGGCCGACCGAGTCGAGGAACGCCACGGGGCCCTTGCCGGTGCCGCCGTCGCGCAGGATCTGGAAGTCGAACCCGAGGTCGCGCACCAGCCGCGCGATCGGCCCGGTGCCGGACACGGTGTACTCGCGTTCGTGCAGCGACTCCAGCAGGTGGATGTGCTGCCGCAGCCCGAACGCGCGGCCGAGCACGGCGAGGTCGCCGAGCACCCCGGTGTCCAGGGTGTACGGCGAGTGCGGCGACAGGCCGAGCACCCCGAAGTCGCGCACCCTGCCGGTGAGGCGGTCGCGGCCGGTCGCCGTCCAGGTGGCATCGGTGTCGCCGAGGACCTCGAAGTAGGCGACGCCGCCGAGGCCGCACTCGCCGAGCACGGGAAGCGCCTCGGCGTCGGTCACGATGTCGGCGACCGCGGTCGTGCCGTGCCGCAGCGCCAGGCACGCACCCTCACGCGCGCTCGCGGCCCAGTCGGTGTCCCTGCTCGCCGCGTACACCGCGTCGAACGCGGTCGACCAGTCCTCGAACGTGCCGTGCGGGTGCCGTCCCACCTCGGCCATCCGGGTGAACTGCAGGTGGGTGTGCGCGTTGACCAGCCCCGCGACCATCACCCCCGGCCAGCGCAGCTCCTCGGCGTCGGGGTGGGTGGCCGTGATCTCACGGCGCGGCCCGGTGGCGAGCACCCTGCCGTGGCGTACGGCCACCGCGCCGTCACGGATCGGGGGACGGGAGATGGGGACGACCAGCGGTGCCGAGTGGATCACGGCACCCATACGTTCTCCGTCAGTCCGAGGAACCGGGCCGCGACCATGCCGGCGGCGAGCGCCGCGAAGCCGGTGAGCACCAGCAGGTCGGCGCGGTCGAACGCCAGCTCGCGCATCCATGTGCGGTGCCTGCTGCCGCCGAAGCCGCGCAGGTCCATCGCGTTGGTGGTGTCCTCGGCGTCGATCAGCGCGTTGACGGTGACCGGGATGACGACCGGTTTCAGGGAGATGAGCCGCTTCACCGGGTTGCGGCTGCCGCTGTGCTCGTACCCCCTGACGCGCTGCGCGTCGATGGTCTCGCGGAACGCGGCCCAGGTGGACGGCAGGAACCGGAACGTGAGGTCCACACCGTAGGCGAGCCGCTGCGACAGGCCGAGCCGCGCGAACGCCACCCCGAGGTCCGACGGCGCGATGTTGAACGCCACGGGGAACCCGACCATGGCGAGGGACACGTACCGCACCAGCAGCGTCGCGGCGTACGACAGCGTGGCCCAGCTGATAACCGTACCGGTCAGGGGCACGGTGAAAAGCTCGGCGCCGGACGTGCGGGTGTCGGCGGTGGTCAGGATGCTGTTGGCGATCACGATCAGCGTGGAGAACGTCAGCATGAAGGCCCAGTTGGCGCGTACTCCGCGCCACGGGATGCCCGCGGCGCGGTAGTACAGCAGCGCGACGGCCGCGCACGCCAGCACGGCGCGCAGGTCGTCGATCCCGGCCACGGCCACGAGGTAGAGCGCGGGCACAACCAGCAGCACGCGCGGGTCGCGGCGGCTGAGGAAGGAGCCCGCGCCGAGGTACCGGGGCGTGACATCCACCTGGTTACCGTCCGGTCCGCTTCGACAGTGGCTCCCAGATCGCGTCCAGCGCCGGGGTGAGCACGACGACGGCGACGGCGTTGGCGAACAGCGCCGGCAGGTAGTTCAGCGTGACGAACGTCTCGAAGCTGATGCCCTGCACCCAGATGTCGGTGATGACGAACAGCAGGCCGAGCGCGGTGGCGACCAGCGAGCCGATCGCGGTGACCAGCAGGCGTACCGCCTCACTGCGGCTCGGCCGGATGTAGGCGAAGATCAGCCCGGCGATCGCGCCGACGAGACCGTTGGCGACGCTCCAGTTCCAGTAGGTCAGGCCCGACCCCTGGATCAGGTCGATGATGACGTTGCCGACGAAGCCGACGAAGAAGCCGGCGATCACGCCGAACCGCTTGCCGAAGAACGGCACGAGCGCGAACGCCGGTCGTACCGTGACGTTCTGCGTGCCGGGGATGATGAAGCTGAACAGGCCGAGCACGGCGTAGAGCGCCGCACCCACCGCGCCGAACACGACCGTGCGGGACGATATGGCGAACAACGGCTCACGGGGTGCGGTCGCACCCGCGCTTTCTGCGGTCATGGGATGGTTCCTTCCTGGGGGGAGGGGTTGGAACGTGTGAGGGCCGGCAGGCCGCGGGCCAGGTCGAACGGGTGCGGCAGTGGCTCCGCCTCAGGCAGGTGCTCGCGTACCGCACGCACGAGGCTCGTGGCCCGCAGGCCGGCGCCGGACCAGACGTCCGCCGCGCGGGCCAGCGCGGCCGGCGCGGCGTCGGCGACGACGCGGCCGCCGTCCACCACGACGACACGGTCGGCGTACGTCAGCGCCAGGTCGACGTCGTGGGTGATGAAGTAGACGCTCTCCACACCGTTCATGGCGAGCACGTGTCCCATGAACTCGGTGGTGGTGCGCAGGTCCTGACCCGCGGTCGGCTCGTCGAGCACCAGCGTGCGGGGCCGCATGGCGAGCGCCAGCGCCACGGTCAGGCGGCGCTGCTGGCCGAACGACAACGTGCGCGGCGGACGGTCGAGGATGTCCTCCTCACGGTCGAGCAGCATGGCCTTCAGCGCGGCGGCCGACTCCTCGGCGATCCGTGTGTCGTCGAAGCCGAGGTTGCGCGGCCCGAACGCCAGTTCCTGCCGCACGGTGGGGCTGAACAGCGACTGGCCGGGGTTCTGGAAGACGTACCCGAACGTGGTGGCGAGACTCAGCACCGACCGCTCTGCGACGGGGGAGCCGTCCACCAGCACCTCGCCGTCCCGCGCGGTGATCAGCCGGACGGCGGCGCGCAGCAGTGTGGACTTGCCGGCGCCGTTGGGGCCGAGCACCGCGACCCGCTGCGTCGCGCCGAGCGCGAGGTCCACGCCGGACAGCACGGTACGCGCGCCGTACCCGAGGCTCACCCCCCGGTACGAAAGTCGTGGCGCCGAGCCGGTGCCGTCCGCGCGCGGCGGCGGCACGGGGGACGGCGGCAGCTCGGCGGCGCGGTCCACGAGGGTGCCGAACGGCAGCTTGACATGGCCGATCGGCGCGACCCGCAGGAAGCCGTCCACCGGTCCCTGGTAGCGGGTCGTGCCGCCGTCCAGGTGGAGCACCTCGGTGGGGGAGTAGGCCAGGATCTCCTCGACGCGGTGCTCGACCACGATCGCCGCGCCGCCGTCGTCGACGAACCGCCGCACCTCACCCATCAGCCGCGCGCCGGCCGCCGGGTCGAGGTTGGCCAGTGGCTCGTCCACGATGACCACCCGGGGCCGCATGGCGAGCACACCGGCGAACGCCACCATCTGCAGCTCGCCGCCGCTCAGCTCGGCGGTCGCGCGGTCGAGCAGGTGCGTGACGCCGGTCCGCGCGGCGACGTCGTCGATCCTGCGCCTGATCTCGGCGCGCGGCAGGCCGAGGTTCTCCGGGCCGAAGGCGATCTCGGCGGCCACGGTCGTGCCGACGATCTGCGTGCGGGGATCCTGCAACAGGGTGCCGACCATCGCGGACCGCTCACGGATGCTCTGCGCGGCGGCGGGCCGGCCGCCGATCAGCACCTCACCGGTGACGTCGGCGCGGTAGGAGTGCGGGATCAGGCCGTTGACCAGCCGCAACAGGGTGCTCTTGCCGCAGCCTGAGGGCCCGGTGACCAGGACCAGATCGCCGGGCCGCACGGTGAGGCTCAACGGGCCGAGCACGGCCCTGCCGGTCGAGCGGTAGCGGACCCCGGCGTCACGGACCTCGATGAGCGCGGTCATGACACCGATCCCCTCCCCTCGCGTGCAGGGTCAATGTCCGTAGGAGATTAAAGGGGAGATCATCACCTAGTGCAATGAGCAGGAAGGATATGACAATCGCCGGTCGGAGTGACCGATTATCGGTTTTCGGCGCGCACAATAACCGGTCATTGAGACAGGAACGGTTAAATGATGACGCCAGGGTTTCGGACACATGTCGGACGACACCGCCGTACCCGCCGGGAGGACCGTGATTTTCCCTCACAGATCCGGCCGCGCCGGCCCGCCGCGCCTGACGGCGCACGGCCCCGTGCGGCCGGCCGGACACGTCCCCGTCGGCTCCCCGTCGCCACAGTGGCCCTACCACATTCGGTGTGTGGACATACAACCCATATACGCTGAGGAGCGATGAACGAACTCACGAGGTGGATAGAGCTGGACGGCGCCGTCAACGTGCGGGACCTCGGCGGTCTCCCCACCGAGGACGGCGGCACGACGAGGTTCGGCCGCGTCCTGCGCGGCGACAACCTCCAAGACCTCAGCGCGTCGGACGTCGAACGGCTGCTCAGCCGGTTCAAGCTCCGCGACGTGATCGACCTGCGGTCCCACGCCGAGGTGGACCTCGAAGGGCCGGGACCCCTCACACGGGTGCCTGACGTGACCATCCACCATCTGACGCTGTTCGCCGAAGGCGGCACCTACACCGACGTCGAGGCCGACACCTCCGGCGTGCCGATCACCGGCACCGCCGCGGCCGAGGCCGGCGCGGCGGCGGCCCAGATCGACGCCGAGCGCGTGCTGCCGTGGCAGGGCCGCCACGAGGACAAGGTCGCCGAGGCCAGGGTCGTCGGCTTCTACAGCGCCTACCTGCGCGACCGGCCGGACTCGGTGCTCGCGGCCCTGCGCGTGCTCGCGTACGGCGACGGCGCGGCGCTCGTGCACTGCGCCGCCGGCAAGGACCGCACCGGCGTGGTGTCGGCGCTCGCGCTGTCGGTCGCGGGGGTCACCCGTGAGGCCATCGTGGCCGACTACGTCGCGACCGGTGACCGCATCGAGCCCATCCTCGGCCGCCTGCGGAGCAGCGCGACCTACCGCGACGACCTCGACTCGCGGCCCCCCGACAGCCACGTGCCACGGCCGGAGTACATGGACTTCTTCCTGCGGTCCCTGGACGAGCGCCACGACGGCCCGCTCGGCTGGCTCGCACGCAACGGCTGGACCGCCGCCGACGAGGCGGCGCTGCGCGCACGCCTGCTCGGCTGACCGCCGGTCGAGAAGGCGCCGGCCTGCTCGGCCGCTCGCCGGTCCGGAACGCTCCGGAACGGCCGCCGGTCAGGAGTCGCTCTCGTCGCGCTCGGCGAGGAACCGCTCGAACTGCGCGGCCAGCTCGTCGCCGGTCGGCATCGGCGTGGGCTCGGCCATGAGGTTCTCGTGCTCGGCGCCTGCGGTGAACGCGTCGTACTGCTGCTCCAGGCCCTTGATCGCGGTGGACAGCTCCTCGGAGGCGACGATCTGCTCCTCTATCTCGGCGGTGGTCTTGTCGGCCGCGTCCCGGAGGTTCTCCATCGGGAACACCAGCCCCGTGCTGCGGGTGACGGCCTCCAGAGCGGTCACCGCGGCCCGTGGGTACTCCGCCTGCGCCAGGTAGTGGGGGACGTGCACGGCGTACCCGAGCGCGTCGTGGCCCCGCGCGCCGAGGCGCAGCTCGATCAGCGCGGCGGCGCTCCCCGGCACCTGGATCTTGCCGAACGGGCTTCCCGGACCGCTGACCAGCTCCGGCTTGGTGCCGTGCGCGGTCACGCCGAGCGGCCGGGTGTGCGGGGCGGCCATGGGGATGCCGTGCACGGTGACCAGCTTGCCGACCTTGAGCCGGGTGGCGAGCGTGCCCACCGCCTCGGTGAAAAGCTCCCACTCGCGGTCGGGCTCCGGGCCGCTCATCACGAGGAACGGCGTCCCCGTGGTGTCGTGGGCCAGGCGCACCACGAGCTCGGGGGACTCGCAGTCGACCCACCGGTCGGTGTCGAACGTCATGATCGGGCGCCGTGACCGGTAGTCGAGGAGGCGGTCGACGTCGAACGTCGCCACCACCCGGTTCTCCAGTTCGGCGAGCAGGTGCCCGACTGCGAGCCGTCCGGCTCCTCCCGCGTCCACGAAGCCCTCGAAGTGGTACAGCAGCACCGGATCGCTCAGCTCGGGCACATCGCCGCTGAGCCGGTAAAGATCCGTCGGGTCGAACACCTTGGTCCCAGCCTTTCTATCGTCTCTGAAGAGAGAACCTATGGGATGCGCCGTCGATTCCGCCGGGCGAGTCCGCAGGTGCGCGTGGCCGGAGGCGGCCGTCCACGGCGGCAGGGCCCGCCGGGGCCCGTCCCGCGCGAAGGGGCCGGGAGGCGTCGTGGCGGCGGCCGGAGGGTTAGGGCCTGGCGGATATCGGGAATGGTCCACCGCGGAAAACGCCTGGCGCGGGACGTGGGTGAGTTCGCCCTTCACTCGGCTCACCGGGGGAAACTCCTGGTCGCGAAGGTGGGGACGGTTCGGGGGTGAGATAGGCGGCGACACGTTGTAGTTGCTGTGCATTTTTATTGCCATGATATGGAGATGGCTGAAATAGCGCCGTCCGAGCTTGTTCTCCCGCGTTTGTCGTGCCCGTTCCCCAGTCTCGTCAACCCGCACGTGGCCGAGGTGAATCGGGAGACCTTCTCGTGGCTGGTGGCGAGCCGCATGATCAGCGACGCCGTCGAGCTGGACCGCTACCGCGAGGCGGCCTACGGCTGGCTCGGGGCCCGCACCTACCCCTACGCCGGTCCGGAGGAACTGCGCCTGGTCACCGACTGGTGCGTGTGGCTGTTCGCCTTCGACGACGCCTTCTGCGAGTCCGACCGGCGGGCCGCGGAGATCGCGCGTGCGCTGCCGCGACTGCTCGCCGTGCTGGACGATCCCGGCGCCGGCGACGAGCCGCACGACCCGTTCACCCGCGCCTTGCTCGACATCACCCTGCGCGTGGCCGCCGCGGGAACCCCCGACCAGCTCGACCGCTGGCGCTGGGTCACCAAGGACTACCTGTTCGCTCAGGTGTGGGAGGCGGCCAACCGCGAGGACGAGATCGTGCCGACGTACGGCGACTACATCTTCATGCGCCGCAGGACCGGCGCCATGCTCACGGTGTTCGCGCTGATCGACGTGGCCACCGGCGAGCCGCTCACCCCCGCCGAGTGGCGCCATCCCGACACACAGGCCATCACCCAGCAGGCCAACGACGTCGTCGTCTGGGACAACGACCTGCTGTCGTACGCCAAGGAGCGCGGCGGGGTCAACAGCCGCAACAACCTGGTCAGCGTGCTGTCGCAGGACCGGCACCGGTCGGTGCAGGAGGCGATGGACCACATCGGACGCATGCGGGACGAGGCGATCGGCGCCATGCAGGAGCTGCGCGCGCGGCTGGAGAAGCTCGGGTCCCCGGCGGTGGACGCCTACGTCCGCGGTCTCGAACACTGGATCAGCGGCAGCATCGACTACTCGCTCACCAGCACCCGCTACACCCGTGCCTGGAAGTCCCCGGCGGCGGCGCCGCCGATCTCCCCCATGGCGTAGCCGACGGCCTCTTCGAAGCTCATCTCGCCACCCTCCTGGTACGCCGCGAGGAACGCCTCCTCGCCGAGGATCCGCTTGCACTCCTTGACGCACGCCTCGTGCTCGGTGCCGAAGAACGGCGAGCCGAACAGCGGCAGCCCGAACAGCTTCCAGTTGGCCTGCGCCGCACCGAGGATGCGCGCCGCGCGCACCCCGTCACCCTGGTCGGCCGCGAGGCCCGACAGCGTCTCCATCGCGAGCACAGCGCCGAGCACGTCGTGGAAGCTCCGCTTGATGCGCAGCGCCTCCTGCGCGTCGAGCACCGCCTGCTCGGTGCGGCCGGTGATGCGCTCGATGGTCGCCGTGGCCCAGATGGCGTACGAACGCAGCCACAGCTCGCCGCGCTCGGTGCACAACTGGCGGCAGTCGCGCAGCAACGCCTCGGCCTCGGCCAGCTCGTTCTGCTGGGTGAGCACCACGGCGAGCTCGGCGATGGCCGGCAGCAGGCCGGGGTTGAGCTCTCGGCCGCTGCGGTGGAACTCGATCGCGACGCCGAGCAACGCCGTCGCCTTGTGCAGGTCGCCCTGCAGGAACGCCACCGTCCCCTGCATCTTGGTGGCGAGGATCACCGCGATCGAGTCGCCGACCCGCACGGCCTCGGCGGAACACTGCTCGGCGGCCTCCAGAGCCGCGCCGGTGTCCCCCTGCGCGTTGCGCACGTACGCGAGGACCCACAGAGCCTTGCAACGTTCCTTGCTCGGCTCGGTGCAGGCCTGCAGCGCGCGCTCCAGGTACAGGCGGCCCTCGCGCGCGAACCCGCACGCGACCCACATGAACCACAGGGAGGACAGCAGTTCGAGGCCGGTGCGGGCCTCCTCGGCGTCACGCAGGCAGTAGTCGAGCGCGGCCCGGATGTTGTCGTGCTCCTGGCGCATGCGGCTGAACCAGTACACCTGGCGCGGACCCGACCAGGCGTGCTCGCCGCGCTGGGCCACCTGCAGGTAGTAGTCGCGGTGGCGCCGCCGCACCCAGTCGCTCTCACCGAGCTTGTCCAGCCACTCCTTGCCGTAGTGGCGCAGCGTGTCGAGCAGCCGGTACCGCACGCCGACCGGCTCGTTGCCGCTGAGCAGGATCGACTTCTCGACCAGGCCCGCGACGAGGTCCACGATGCGCTCGGCCGGCAGGTCCTCGCTGGCGCAGATGTACCGGACGGCCTCCAGCTCGAAGTCGCTGGAGAAGATCGACAGCCGGGCCCACAGCAGCCGCTCCGCCGGCTCGCACAGCTCGTGGCTCCACCCGATGGCGGCCCGCAGCGTCTGGTGGCGCGGCAGCGCGGTACGGCTGGCGCCGGCGAGCAGGCTGAACCGGTCGGTGAGCAAGGCGAGGATCTGCTCGACCGACAGCGCGCGCAGCCGTACCGAGGCCAGCTCGATGGCGAGCGGGATGCCGTCCAGCCGCCGGCACAGCTCGGAGACGGCGGTGACGTTGTCCTCGTCCACCGTGAAGTCGGGCACCACGGAGGTGGCGCGCTCGGTGAACAGCCGCACGGACTCGTTGACGAACGGGCTCTCGGCGGCGTCCTCACCCGGCACCCGCAGCGGGCTGATGGGGAAGGACTGCTCACCCGGCACCCCGAGCGCCTGCCTGCTCGTGGCGAGCACGCGCACCCGCGGCGCGTCGCGCAGCACCCGGTCGATCAGCTCGGCGCAGGCGTCGACGAGGTGCTCGCACGAGTCGATCACCAGCAGCAGGTCACGGGGGATCAGCCATTCGGAGAGCGTCTCGGCCTCCGGCCTCGCCGACTGGTCGGGGATGCCGAGGGAGCTGTTGACCGCGTGCCGGACCATGGTGGCGTCCTGGAGACGGGACAGGTCGACGTACCAGACGCCGTCGGGGAACTGTCCGCTGACCTGGTGCGCGACGCGGAGGGCCGTGCGGGTCTTGCCGACGCCGCCGATGCCGGTGATGGTGACGAGGCGAGAGTCCTGGAGACGCTGCCTGATGGTGGCGAGCAGCCGGTCACGACCGACGAAGCTTGTCAGCTCCGCCGGTAAGTTGCCCTCTCTGCGCCATCCTGCGGGGGTGTCCATGGCCGCCTCACGGGTCTCGTCCCGGCGTGCTGTCCTGCCCCCGCATCGTACCCGTGCCGCGTCCACGCTGTCCCGGTCGCGCGCCGTCACCGGTACGGTGCGTGACACACACCGACCAGCTGATTCGTAGGCATTTGCGGAGGTTTTCCCAGGGAGACGATCAGGCGTGGCCCGGTCCGCGTAGCATGGTGGCGTGACTGTGCACGAGCCGGATGACCTCCGTCCGGTGGACCTCTTCGACGAGGGACTGCCGGTGCTGCCCGACCAGACGAACGACGACACCGACTCAGGGTGGGGCGAGTGGCGCTCCACCGACGACGTGTCACGTTTCCTCGAGGAACGTCCGCCGCACTGGGACTGATCCGGGCATGACGCGGCCCGGGAGGCGCCGCCTCCCGGGCCGTGCGAGACGCCGGGGTCACCTCACCGGATCAGACTCCGGGGGACGCGCCGTTCATCGACAGCACCGGAGCCTCGGGCTGCTCGGCACGGTCGGTGTGGTTGCCGGTGTGGGTGTCGGTGTCGGTGCCGTCGGGGACCACGATGGCGGGGAAGGTGCCGGTGTCCACGATGCCGTGCTCCCGGTAGGCCGCCTCCAAGATGGCGTGCGCGCGGGGTTCGAGCTTCCACAGCGCGCGGTACTCACGCGCGGTCGCGAGCGACACCCCCGTCTCCTTGGCGATGTCGGCCGCACGCGGCACGAAACGGCGCTCGATCTGCTTGTCCCAGTACGCTCTGGCGGCACGCTGCAGCGCGGCACGCTGCGCGGGCTCGACCACCGGAGCGGACTGGTGCGTCATCTCCGGCTCCTCCTCGTCGTCGTCCACGTGCGACCCGCCGGCCGCGGCACCCACCGGAGGCAGCGCGTGCGGACCGGGCCGCTGCTGCTCCTCCTGCTCGGGCTCCCACGGCACCGGCGGACGCAGGTCGATCAGCGCGCTGGTGTTGTACAGAGCGCCGATCTGGGACAGCAGGGCCTCCTGCCGCGCCGGGTCGACCGCGAGACCGGTGTGCTCCACGGCCTGGTCCATCACGCGGTCCAGCTTGGCGAGCGCCACCCGCATGCGGCGGTCGGACGCGCCGGCCTCGCGCAGCGCGCGGGCCCGCTTGGCGGCCAGCGCCACCCGGGTCAGCCTGCGGTGCGCGTCGACCTCGGTCACCGTGCGGTCGCTCACCTCGGCGAGGCCGAGACGCACCATCGCGCGCTCGGTGGTGAACCGCCACTTGATGCGCGAACGGCCGGTGATGCGGTGCCGCTCGATGGCCATGCCGCGCTCCCACAGCCACGCCGCGACGAGCGGCGCCGCCAGGCGGAAGATCGCCTCGGCCAGGCTGCGCGCGTCGAGGCTGGACAGCACGGCCGACAGGCCGGTGAGCACCCACACGGCGATGCCGTCGATGCCGGCCGAATAGTTCTCACGCATGTTGCGCCGCGCGCGGACCGCGCTGGTGATGACCGCGACCTCGATGAAGGCGAAGAGCAGCAGGCGCAGCGGCCCGTCGAAGCCGAGCACGTCACCGGAGAATCGCCACATGCCCTGCGCGGACACCCCCGTGGCGATGGAGGCGGCGACGATGGTGAGGATGTCCTCGGCCGGCCGGTTGGCCGCGAACCGGCGGAAGGTGGTGGACCCGGCGCGGTACGTGGCCCGGAGCGCGAGGAACGCGAGGACCAGCAGGATCAGGGCGAAGACACAGATGACGGCCGTTCCGACCGGATTGTTCGACGCGAAAGTGGTTATCTGATCAATGGGGGGCATCAGTCACTGTCCGTCATGCTCGATATCCGACAGGATTTACCGAGAGGATCATTGCAGAACATCGGCCCCGATGTTCCGTGAACCCCCGTGGATCTCACAGAAAGTATCGGATCACTCCCGTCCCGCAGGCATCACGGGATCAGGACACGACGTCCTTGCTGCGGAAACGGCGGAACGCCAGGGCCAGGAGCACCACGGCGTACGTCACCGAGAGCGCCGCACCCCTGACCATGCCGCTCCAGTCGAGCTCCGGCACGAGAGCGTCCAGCCAGGCGGTGTTCCAGAACGTCGGCAGGAACTCGCGCAGCCCGCCGAGCGCCTCCACCGCCTGCAGGATGTTGCTGACGATGACCAGCCCCACCGCGCCGCCGACCGCGCCGAGCGGCGAGTCGGTGCTCACCGACAGCAGGAACGCCAGCGCCGCCACGACGAGCTGGCTGACCAGGGAGTACCCGATGACGATGCCGAACCGCGGCAGCACGGCGGCGGCCGGGATCACGTCGCCGGTGCCGGGGAGCTGGACGTCGTTCCACCCGAAGGCGACCGTGCCGGCCAGCAGCGCCATCAACGGCAGCGCGATCACCGCCACCGCCGAGTAGCCGAGCGCGACGATCAGTTTGTGCCGCAGCAGCCTGCCGCGCGGCACCGGCGCGGCCAGCAGGTAACGCAGCGACGACCAGTTGGCCTCGCTCGCCACGGTGTCGCCGCAGAACAACGCGACCGCGACGACCAGCAGCAGGGACGCCGACACCGACAGCACGAACGCGGCGAAGTTCAGGCCACCCTGCGTCGCGAGGTCCGACAGGCGGAACCCGCCGGGCCTGGCCGGCGCGGGGCCGAGCGCGAACGCCACCACGAGGATCCACGGCAACGCCAGCAGCAGGCCGAACATCACCATGGTGCGGCGGCGCCTGAACTGCCGCACCACCTCGACCCGCAGCGGCAGCGTGCGGCCGGGGGAGTACCCCGGGCTCACCTCGCTCGTCCCGGTCATCGTCTCTCCCGCGCGTGTCATGATCGTTCCTGGATCAGGTCGAGGAAGACCTCTTCCAGGCGTGCCTTGTGGCCGTTGGCCGGAGCGGCCCCCACCAGCAGGTCCGACACCCGGCCCGCGGTGACCAGCCGGCCGCGGTGCATCACCACCACGTGGTCGCACACCTGCTCCACCTCGGCGAGCAGGTGGCTGGAGACGATCACGGTACGGCCGTCGCGCGCGTACCGGATCAGCACCCGCCGCATCTCGGCGATCTGCGGCGGGTCGAGCCCGTTGGTCGGCTCGTCGAGCACCAGCAGGTCCGGCAGGCCCAGCATGGCCTGCGCGATGGCGAGCCGCTGCCGCATGCCCTGCGAGTACGTGCGCACGGCCCGCTCCAGCGCGTCGCCGAGCCCGGCGATCTCCAGGGCCTCCTCCATGTGCGCGTCCGCCTCGGGACGGCCGGTGGCCCGCCAGTACAGGCGCAGGTTCTCCCGGCCGGACAGGTGCGGCAGGAAACCCGGCCCCTCGACGAAACAGCCGAGCCGGGACAGCACCGGGGCCCCCGGGGCGACCGGGTGGCCGAACACCTTGATCTCGCCGGCGTCGGGGTGGATGAGGCCCATCAGCATGCGCATCGTGGTCGTCTTCCCCGCGCCGTTCGGCCCGAGCAGGCCGAGCACCTGGCCGCGCTCCACCCGGAACGACAGGCCGTCCACGGCGAGCTCGCCGTCCCGGTACCGCTTGGTCAGCCCGGTGATCTCCAGCGGCACGTCGGGGTCGCCGGGACGGCCCTTCGCCGCGCGGCGGCGGCCGGTGAGCGCGACGATCGCCGCCACCACGGCGGCGGCCAGGGGAAGGGCCCAGACCGTCCAGCTCACGCCGCCTCTGGCGAGACGCAGCGACGGGTCGGTGGGGACCGTCACCACCGGGTCCGCCAGCGACACGCGGTGGACCGCCGGGTCGGTGGCCGCGGTGAACCCCATGTCGGTGGTGCTCACCGCGACCCGCAGCCGGTGACCGGGGGCCAGGCGATGGTCGATCGCCGGCAGTGCGACCGTGACCGGCGTGCCGTCCTCGGTGGCCGTCACCCGGAACGGCGCCACGAGCCCCTGCGGGAGCAGCGGCCGGGGCCCGCCGACGTCGTACACCTTGGCGAACAACGAGACCTCGCCGGTGCCGCGCACCCGCAGCCGCACCACCGGCGACCCCGTCACCTGGAGCGACCCGCCGAGCGGCGCCGAGTCGAACACCGCGACCTGGCCCGGCATGTCCAGCGATGCCCCCGCGCCGGTCGCGCCGCTCAGCAGCGCGCCGAGCCCCGGCACCGACGACAGCGCGGCAGGCGACCCGCCTGGCGGCGTCGCCACCGCCTGCTCACCCCCGCCGAGCCGCACCGGGACCGCCGCGGTCCCCGCGAGCCCCGGATACGTCGCGGCCGTCGCGTGCTCCAGGACCGGCCGCCGCGTCCCCGGATCCCGGCCGCCGTCCCGCGTCACCGTGAACGCCTCCCCGGCGGCCCCGCCGTCCTTCTTCAGCCACCGGTCGAACCACGCCGCCGTCCGCTCACCGAGCCAGTCAGGCTCTCCGTCCCCGCCGTCGTGACCTCCGTCGAACCACGCCACCTCCACCGGCGCACCCGTCGCCGCGATGGCCCGTGCGTTGGCGTCCGCGTGCGCGATGGGGAACAACGAGTCCCGCTTCCCCTGGATGAGCAGGGTCGGCACCCGGATCCGGCCCGGCACGGACACCGGGCTGGAGGCCCGCAGCAGCCGCACCGCCTCAGGCGTGGCCCGTCCCGTCCTCGCCACCTGCAGATAGATGTCACAGATCGCCGGCAGGAACCGTCCGCACTGAACCTCCCGTCCCGCGTCCCCGCCAGGCGAGGCGGGGGAACCGGTACCGGGGGAGGCCGCCGGGGTCGCGCCGGCTCCTCCCGGCGCCTCCGCCGGGGTCTCAGGCGTGGGCCGCGTGTCCGAGGAGCCGCCGGCCGGTGGCGCGAGCAGGCCGCCGCCGCCGGAGGCCAGAGGGGAGTCGCTCGCGCGGCTGAAGAACAGCGCGGCCCACATGCGCTTGAACACGCCGTTCTCCGGGCCGCGACCCGAGGCGTCGGGGAACAGCGCGTCGGCGAGGTCGTACCACGTGATCTGCGGCACGAGCGCGTCGATCCGCGCGTCGTACGCCGCCGCCATCAGGGATATCGCGCCGCCGTACGAGCCGCCGGCCGCGCCGACACGAGGGTCGCCAGGCGCGTCGAGCAGCACCTCGGGCCGCTTCGCCAGCCAGTCGACGAGCTGGCGCACGTCCTTGACCTCGTAGTCGGGGGAGTTGAGCGCGATCTCGCCGGTGGAGGCGCCGAACCCCCGCGCCGACCAGGTGAGCACCGCGTACCCGCGCGCGGCGAGCGACTCGGCCTCGGTGCGGACACTGCGCTTGCTGCCGCCGAACCCGTGCGCCAGCAGCACCGCCGGGGCCTTCCCCCCACCCGCCGGCGGGAAGAACGTCGCGTCGAGCGTGACCCGCTGGTCGTCCCCCGGCCCGTCGACGACCGCGATCCGCTCCTCCAGACCACCCCCGGCGCCGCCGGACGGCCACAGAGCCCAGCCCCCCACCCCCAGCACCACCACGACGACCAGCGCCGCCGTCCACCGCCCCACGAGCTTCATGCCGCGAGCCTACTGACGCCACCTGAGAGATCGCTGAGCCGCCACACCGCCGGACCGGTGGCACGGGAACGGTCCGTTATCAGGGAAGTCCCTGATTGCGGAGCATGCGCCAGGAGCGGCATCATTTCTTCGCGTGAGCGAAGGCACGCGTTTCGAGACCGCGGCGGGGTCCGGCAAGGGCAGGGTCGCGAGGGCGGTGGAGTGGGCCACTCCGTACTGGACGCGGGGGGAGGCGGGCCGGGAGACCCCCGCCGACCTGGTGCGGGTGATGTACACCGCGTGGATCGTCGCGTTCGGGCTCAAGGTGCTCGGCGCGTCGTGGGACGTGTCGTGGCACTTCAAGTGGCTGCGGGACGATCTGGCGCCGCCGCACCTGCTGAACAGCGCGGGGACGGCCATCGTGGTCGTGCTCACGATCGTGCACTGGTACACCGGGTACGGCGTGGACCGGGTCGCGCAGCGGCTGATCCAGTGGGGCACGGGGGTCTTCCTCATCGCGGTGCCGCTCGACCTGATCAACCACCGGGTGAACGGGCTCGACATCACCTCGTGGAGCCCGTCCCACATGCTGCTGTACGTCGGGACCGCCTTCATGATCGCCGGAGTGGCCCGCGGCTGGTACGTCAGCGCGCCGCGCACCCGGAGCCGTCCGGTCGTCCTCGGCGCGTTCTTCCTGTTCTTCCTGGAGAACGTGCTGTTCCCGAGCGAGCACCAGGAGTACGGCGTCCTGGAGCTGGCCTCGTGGGACCGCGGGTCGCCGTACGCCGAGCCGAGCCTCATCAACTTCGCGGCGCAGCAGATGGGCCGCGCCGTCGACCGCGGCATGGTGGAGAAGTTCTCCCTGCCGGTCCCCGACTGGGTGTACCCCGTGTGGTACGGCGTCGCGGCCGTTCTCGTGCTCGTCGCGGCGCGCAAGCTGGTCGGCCTGCGCTGGACCGCGACCTCCGTCGCCGTCGTGTACGTCGCCTACCGCGCCGTCATCTGGCCGCTCCTGGTGCTCGGCGGCTTCCCCCCGTCGGCCGTCCCGTTCTTCCTGGTGATCGCCGGCGTCTGCGTGGACGTGGCCTTCCTGATCCCCTGGACGTACCTGCGTCCGGTGCTCGGCGCCGCACTCACCACCGCCGGCGTCTACGGCGGCCTCACCCTCCAGGACCGCGTCCTGGAGGCCCCCCCGTTCCTGATGGCCTCGGCCCCGGCCACCGCCGCCGCGGTCGCCGCAGCCTGGCTCGCCTTCGAATGGTGGCACTCCAGAACCACCCGCAGGCGCACCCCGGCCCCTGACCCGGCCCCCGACCCCGCACCGGCCCCCGCGACCGGCCCCGTCACCCCGTGACCCCGGCTCCGCACAAGCCCTGGTGACCGGCCCATGACCCCCGGCTCCGCGACCGGCCGACACCGGCCGTACGGTCCCCGGTCTCACGACGAGGTGGACCGGGCCGGGGTCAGGCGACCGGGGCCCGGGTGAGGGCCACGGCGACGCCGTAGGCGAGGCCCATCACGGTGAGTTCCACGGTGGCCCACGCCGCGAAGGCGGCCGGGCGGCCGGAGCGGACGGCGGGGAGCAGGCGCCAGCGGATGTGCGCGCCTGCCACGGCGACGACGGCGGCCAGGAGGGTCTTGAGGACCACCAGCCGGCCGTAGTGCGTGGTGAGCAGCGAGCCCGGCAGGGTCGTGGTGGGGGAGAGCGCGAGCTCCACGAGCGCGTTGAACAGGCCGGAGAGGGTGACGACGACCAGGGCCGCCGTGGCGAGCCGGGAGAACCTCGGCAGCGCGCGGGCCAGCAGGTCGCGCCGGCCCGCCAGCAGCACGGCGAGCGCCAGGAGGCCGCCGGTCCACGCCGACGCGCCGATGACGTGCAGCTCCATCGAGACCATGCTCAGGTCGTGCCAGTACCAGTTGCTCGCGTGGCCGCTCACCGGCAGCGGCAGCAGGCCGAACCCGGCCACCAGCACGCGCAGCTCGGCCGGCACCTTCTCGCCGAAACGCACCGCGAGCAGCGCGAAGAACGTGAACACCAGCGCGCACGCCGCGCTGATCACCAGCCCCTGACCCGACCCGATCAGCTCGACGTACGCACCGGGGTCCGGAACCTGACCCGGCATGACCTCCGCCGCGCCGAACACCATCGCGGCCAGCGCCGCGACGGCCCACCCGAACGCCGCGACCACGGCCCACTCCCTGGCCCGGCCCAGCACCCTCTCGGTCCGCTCGGGCTCGTCGAACCCCACGAGCTTCGGCAGCAGACTGAGCCCCACCGCCGCCAGCGCGCACAACACGAGCACCAGCCGCGCCACCGGCAACCCGTACTCCACCAGCGGCGGAGGCACCGCGATCCCCGGCACCGCCTCCGGCGACGTCCACCAGGTGGCCCCGAGCACGGCCAGCAAGGCCCCACCCGCCAGAGCCCCCACCGGCCCCCGCCGGCCACGCACCACTTCCGGCTCCGCCGCGGCCTCCACACCGAGCTCCTGCCCCACCGTGCTCACGCGCATCGCCTCCCGCCGGCCGTGGTCTCGACCTGGAACCTGTCCCGCACCATGCTCACGCGTCGCCTCTGGGAGGGCTCGACCTGGGACCTGTGCCTCACCATGCTCACGCGTCGCCTCTGGGAGGGCTCGACCTGGGACCTGTGCCTCACCATGCTCACGCGTCGCCTCTGCGGGGTCTCGACCTGAGGACTGTCACTCACCATGCTCATGCGCCGTGTCCCCCACTCGCCGGCGGCCGCCGCGCCACGACGGCGATGCCGAGGCCGGACACCAGGAGGGCCACCACCAGCAGCCCCCAGACCCACGACCCGCCTCCGCTCTGCGGCACGCCTGACGCGGCGGCTCCGGTCACCGGGTCACCTGGGCCCGGGGAAGCCGTCTCCGGCGCGACCTCCGGTGCCGGGCTCGCCGTGCGGTCCGGGGGAGAGGTGGCGCCGGTGGCGGACGAGGGGCCGGCGACGGTGAAGCGGATGGTGCCGGTGACCGGGTGGCCGTCGTTGGAGACGATCTGGTAGCCGATGGCGTACGCGCCGGCGGGACCGCCGGGGGGGAGCGGAGCGATCACCTTGCTGCCGCGGACCTCGACGCCGGTCACCGGGAGGGCCGCGCCACCGGGAAGGGTCAGGGCCAGCTTGGCGAACTCGGCACGCACCGGCTGGTCGAAGGTCAGCGTCGCGCGCTCGGGAAGCTCCTTCAGCATGGCGCCGTTCTTGGGGTCGCTCCCGGTCAGCACGTTGTGCGCCACGGCGGGGGTGACCACTGTGGCGAGCGCCGCGCACGCGACGAGCAGGACAGTGAGAAGTCGCCTCACCGGTTGTACGACCTTTCCTTCGACTGCATGTGACGCTGCCATGCTGCCACCGATGACGCGCACCCGGACCCGCCGCGGCCCCGCCTGTGGAAAACCACCCGCCGTGACCCCGGCCTGTGGACGACCAGTCCCTGTCGGACGCGCGGACCGGGGAGCCCGTGCCGGCCGCCGGGGAGATCGTCACCCCCGGGATCAGGGGGTTCCTCGCCGTGATCGGGGCCGTTACGATCGCCAGCATTTCCCGCCGTCACTGAGGGAGACACGCCGGTGACCACCACCCCCCCGGTTCCGCCGCCGCCACGCGAGTTACCCGAGGCGCTCGCCGAGCCGTTCAAACGGGTCGGCGCGCGATGGGTCACCTTGATCTCGCTGGTCAACCTCGCCTTGTGGATGGGGTACATCGGCCCCTTGCAGGTCCTGCTGCCGCGGCAGATCGAGGCGGCGGCGCCGGTGGGAAAGGAGGCGGTGCTCGCGTGGGTCACCGGGGTCGGCGCGGCGGTGGCCATGGTGTTCAACCCGGTGGCGGGTGCGTTGTCGGACCGGACGACCGGCAGGTTCGGTCGCAGGCATCCGTGGACGCTCGCCGGCGCGTTCGCGGGGGCCGCGGGGCTGGCGTTCCTGGCGTTCCAGGGGTCGGTGTGGGGGGTGGCGGTCGGCTGGTGCGTCACGCAGGCGGGGTTGAACGCGCTGCAGGCGTCGGTCACGGCGGGGGTGCCGGACCACGTGCCGGTGAGCCAGCGTGGCGCGGTGTCGGGGTGGATCGGGGTGCCGCAGGTCCTCGGGGTGGTGACCGCGGTGGTGCTGGTCACGGTTCTGTTCACCACCGTGCGGTCGGGGTACCTCGCGATCGCCGTGCTGATCCCTCTGATCACGTTGCCGTTCGTGCTGAGCACCTCCGACCCGCGGCTGCCGCGTGAGCACCGGCCGCCGTTCGAGGTGAAGGAGTTCCTGCGCGGTTTCTGGATCAGCCCGCGCGCTCACCCCGACTTCGCGTGGGCCTGGGTGACGCGTTTTCTGATGATGCTCGGCAACGCGCTGGCGTTGCTGTACTTGCTGTACTTCCTCGTCGACGCCGTGGGGTACGAGCGGCGCTACCCCGGCAGCCGCGCCGAGGACGGCCTGCTGGTGCTCATCCTGATCTACACCGCCGCGGTGGTGGCCACCACGGTGGTCGCCGGCGTGGTGTCCGACCGGCTCGGCCGCCGCCGGGCCCTGGTCTGTGTGTCCGGTGTGGTCAGCGCGATGCCGATGGCCCTTATGGCGTTCTGGCCGGAATGGCCGGTGATCATGGTCGGCGCGGGGCTGCTGGGGGTCGGGTACGGGATCTACCTGTCGGTGGACAGCGCGCTGGTCACCGAGGTGCTCCCCGCCGCCGCGGGCCGGGCCAAGGACCTCGGTGTGATCAACATCGCGAGCACGGGGCCGCAGGTGATCAGCCCCGTCATCGCCGGGCCGATCGTGGCGGGCTTCGGCGGCTACCCGGTGCTGTACCTCACCGCCGCCGTGGTGTCGGTCGTCGGCGGCCTGCTGGTCTGGCGCATCCGCCTGGTCGCCTGAGCGGGACGCCGGGCCGTCGCCGGACCGTCAGCGGGGTGGTGCCGCCGTCGAGCCGGTGGTAGAACGGGTTGTCCATCGTCAGGTCCGACCTGCGGACCGGCCGTCCGGTGAAGGCGGCGGCGTACAGCCCGGTGACGAACTCCAGCGTGGCACGGCTGTCCTTGCCGCTCATCGCGGGCCGTTCGCGGCGTTCGTAGGAGTCGAGCAGCGCGGCGAGCTGCGCGGCGTGCGAGCCCGCCACGTCGTCGGGGGGCTGCCACAGGTCGGGCCGCGAGCACGTCCAGTCGTCGTTGTGGTACCCGTTGACGTGCCGCAGCTCGACGGTGGCGCGGTCGAAGTCGAACCGCAGGTAGCTCTCCTCACGCGGGGAGAGCACGCTGTTGAGCACCGAGCCCATCGCGCCGTTGGCGAACCGCACCGAGGCCACCGAGACGTCCTCGGTCTCGACGGGCCGGTCCACCCGCCGGGCCATGGCCCTGATCTCCTCCCAGTCGCCGAACATCGACAACATGAGGTCCATCTGGTGGATGCCGTGCCCCATGGTCGGCCCGCCGCCTTCGGTGTCCCAGCGTCCCCGCCACGGCGCGGCGTAGTAGGAACGGTCTCGGTGCCAGGCGGTGACGCACAACGCCACCATGGGACGGCCGAGCTCGCCGGTCTCCACCAGGCGGCGCAGGTGGCGCGCGCCGGAGCCGAAGCGGTGCTGGAAGACCACGGCGGCGAAGGTGCCGCGCTCCGCCGCCGTGATCCGGTCGTGTTCCGCCAGTGACAGGCACGGCGGCTTCTCGCACCACACCCACGCTCCGGCTTTCAGGCAGTCGACCACCTGGCGTGCGTGCGCGTGCGGAGGGGTGCAGATGTGGACGATGTCGGGTCGTTCGCGCGCGAGCATCTCGTTGAGGCCGGAGTACGCCTGCGGGATGCCGTGTTCGCCGCAGAACGCCTTCACCCGCACGGAGTCGACGTCCACGGCGGCCACCACCTGGACGCGGTGCCGCTCGGCAGCCAGCGCCGGCATGTGACAGGCGGCGGCGACGCTCCCGGTGCCGGCGATGGCGACGCGGATCATCGCGCTCCCGAAACTTTCTCCAGAATTACGAGAGTTTTCGCGTCCGAAACCTAGAACGGATCGCGGCATGCGTCAAGACCCGCACTCTTACGGGTGCGGGTCCAGAAACTTTCGGCTGCTCACCGGCGCGGTGCGGTGGTGCTGTCTCTGATCAGGAGGTCGGTGGCCAGCTCCACGCGCCGCGTCTCCGGCGTCTCGCCGCGCGAGATGTCGAGCGCCATGCGGGTGGCGAGCGCCGCCATCTCCTCCAGCGGCTGGCGCACCGTGGTCAGCGGCGGCCACGCCGAGCGCGCGAGGGGGAGGTCGTCGAACCCGACCACGCTCAGATCGTCCGGCACCCGCAGCCCGGCGCGCCTGGCCGCCTCGAACACGCCGAACGCCTGCAGGTCGCTCCCGGCGAAGATGGCGGTCGGCGGGTCCGGCAGCTCCAGGAACTCCTTGCCGTACAGGTGGCCGGAGTTGACGAGGAAGTCGCCGTACCGGATCAGCCCGGGGTCGACCGGCACCCCCGCGGTCTCCAGGGCCGCGCGGTAGCCGTCGATGCGCGCGCGGCTGCACAGCATCTCCGGCGGGCCGCCGATCATGCCGATCCTGCGGTGGCCGAGCTCCAGCAGGTGCCGGGTGGCGGCCAGCCCGCCGTGCCAGTTGGTGGCGCCGACGGAGGCGACGTCGGGGGCCGGCTCGCCTTCGGGGTCCACGATGACGAACGGTATGGAGCGCGCGAGGAGCTGGCCGTGCTGGCGCCGGGTCAGCCGGGAGGCGACGAGCACCACCCCGTCGGTGCGGCGCGCGGCGATGCGGTCGAGCCAGTCGCGTCCGGGTCCTGAGTGGGTGTGCAGCACCGAGACGACCACGGCGGCCTCGGCCTCGCGCGCCGCCGTCTCGGCACCCCTGATGATCTCCATGGCCCAGGGGCTCTCAATCTCGGCGAACACCAGGTCGACCAGGCCGACCGGTCCGTCGCCCTGACCGGTTCTGCGCCGGTAGCCGTGCTCGTGAAGCAGGCGCTCCACCCGCCGGCGGGTATCGGGGGCGACCTCGGGCCGCCCGTTGACGACTTTTGAGACGGTCGGGACCGAGACCCCGGCCTGCTCGGCGATCAGGGCGATGGTGACCCGCCTCTTCACTGACATGCCAGGGAGTTTATCCGAAAGCTTTCGGTTGCGGCTGCGTAGGGCACCATGTGCAACTTCGCAAGTCCCGAGCCACGAGGGTTCAGGTTCCTGTAACGGTTCCGGCCAGGCTATTGACGCGTTACACGCGGTTTACGTACTCTCCGGGTCACGAAACATTCGGGGTTGCCAAAGAAAGTTTCAGAAACTCGCGGGAGTGGCCGGGAGTTCTTCTGCGGTCCCCTCCCGTTGATCAAGAAGGGAACCACTGCGATGTCGTTGAGCCGGCGAGGTGTGGTTTTACTGGCCGCGAGCGCGCTGTTCATGGCGGGCTGTGGCGGTGGAGGAGGCGACACCGGCGCCGCGCCTGCGTCGTCGTCCGACGCCAAGGTCACCGTCGAGTGGTGGAACATCTCCACCACCGAGCCGCTCAAGTCGTTCTGGGTGAAGAAGGTCAAGGAGTACCAGGCCGCACACCCCAACGTCACGATTAAGAACGTACCCATCGAGAACGAGGCATTCAAGGCCAAAATCGCTACGGTTACCCAGTCCGGCAAGACTCCGGACCTCTTCACGACGTGGGGTGGCGGCGTCCTGAAGCAGCAGGTGGACGCCGGCCTGGTCAAGGACCTCTCCTCCGAGGCCGCGACCTGGCTCGCCGACTTCACCCCGGCGGCGCTGTCGGCGTACCAGTTCGACAGCAAGACCTACGCCGTGCCGCACGACATCGGCATGGTCGGCTTCTGGTACAACAAGAAGCTCTTCAACAAGGCCGGCATCACCGAGCCGCCGGCCACCTGGACCGCGTTCATCGACGCCGTGAAGAAGCTCAAGGGCTCCGGCACCACCCCGATCGCGCTCGCCGGCAAGGAGAAGTGGCCCGGCCACTACTACTGGGCCTACCTCGCGATGCGCATCGCGGGCCTCCCGGCGCTCCAGCAGGCCGCGGTCGACGACGACTTCAACAAGCCCGAGTTCATCCAGGCCGGGGTCAAGCTCAAGGAGCTCGCCGACCTCCAGCCGTTCCAGAAGGGCTTCCTCGGCGCCGGCTACGGCTCGACGGACGGCCAGGCCGCGCAGGTGTCCAACGGCAAGGCCGCCATGGAGCTGATGGGCCAGTGGGCCCCGACCGTGCAGAAGGACTCCGGCAAGGGCCTCGGCGAGGACCTCGGCTTCTTCCCGTTCCCGGCCGTCGAGGGCGGCAAGGGCAACATCGGTGACGCCTTCGGCGGTGGCGGCGGCTACGCGGTCGGCGTCAACGCGCCGCCGGCGGCCGTCGACTTCCTGAAGTTCATCTCCTCCGCCGAGCAGCACCGCCAGGAGGTCGAGACCGGTGCGGTACTGCCGGTCCTGAAGGGTGAGGAGTCCGTGGTCAAGGACCCGAACCTGTCGATCGTCGCCAACCAGCTCGCCGCCGCGACCGGCTTCCAGCTCTACCTGGACCAGGCGTACCCGCCGGCCGTCGGCCAGGAGGTCAACGACAGCGTCGCGGCCCTCATCGCGGGCCAGAAGACGCCTGAGCAGGTCGCCGATTCCATCACGCAGGTCGCCAAGTCCGAGTAGCAGCGCCGGCGCGGTTCCCGGCGCGTCCCCGCCACACGGGGTGCGCGTCGGGGGCCGTGACGCCGTACGAGACGCGCGGGCCGGTGCGAGCGGCCCGCGCGTGAAGGAGCGAGATGACACGTCCGGCGCTGACGGATGATCGACGGGGGATCGTGGCGAACCCGCCGGGCAGGGGAAGCCCGCCGGCCGCGCCGACGGCGCGCCGCCGCAAGACCAAAGGCCTGCTCACCATCACGTTGTTCATGCTGCCGGCCCTGGTGCTGTTCTGCCTGCTGGTGCTGGCTCCCATCCTGCTGGCGAGCTACACCAGCTTCTTCAAGTGGAACGGCCTCGGCGGCCTGCCGACACAGTTCATCGGCCTGGACAACTACACCAGGCTCCTTGAGGACCCCGTCTTCAAGGGAGACCTCGGACGCGGCCTGTTCCTGCTGGTCATGTCCCTGCTCATCCAGTTGCCGCTGTCCCTCGGCCTCGCCATGCTGCTCAACCAGCGCATGCGGGGACGAGCGTTCTACCGGCTGCTGTTCTTCGCGCCGTACGTCCTGTCCGAGGTCATCACCGGCGTGCTGTTCACCATGATCCTGTCGCCGGACGGGGGCCTGGCCAACCAGATCCTCGACGCCATCGGTCTCGGTTCGCTGCAGTCCACCTGGCTCGCCGAGCCGTCCACGGTGATGTACTCGATCTTCATCGTGATGACGTGGAAGTACTTCGGCTTCCACATGATCCTCTACTTGGCCGGCCGGCAGAGCATCCCCAAGGAGCTGACCGAGGCCGCCGCCATCGACGGCGCGGGGAGCTGGAAGCAGTTCCGCTACGTCACGCTGCCGCTGCTCGGGCCGACCATCAGGATCAGCGTCTTCCTGTCGATCATCGGCACGATCCAGCTCTTCGACCTGGTCTGGGTGCTCACCTCCGGAGGGCCGATCCACTCCTCCGAGACGATGGCCATCACGATGTTCCAGTTCGGCTTCAAACGCACGCAGATCGGCTACGCCAGCGCCATCAGCGTCGCCATGTTCCTCATCAGCCTGGTCTTCGCGCTCGGCTACCAGCGCTTCGTCATGCGCCGTGACACAGAAGGAGCCATCACCACCATGCGAGACCAGCGATGACGGCCACCCTCGACGGCCGCCGCCACGCGCGGCCCGCCAGGACGAGCCGGCGGAAGGTCGTCAAGGCGGTCTCCCTGCACACGATCGCCATCGTGATCGGCGCGATCGTCGTCATCCCGCTGCTGTTCGGCCTCATCGGCGGGTTCAAGACCACCGCGCAGCTGTCCACCAACCCCTTCGGCCTGCCGGACCCGTGGCAGCCGGGGAACTACACCGAGGTCATCTTCTCGGGGTCGTTCTGGCAGCAGGTGTGGAACAGCGTCTTCATCGCGATGGCCACCACCGTCATCGTCGTCGGGCTCGCGGCCATGGCGTCGTTCGTGTTCGCCAGATTCGCCTTCCGCGGCAGGGAGTTCTGGTTCCTGCTGTTCACCGTCGGGCTGATGTTCCCGTTCGCGGTGGCCACCTTGCCGCTGTTCGTCCTGCTGCGCTACATGGGGCTGCTGGACAACCCGCTCGGCGTGATCCTGCCGCAGGCGGCGTTCGGCCTGCCGGTCACCATCATCGTGCTGCGGTCGTTCTTCCGCACCATCCCGCGCGAGGTGGAGGAGGCCGCCACCATCGACGGGTGCAGCAGCTTCGGGTTCTTCTGGAGGATCCTGCTCCCGATGGCGAGGCCCGCGCTCGCCACGGTGTCGGTGCTCGCCATCGTCGGCAGCTGGAACAACTTCTTCCTGCCGCTGGTCATCCTGAACGACCCCGGTCTGTGGACGCTGCCGCTCGGCGTCCAGCAGTTCAACGGCCAGTACTCCTCGGACACCGCTCGCGTGCTCGCCTACGTGGTGCTCGCGATGGTACCCGCGCTCGCGTTCTACTCCGTGGCCGAACGCCAGCTCATCGGCGGCCTGACGGCGGGAGCCACCAAGGGATGACCCTTGCGGCCCCTTCCTCGCCGCGCGTGAGCCCCGGCGGCCCCTGACGCTTTCCCAAGGAGCATTGATGAACCTGCGTGTGTCCGGATCCCGCCTCGTCGCGGCCGACGGTACCCCGGTACGGCTGCGTGGAGTGGGCCTCGGGGGCTGGATGAACATGGAGAACTTCATCACCGGCTACCCGGCCAACGAGTCGTCGATGCGCGGCGCCGTGCGCGCCGTGCTCGGCGACGACCGGGCCGAGGCGTTCTTCGACCGGCTGATCACGTCGTTCTTCGGACCCGAGGACGCCGCGCTGCTCGCGCGGATCGGCATGAACTGCGTGCGCATCCCGGTGAACTACCGGCACTTCGAGTCCGACGAACGTCCGATGGAGATCATCGAGTCCGGGTTCCGGCACCTCGACCGGGTCATCGGACTGCTCGGCGAGCACGGCATCTACAGCGTCATCGACCTGCACGCGCTGCCGGGCTCGCAGAACCAGCACTGGCACTCGGACAACCCGACCCACGTCGCGTCCTTCTGGCTGCACCGGCACTTCCAGGACCGTGTGGTCCACCTGTGGGAGTTCATGGCCGACCGGTACAAGGACAACCCGTGGGTCGCCGGGTACAACCCGGTCAACGAGCCGGGTGACGTCTCCGGCCGGGTGATCGGCCCGTTCTACGACCGCCTGGTCAAGGCGCTGCGGGCCGTGGACCCCGGCCACGTGCTCTTCCTGGACGGCAACACCTACTCCACGGACTTCTCGATCTTCCGTGAGGTCTACGAGAACACAGTGTTCGTCTGCCACGACTACGCGCTCGCCGGCTTCGCGCACGGCGGGCCGTACCCGGGGTACACCCGCGGCGAGTGGGTGGACCGCGAGCAGCTCGAGCTGGCCTTCGAGCGGCGCACCGCGTTCCAGCGGGAGACCGGCACACCGCTGTGGGTCGGCGAGTTCGGCCCCGTCTACACCGGCGACCCGGTCGTCGACGAGATGCGGTACCAGGTCCTGTCGGACCAGCTGGAGATCTTCGACGCGCACGAGGCCGGCTGGTCGCTGTGGACGTACAAGGACGTCGGGCTCCAGGGGCTGGTGCACGCCGACCCCGCCGGGCCGTACCTGAGCCGGTTCGGCGACTTCATCGCCAAGAAGAAGCGGCTCGGCGCCGACCGGTGGGGCTCCACCATGGAGGAGTCCGGCGACGTGCTGACGCCGGTGCACCGCCTGGTGGAGGACGAGTTCCCCGACTGGAACCCCTACCCGTGGGGTGCCAGGTACCAGACCGACGACCTGATCAGGCACATCCTGATCGCGCAGGCCCTGCTGCCTGAGTACGCCGCGCTGTTCGCCGGCCTGGACGACGGCGAGCTCACCGCGCTCGCCGACTCGTTCACGCTGGACGGCTGCGTGCGCCGCGAACGGCTCATCGAGCTGCTCACCGGCAACCTGACCTGAGTCCGTCCGAGAAAGGGTCACCGGCCGAGGGGACGGCCGGTGGCCCTCGTTCGCGATCCTTGAGGAGACTCGCGTGACCTTCCCCCGTTCCCGGGTGGCGGCCGTCCTGCTCTGCCTGGCCCTGCCCCTGACCTTCGCCACGGCCGTCCTCGCGGCCGCCACCACGATCGCCGCGTACGGCTTCGAGGACGGTACCCCGCAGGGCTGGTACGCGCGTGGCGGCGGCGTCACGGTCGCCGCGACCACCGAGGCGGCCCGCACCGGAGAACGTTCCCTGCTCGTCACCGGCAGGACCGACACCTGGAACGGCGCCTCGGTCACCCCGCCGCTCGAAGCAGGCGTGCGGTACGACATCACCGCGTACGCGCGCCTCACCGCCGGCCAGCCGTCCGCCACCGTCGCGCTCACCATGCAGCGCACCACCGACGGCGCCACCACCTACGAACGCGTCGGCGCGGCCACCGTCACCGACGCCGGCTGGGTGGAGATCTCCGGCACCTACACCTTCTCCGCCGAGTCCACCCTGGAGCTGTACGCCGAGAGCTCCGACCCGACCGGCCGGTACTACCTGGACGACGTCACCGTCACCTCCGACACCGACCCCGGCACGTCCGGCGCGGCCAGCGACTTCGAGAGCGGCACCACGCAGGGCTGGTCCCCGCGCGCCGCCGCGCAGCTGACGGTGACCACCGACCAGGCGCACGGCGGCACCCGCAGCCTGCTGTCCACCGCGCGGCAGGACTTCTGGGACGGGCCGTCGCTCGGCGTCCTCGGCAAGATGACCAAGGGCTCCAAGTACGACCTGTCGGTGTGGGTGCGGCTCGGGCCGGACGTCACCGCCGGCGAGCTCGGCATGTCCGTCGAGCGGCGCACCGGCGGCACGCCGAGCTACGAGCGCGTGGCGGCGCCGCAGGCGATACCGCAGGGCCAGTGGGTGCGGCTCAGAGGCACCTACACCCTGGCGTACGACGTGGACTTCCTCAGCGTGTACATCGAGTCGTCCTCCGGCACGTTCCCGTTCTACATCGACGACTTCGCGCTCACGTACGTCGAGCCGAAGCCCATCCAGACCGGCATCCCGTCGGTGAAGGACACCGTGCCGTTCACCTTCGGCGCCGCGGTGGCGCGCGAGTCGACCCTCGGGGTGCACGGCGAGCTGCTCGCCAAGCACTTCGGCAGCCTCACCCCCGGCAACGCGCTCAAGTGGGACGCCACCGAGCCCGCCGAGGGCCAGTTCGTCTTCACCGACCCCGACTACCTGGTGGACTACGCGCAGCGGCACGGCATGCAGTTCCGCGGCCACACCCTGGCCTGGCACAGCCAGACGCCGGACTGGGTCTTCAAGGACGGCGACCGCGACCTCACCGCCTCGGCCGCCGACAAGGCGCTGCTGCTGTCCCGGCTGGAGAACCACGTCAGGACCGTCGTCGGCCGGTACAAAGGCAAGATCAAGGTGTGGGACGTCGTCAACGAGGTCGTGGACGAGTACCAGCCGGACGGCATGCGCCGCAGCAAGTGGTTCACCATCACCGGCTACGACTTCATCCGCACGGCGTTCCGCGTCGCGCACGAGGTGGACCCGGCGGCCGAGCTCGTCATCAACGACTACAACACCGAGTTCCCGCGCAAGCGTGAGGCGCTGTTCAACCTGGTCAAGAAGCTCAAGCGCGAAGGCGTGCCGGTGCAGGGGGTGGGCCACCAGCTGCACCTGAACATCGAGCAGCCGCCGGCGGCCGAGGTCGAGAAGACCATCGAGTACTTCAAGCCGCTCGGCCTGGACCAGCAGGTCACCGAGCTGGACGTCAGCGTGTACACCGACTTCGTGTCGTCCTACACCACCGTCCCCGCCGAGGTGCTGGCCCTGCAGGGGTACCGGTACAAGGAACTGTTCGACGTGTTCCGCCGCCAGGCCTCGTCGCTGTCGTCCGTCACCGTGTGGGGCCTCGCCGACGACGGCACGTGGCTGTCGACGTTCCCCATCACCCGGCTCAACCCGCCGCTGCTGTTCGACGACGAACTGCAGGCCAAGCCGGCGTACTGGGGTGTCGTCGACCCCGCACGCCTGCCCGCGCTCGTCCGCCGCGGCGAGGCCCCGCGCGGCACCGTGAAGCTGGACGGATCCCGCGAGCCCGAGTGGGACATCCTGCCGGACACCCCGGTCGCGCGGATCGGCACCGTGTCCGCCGCCTTCCAGGCCCGCTGGTCCCCGTCCGGCCTGAGCGTTCTCACCGAGGTCACCGACCCCACCTGCGACAGGACCGACACCCTCACCCTCAGGGCCGGCACCACCACCCGCACCTCCAAGCGCGACGGCACCGCCACCTGGTACCGCGCGACGGCCACCCCCGGCGGCTACCGCGTCGAGGCGACCCTCCCCGCGACCGCCACCCAAGGCGCCACCGTCCCGTTCGAGCTGACGGCCCTGGACGGCAAGACCGGTAAGAGCGCCACCTGGTCCGGCGAACTGACCCTCACCCCCCAGGTCCAGCGCACCCAGGCCGCCAAGGGCACCCCCGTCCTGGACGGCGTGGCCGACCCCGTGTGGTCCAGGTCCCCCGAGTTCCGCACCGCCACCTGGATCCAGGGCACCACCGGCGCCACCGCCAGGATCCGCACGTTGTGGGACGACAAGAACCTCTACGTCCTGGCGAAGGTCACCGACCCGTCCCTCAGCGAGGAGTCCCCCGACGCCTACCAGCAGGACTCGGTGGAGATCTTCGTCGACCCGGCCGACAACAAGACCAAGGGCTACGACGACGACGACGGCCAGTACCGCGTCTCCTACACCGGCAAGCAGACCATAGGCGGCACCTTCGACGCCTTCGCCGTGAAGGACAACCTCACGAGCGCCGTCAAGATCATCCCCGGCGGCTACGTGGTGGAGGCGTCGATAGCCCTCCCCACCATCACCCCGAAGAAGGGCACCTACCTGGGCTTCGACCTCCAGGTCAACGACGCCACCGGCCCCGCCAGAACCTCCGCCGTCACCTGGAACGACCCCACCGGCCGCTCCTACCTCGACACCTCCCACTGGGGAGTACTCGAACTCACCAAATAACCCGGCCCCCGGTCCCCGCCACCCCGGCGGGGACCGGCCCTGCTCATCCCGCTCTGAGGAACTGCTCGAAGGCCTCCCGGGCCAGCGCCGAGATCGTCTTGCCTTCCTGAGCGGCCCGCGTCTTAGCTCGTTCCCTCAACTCCTCGGGAACCCGGAAAGAGACCCGGGGGGAGTGCGCGGCGTCGCCGGTAAGGGACGGACGTCCCCCGCGGCCGGTCGGCACCGGCACTCGACCTTCGGCGATGGCACGATGAACATCGGCGACGGCCGCGTCCACGTACTGGTCGGTGATCCGGTTCCCCTTGGTGTCGTAGATCTCTTCAGAATCGCCGTCGATCTCAGAGTCGTCGTCCAAGGCAAGTTCGATGTCCTCAGGTGGCCAGCCTGCCTCATGCTCGGTCATGGCTTTGTCCTCCTAAAAGCGGTCGGCATCACGTGCAGGATCACCAGGGACTTCTCGGTGAGAATGCCGATCACCTCCAACTCGATGCCCCGATCGTCTTCCCCGATCCACACCCACCGATCCTCCAGGCCGGGGTCGCCCGCCGGGACGATGACCGGGGGGCCTGATCTCACTACGTGAAGGGCATGCGCTCGCCCGATGCGGTGCTTCCGTGCCGAGCGGTAGAAGCGCAACTTCCTCATACCCATATTATGTCCGACACAACTTGCGCGGATAGGGGGAATCGGTTGGGCCGCCGAAGTGAGTGAGCACGAACGGGGGAAGCGCGAGTGGCAAAATCACGCCTTTCAGGTACGAACCGGTGCTTATCTGTCTTTGACGGCATCGGATGGTGGCGACAGACTGCCCGTCGTACTCACGTCCATCGACGGAAGGCACGACACATGCGGTTCCTCCGGCGCGCCACGTTCACGGCGCTGGCCGTCCTGGAGCTCGGTCCCGTTCCCGGGGGGCACTGATGCGGCGCGAAGCGAAGTCCGCGGTCGCGTCACTGGCCGAGGTGCCGCAGGGGACGGGGGCCAAGATCGCGCATCTGGTGATGGTCGGGGCCATGGCGGGGTTGCTGGCCGCGGGGCTGGCGTTGCCGGCGGTCGGGGGAGCGGGGTCGGTGATCGCGGGGGCGGCGGAGGATCTCACGCCGCTCGCGTTGTCGGAGCCGCCGCTGGCGGAGAAGACCACGGTCGTGGACGCCGGGGGGAGGCCGATCGCGCAGTTCTGGGACACCTACCGGGAGATCGTGCCGCTCGGCAAGGTCGCGGAGGTCATGCGGACGGCCATCGTCGCGATCGAGGACTACCGGTTCTACCAGCACGGGGCCATCGACGTCGAAGGCACGGTGCGTGCACTGGCGAAGAACCTCCAGGCCGGGGGAGTGAGCCAAGGGGGGTCGGGGCTCACGCAGCAGTACGTCAAGCAGGTGCTGCTGAACACGGCGGTCACCGACGACGAGAAGGCCAAGGCTCTGGAGTCGAGCTACGCGCGCAAGCTCACCGAGTTGCGGTACGCGATGGGGGTGGAGCAGAAGTACACCAAGGACCAGATCCTGGAGAAGTACCTCAACATCGCGTACTTCGGCGCGGGGGCCAACGGCATCGAGGCGGCGGCCAAGCGGTTCTTCGGGGTGCACGCCTCGCGGCTCACGCTCGCGCAGGCGGCCACGCTGGCCGGCGCGGTACAGCTCCCCACGGCCACCGACCCCGAGGGGGGTGCGGCCAACCGTAAGCGGCTGCTGGCGCGGCGCGACGTCGTGCTCGACCGCATGGTGCAGCTCAAGAAGATCACCGCCGAGCAGGCCGCGGCGGCTAAGGCGCAGAAGCTCGGCTACAAGGGGACGCCGCTTCCCGGTGGCTGCGTCGCCAGCCCGTACCCGTACTTCTGCGTGTACGTGCGCGAGGAGTTCCTGCGGGACCGCGCGTTCGGCGCCACCCAGCGGGACCGCGCGCTGCTGCTGTCACGTGGCGGCCTGACCATCCACACGACGCTGGACCGGCGTGCGCAGGCCGCGGCCGACCGCGCGATCAGGCGGTACGTCCACGCGTCCGACCAGGCGGTGGCCGCCGAGGCGCTCGTCCAGCCCGGCACCGGCATGATCAAGGCGATGTCGGCCAGCCGCAGGTACGGCACGTCGGCGCGGGACCGCGAGGTGTCGTACAACATCGTGGCCGACGAGGCGCACGGCGGCATCGGCGGCTTCCAGGCCGGCTCGACGTTCAAGACCTTCACCCTGATCACGGCGCTGAAGAAAGGCATGAAGGTCAACGACGGCTTCACCGTCGGCAACGGCTTCCGCGCCTCCGGGTACGGCGACTTCGTCGACTGCTCAGGCGGCCGGGTCGGCGACCCCACGCACACCGTCACCAACGACGAGGGCTCACCCGGCTTCAAGTCGCTCAGCACCGGCACCTGGGAGTCGGTCAACACGTTCTTCATGGAGCTGGAACGCCGCGTCGGGCTGTGCGACACCGTGCAGACCGCGCGGTCCCTCGGCATCAGGCGCGCCGACGGCCGGCCGCTGCGGCAGTACGAGACGTTCACCCTCGGCATCAACGAGATGGACCCCGTGACCGTCGCCAACGCGTACGCCGCCATCGCCGCCAGAGGCCGGTACTGCGCGCCGATGTCCATCACCAAGGTCCTCGACCGGGACGGCAAGGCCACCGACCTGCGGCCCCGGTGCCGCGAGGCCCTCGACCCCGAGGTGGCCGACGCCACGGCGCACGTGCTGTCCGGGGTGTTCACCAAGGGCACCATGCGGGCCGTCGGCGGCATCGGCCGCGACGCCGCCGGCAAGACCGGCACCAACGACGACCAGGCCAGCGCGTGGTTCGCCGGCTTCACCCCCGACCTCGCCGGCGCCGTCAGCATCGGCGACCCCCGAGGCGCCATCGCGCACAAACTGAACGGCGTCACCATCGGCGGCCGCTACTACGGCGCGGTCTTCGGCGCCACCATCCCCGGCCCCATCTGGCGCGACACCATGCTCGCCGCGCTGAAAGGCACCCCCGCCACCCCCTTCACCGAGCTGAACACCGCGAGGTTCGGCGGCTGCGCCTCGTCCTGCCGCCCCGCGCCACCCACCCCCGACAAGGAGGAGGACGACGCGGCACCGGACGGCCAGGGAGACGGCCAGGAGGACGCTCCGGCGGCCGAGGACGGCACGACCAAGCCGGGGGACTCAGCCGCTCGCTGAGGCCGCCAGCAGCTCGTGTACCTCCTCGGCGGTGGTCTCGGTCAGCTCCTCGCCGAGGAGGAGCCAACGGGTCATCCCCGCCGACGCGAGGAAGGCCAGATCGTGGCTGGCGACCACCAGGGCCCCTTGGTAGGACTCCAGCGCGGTCGTGAGGCGGCGGACGCTCGCCACGTCGAGGTTGTTGGTCGGCTCGTCGAGCAGAAGCAACTGTGGAGCGGGCTCGGCCAGCATCGTCGCGGCGAGCGCGGCGCGGAACCGCTCACCGCCGGAGAGGGTGCCGGCGAGCTGACCGGCGCGCTCACCCCGGAACAGGAAACGTGCGAGCTGGGACCGGATGTGGTTGTCCGTCACCCCCGGCGCGAGCCGTGCGACGTTCCCCGCGACGCTCAGCGCGTCGTCCAGCACGTCCAGCCGCTGCGGCAGGAACCGCAGCGGCACGTGCACCCGGGCCTCCCCGGCCGCCGGCGCCAGCTCCCCGGCGAGGACCCGCAGCAACGTGGTCTTCCCGGCCCCGTTGCGGCCCACCAGCGCGACCCGCTCGGGCCCGTGCACCCGCAGGTTCGCTTCCCGCAGCCGGCCGTACGGCAGGCCCAGCCCGTCCAGGCTCAGCACCGAACGTCCCGTGGGTACGGCGGTGTGCGGCAGGTCGACCCGGATCTCGGCGTCCGGCCTGACGGCGCCGGCCGCCTCCTCGCGCCGCTCACGTGCCTCGTTCAGCCGGTCCTCGTGCAGCAGCCGCAGCTTGTCACCCGACTCCTGCGCCGAGCGCTTCTTCTCCCCGGCGACGATGCGCGAGGCCCGCCGCTGCGCGTCCGCCTTCCTGCTCTGCCGCTGCCTGCGCGCGATCTTGATCTGCGCGTCCTCCAGCTCCTTCTTCTGCCGCCGCACATCGGCCTCCGCCGTACGCAGCACCCGCTCCGCCGTCTCCCGCTGCGCCGCCACCGCGTCCTCGTACGCCGACCACCCCCCGCCGTACCAGCTCACCGCGCCACCACGCAGCTCCCCGATCCGGTCGACCCGCTCCAGCAGATCCCGGTCGTGACTCACCACCACGAGGACTCCGGACCGCCACGACTCCACCGCGTCGTACAGCCGCCGCCGCGCGAACAGATCGAGATCGTTGGTCGGCTCGTCCAGCAACAGCACATCCGGCCGCTCCAGCAGCGCCGCCGCGAGCCGCAGCAGCACCGTCTGTCCCCCCGACAGCGCACCGACCGTCCGGTCCAGCGCCACCCCGTCCAGCCCCAGCCCGCCGAGCGTCGCGAGCGCACGCTCCTCCACGTCCCAGTCGTCCCCGAGAACCGTGAAGTGCTCCTCACGAACGTCCCCCGCCTCGATGGCCCGCAGCGCCGCACGCCTCTCGGCGATCCCAAGGGCTTCCTCCACCCGCATCCCCGTGTCCAGCGTCACGTTCTGCGGCAGATACGCGAGGCTCCCGCTCACCGTCACCGACCCCGCCGACGGCGTCAACCGTCCCGCGATCAGCCGCAACAGCGTGGACTTCCCCGTCCCGTTGCTCCCCACGAGCCCGTTACGTCCCCGTCCGATCGTCAGGGACAACCCGTCGAACACGGCCGTCCCGTCCGGCCACCGGAAAGACAGCCCCGAGCAACTGACCGAAGCCCCGGCCGTACTGATGTCGTTCATCGCTCACCCGCATCGTCGCGTCCGTACAGGAACTCCGTATGCGAGCGCCACGCGGCAGCCGAGCCGACAGGAAACAGTCCTGGCATCGAGGGATTCCCGGCTCATACACCGAGGTCGCATCCACGCACCGCCACAAAGTGACGTCCCGTACGGCTGGAGCCGTACCGCGCGGCGATCGCGAACCTCAGATGTACAACGTCCACCTCGATCAGAGACAACAGGACGCTATGACTGTACCCCACTCGAATTCGCCGCCACCTCCACCCACGTCACCGTCCGCCGATGCCCCACCGTCACCCCCCAGCACGCACTCACCGCGTCCACCAGTCGCAACCCTCTCCCCCCGCACGCCACCGTCCCGAGTTCCCCGGCCCATTCCGGCACCGCTTGCGCATGGCTCGTCAGGAGACCGTCACGCGAACCGAGGACCCACTTGAGTTCTGGACCGTACTCAATGAGGCGGCCATCAGACGGTGTGTCGGAGGACCGGCGGTCATGAGAGAACAGCTTCGACGGCTCGCCGATGTGGCCGAGCTTCCGAACGTCACGGTGCAGATCCTGCCCTACGGAGTAGGCGCGCACGCGGCGATGATGGGACCTTTCACCATAGTGACCTTCAACGAGGACGGTGCGGACGACGTCACCTATCTGGAGTACGCCGCCGGAAGTCTTTACCTTGAGAAGCGTGATGCTGTGCGCAACTACACCCGTGCCTTCGACGACTTGCGCGCGTCGGCACTGGATCCCCGTGGATCGTTGGACTTGATCAGGCGGACGGCGGATACCTTCGCCTAGCTCGGAAGGAAGTTCATGAACTGGCGCAAGAGCAGCTACAGCGGGGGAAACGGCGGCAGTTGCGTCGAAGTCGCCAATCTGCCGGACGGCGGCTATGCCGTGCGTGACTCCAAGCGGCCCGGCGGCCCGGTGCTGCGGTTCGCGGCGGCCGAGTGGACGTTGTTCGTTCAGGATCTCAAGACCGGTCCCTGAGCAGCGGGGAACAGCCGGTGAGGGCCAGGTGTTCCACGGACGTCGAACCCGTTGTCCATCGGGTGACGTCCGGAAGAAAGGGCTCACGGTGAGCTACGAGGAGTTCCAGCGCGCGGTGATGTACTTCGACGCGCAGGACTACCAGGAGGCGGCGCGGATCCTTGTGCCGATCGTGGCGGAGGAGCCGGGGAACAGGGCCGTCGTGGAGTTGCTGGGGAGGGCCTACTTCCACAGCGCGCAGCTCGGGAGGGCCGAGGAGGCGTTCCGGCGGCTGGTGGAGATCGATCCCTGTAACGGGTGGGCCTACCAGGCGCTGGCACGGACGCTGGACCGGCGGAACCGTGGGGACGAGGCGGAGAAGTACCGCAGGATGGCGCGGGTCATGGGGGCCGAGGAGATCACCGCGGTGAACATGGCGGTTCACGCGGCGGAGCTCGTTTAGCAGGTCGCGGAGTCCGGACATTCCTTGAGGATGTCCGGACTCCGTGTTCGGAGGGCTGTTCCGGTTTTCAGTGAGGTGGTTGGCCGTCCGGGGGGTGGATGGTGAGGAGGGGGACGGTCAGGACGAAGCGTGCGCCGGCGGGGCTGTCCTCCAGGCGGAGGGTGCCGTTGTGGCGGTGGGCTATTTCGCGGGCTATGGCGAGGCCGAGGCCGGTGCCTTGCTGGTCTTTGGCTCGTCCGGCGGGGAGGCGGGTGAAGCGTTGGAAGACGACTTCGCGTTGGTCGGCGGGGATGCCGTCGCCGTCGTCCACGACTTCGAGGACGGCTTTGCCGTTCCTGTGGCGGACGAGGACGGTCACGGTGGAGGTGGCGTGGCGTTCGGCGTTGTCGAGGAGGTTGGTGAGGAGGCGGGCAAGCTGGAGGCGGTCGCCGCTGACGACGACGCCGGGTTCCAGGCCGAGGACCACGCGGCGGCGTCGGGTGCGGTGGTTCAGTTCGGTGCGGACCAGTTCGGAGAGGTCCAGGTAGCCGCGGACGATGCGTTCGCCGGCGTCCAGGCGGGCTATCAGGAGCAGGTCGGTGACGATGGCCTGCAGGCGGTCCAGACTGGTCATCAGGGCTTCGCCGGTTTTCACCCAGTTGGTGTCGGCGGGGTGCAGCAGGCCTTCCTCGATCTGCGCGCGCATGGCGGTGATGGGACTGCGCAGATCGTGGGAGGCGTCGGAGGCGAAGCGGCGCTGGCGTTCCACCGACTGGCGTAGCTTGTCCAAGGTGACGTTCACGCTGGTGGCGAGGTCGCCGATCTCTTGGCTCGGTGTCGCGGCGGAGCTCCAGGACGGCTCGTCGGCGGTGACCTCGGCCAGCTTGTCACGGACGGCACGCACCGGCCGCAGGAGGTGCTCGACGAACCTCCGCGCCAGATAGGCCGCGGCGCCGGTCACGGCGAGAGACCCCATGAGGAGCACGACGAGCAGCCATGGGGTGACGTACCACGGCACGGAGTGGTCGAATCCGTAGACGAGCACCGCGCCTCGGGGGCTCGGGACGCGTGTCGCGACCACGAGCGCGCAGCCGTCCTGCAGAGTGGCCGAGGCACACTCCTCGGCGGACGCCATCGCGTGCCCCAGCCCCGGGGACAGGCGGCTCAGCCGTGGCCGGCCCACCAGGGCCGGAGTGGACGAGAGGATGCGGCCGGTCTGCTCGTCCACCACCTGGACGGCCGGGATGGGCTGGATCGGCAGGACAGGCGGCAGCATGCCCTGCTCGGCGCCGTACCCCACGACCAGCGTCCTGTCTGCGACCTTGTGCCGCAGGTCGGCGATCGCGGGCCCGCGCACGCCGTGGATGACGAGCGCGCTCGCCCCCACACACGCCAGTGCCGTCAGGACGCCGGCGATGATCGCAACCTGCGTCCGGAGGGACCAGTTGCGCCATGGCATCACCGCCGCCCCCCGTGTCCGCCTCGTGATCACCTTAAATGCGCATCATTCGCGGTCACCGGAGCGAACCGGCAAGTTGCCGGAAACTATGGATCAAGGACATGCAGGGCCGGAGCGGCCAGGTTCATCGGCCGCACTCCCGAAAGCGTGCACTCCACCACGTCCCCCACCCGTGCCCCGTACAGATCGGGCACATGCACACCTGGCGCCACGACCAGGGTCATCCCCGGCTCCAGCGGCGTGCCGTCCCCAGGCGCCAGCCGCGGCGTCTCGCGCGGATCGAGCCCGATGCCGTGACCGGTGCCGGTGGCCGTGTACGGGCCGTAGCCGCTGTCGTCCAGCACGGTCCACGCCGCGGTGTGCACGTCGGCGGCCGTCGCACCGGGCCGTACGGCCGCGAGCGCGGCGTCCCTGGCGGTGAGCAGCACCGCGTGCAGCGCGTCGAAGTCCTCAGGCGGCTCGGCGACGACGAAACCGCGGCTCGCCACGGCGTGGTAGCCGCCGTACCTGGCGGTGACGTGGATCTGCACGGCGTCGCCGGGGTTGATGACCCGGCTCGTCGAGGTGTGGCAGGACCGCGCGGTGTTCTCCCCGGCGGCCACCGTCACCGCGACCACCCCCGGAGCGCCGGACTCCCCGGTGAGCCGCCGCGCCATGCCTTCCTCGGTGGCGCCGTACCACGGCAGTTCCCGCGCCACGGCGAGCACCCGGTCCGCGGCCTCGGCGGCACGGCCGACGGCGGCGACCTCGGACGGCCGTTTGCGTGCGCGCAGCGGCCCGAGCACCGCCGACGCCAGCACCAGGTCGGCCTGCACGCGCAGCGCGAACAGTTCACGGGCCCGCATCTCGCCGTCCACCGCGACCCGCGCCGCACCGGCCGGCAGCAGCTCCGCCGCCTCCTCGGGGCCGGCCGCCAGCACCGGTTCACGGCCGGGGACCAGCACGAGGAACCCCTCCGGCTGCCATCCGGTGACGTATCGCTGGTCGATCGACGGCCGCAGCACCATGGCGTCCAGACCGGCCTCCGCCATGCGCGCGAGGACGGCGGCCATGACCTCGGCGGTCATGACGGCGGGTACAGCCAGCAGGACACCGGGCCGGACGCGGGTTCCTCGCGCGAGCACACGTCCATCGCCTTGGGGCAGCGCGGGTGGAACCGGCAGCCAGGCGGCGGGTCGGCCGGGTCCGGTACGTCGCCGGGGAGCTCCTCGGGGAGCCGGCCGAGGCCGTCGGCCGCGGGGACGGCCCGCAGCAGCGCCTCGGTGTACGGGTGTCTCGGCCGGGCCCACACCTCGGCGGTCGGACCGGTCTCCACGATCTTGCCGAGGTACATCACCGCGATCCGGTCGGCGATGATGCGCACCACCGACAGGTCGTGGCTGATGAACAGCAGCCCGGCGCCTGACTCGACCGCGAGGGTGCGCATCAGCGTCGCCACCGTGGCCTGCGCGGACGCGTCGAGCGCCGAGATCGGCTCGTCGCCGATCAGCAGGGACGGCCGGGCCGCGAGCGCACGCGCGATGGCGACGCGCTGCCGCTGGCCGCCGGAGAACTCGTGCGGGTACCGCGCGGCCATCGCGGCCGGCAGTCCCACACGTTCCAGCATCTCCTCCGGGGTCGTGGTCCGGTCGCGTGCCACGGCGAGGCCGTCGGCGATCTGCGTCCCGACCCGGCGCCGCGGGTTGAGCGAGGCGTACGGGTCCTGGAACACCATCTGCACGCCGGTCAGCGCGGCGTCCCTGCGACGCAGGCCGAGGCGGCTCACCGGGGTGCCGCCGAACGTGACGCTGCCGCCGGTCGCCGGGGTGAGGCCGCACACGGCGCGCGCGAGCGTCGACTTGCCGCACCCGGACTCGCCGACCAGCCCCACGACCTCGCCGGCCGCCACACCGAGGCTGGCCCCGGCCACGGCGCGTACGGCGGGTCGTCCCGGTGCGCGGTGGTCCACGACCAGGTCGCGCACCTCCAGCAGCGGCGCCGTCGTCGATGAGGTCACGAGCCCTCCTCCGGGGACGGGGTGCCTGCCTCACGGGGCAGCGCGTCGAGCAGGGCACGGGTGTAGGGATGCTCGGGTTCACGCAGCACGCGGGAACGCGGCCCGGTCTCCACGACCAGGCCGCCGCGCATGACGCTCACGTCGTCGGCCACGGCAGACATGACGCCGAGGTCGTGCGTGACGAGCAGCACCGCGAGCCCGAGGTCGTCGCACAGCCGCCGCAGCAGCCGCAGCACCCCGGCCTGCACGGTCACGTCGAGCGCGGTGGTCGGCTCGTCGGCGATCAGCACCTTGGGGCCGCAGGCCAGCGCGACGGCGATGGCGACGCGTTGCCGCATGCCGCCGGAGAACTGGTGCGGGTACCGGCCCGCCGCCGTCGCGGGGGAGGGGATGCGCACCTGGGCCAGCAGGTCGACGGCGCGCGCCTGCGCCTCCGCCTTGCCGAGACGCAGGTGGTGGCGCATGTGCTCGGTGATCTGCCGGCCGGCGGTCAGCATGGGATGCAGGCTGGTCGCCGGGTCCTGGAACACCATGGCGATCTCCCGGCCGCGCACCTGGTTCAGCTCACGCGGCGGCAGGCCGAGCAGGTCACGGTCGCCGAGCGCGATCCGTCCCGACGCGCGAGCGCCGTGGGGGAGCAGGCCCAAGGTGGCGAGGCCCGTCATGGTCTTGCCTGAGCCGCTCTCACCGGCCAGCCCGTGCACCCGGCCGGGGGCCAGGGCCAGGTCCACGCCGCGCAGGATGCCGTGGCCCCCGATGGACACCTTCAGGCCCTCGATGCTCAGGGTGCTCACAGCGCACGCTCCTTGATGGCGCGCGCGGTCCGCGGGTCCAGCGCGTCCCGCAGCGTGTCGCCGAGGAAGTTGAAGGCCAGCACCACCGTGAGGATGGCGAGACCGGGGAACGTCGCCACCCACCAGCTGTCGAACACCTCGACGCCGGACGCCACCATGGCCCCCCACTCCGGGGACGGCGGCTTGGCGCCGAGCCCGAGGAACGACAGGCCCGACAGCAGCAGCAGCGCCGTGCCGATGTCCAGCGTGGCGAGCACCAGCACAGGGCCGGTGATGTTCGGCAGGACGTCCACCCGCAGCGACCGCCACGCCGAGAACCCGAGCAGCCGGCCGCTCAGCACGAACTCACGTTCCCGCACACCGAGCACCAGGCCACGGGTGACCCTCGCGTACGCGGGCCACGCCACCACCAGCACGGCGAGGACCGCGTTGGTGAGGCTCGCGCCGAGCGCGGCGGCCACCACCATGGCGAGGATCACCGTGGGGAACGCGAACACCAGGTCCGCGAGGCGCATCACGACCTCGCCGAACCACCGGCCGAAGTACCCGGCGCACGCGCCGAGCACGCCGCCGATCAGCATGGACAGCACCACCAGCAGCAGCGTCAGCGGGATCGACACCCTGGCCCCGTACATGACCCGCGACAGGATGTCGCGGCCGAGCTGGTCGGTGCCGAACCAGTGGCCCGGGCCGGGGGAGGCGAGGCGCGGCAGGTCCTGCGCCAGCGGGTCGTGCGGCGCGATCAGCGGCGCCGCGAGCGCCACCACCAGCCACGCCAGCGCGGCGAGGGCCCCGGCGACGGCCAGCGGACGGCGCCACGCGTCAGGCAGGCGGCCCCAGAGCCTCACGACAGCCTCACTCTCGGGTCGATCACGCCGTACAGCACGTCCACCACCAGGTTGATCAGCACGTACACCGCGCCGACCACCAGGCCGACCCCCATCACGGCCGGCAGGTCGAGCGTGGTGGCGCTCTTGTACGCGTACTGGCCGATGCCGGGCCGCGCGAACACCGACTCCACCAGCACCGTGCCGGACAGCAGGCTGCCGAACGCCAGGCCCGCGACCGTGATGATCGGCACGAGCGCCGACCGCAACACGTACCGCGTCAGCACCGTGCGGCCCGGCAGGCCCTTGGCCCGCGCGGCGCGCACATGGTCCTGGCCGAGCACCTCCAGAACCGCCGAGCGGGTGAACCGCATGAGCAGCCCGATGGTGTACGCCGCCAGCACCAGCGCCGGTGTCATCAGGTGACCCACGGCCGACGCGAACACGTCCCACTGGCCCGCCAGCGCCGAGTCCACCGTGAACAGGCCGGTGACCTGCGGCGGCGCGCTCATGTCCGGTGCGATGCGGCCGCTTCCCGGCGCGATGCGCAGCCGGAAGAAGAACAGGTAGAAGGCCAGCAGCGCCAGCCAGAACGTCGGCACCGAGATGCCGACCAGCGCCACCAGCCGCAGCAGGTGATCCGGCAGCCGGTCCCGGCGCAGCGCCGCCACCAGGCCGAACGCCACCCCGGCGACCAGCGACACCGTGATCGCCGCGCCGGCCAGCTCGATGGTGGACGGCACGAGCTCGGCGAGATCGGTCAGCACGGGACGGTGGCTCTGCTGACTCATGCCGAGGTCGCCGCGCAGCAGCCCGCCGAGGTAGGTGAGGTACTGCTGCGGCAGCGGCTTGTCCAGGCCGTGCTCGGCGCGGAACTGCGCCACGATCGCCGGGTCCGACAGCGCGCGCTGGCCGAGGTTGGCCGTCACGGGGTCGCCGGGGACCAGGTTGGTCAGAACGAACGTGACCAGCGTGATCCCGAGGCCGAGCAGCAGCGCCACCGCGACCCTGCGCAGCAGGAACCGCGCCAGCGGATGCCGTGCCCCGGCGGTGCGGCGCTGCGCCGCCGTACCGCCGGGGGACGGGTCACTTGGCGCCGAGAGCGGCGACATCGACCGTCCACACGGGGTGGAACTCAAGGCCCGTGACCGACGGGACGGTCACGATGTTCTGGCCCGGCTGGATCAGCGGCACGAACGGCCCGGTGGCGTTCAGCCTGGTCTGGATCTCGCCGTACAGCGGCTTGCGCGCGTCGTCGCCGATGGTGGTGGCCGCCTTGTCGCCGAGCGCCTCAAGCTCCTTGTCGGCGCCGGCCTTCCACCCGGCACGCAGGCCCACGGTCTTACCCGGCAGGAACACCAGGTAGTCGGTCGGGTCGGGGTAGTCGGGACCCCAGTACCACAGGCCGAGCTCCTCCTTGCCGTTGCGGTAGTTGTCCAGCGCGGTCGCCACCGGCGCGGGGGCCAGGTCGACTGTGATGCCGACCTCCTTGAGGTTGGCCTGGATGCGCTCGGCGATCGGCTGGAACGACAGGCCCTGCAGGGTCAGGTCGCTCGGGTACTCCAGCGTCACCGACGGGCTGCTCACACCGGACGCGGCGACCGCGGCCTTGGCGCCTTCGACGTCACGCGTGACGGCCTGATCGGGGGTGAGCGCGCCGAGCAGCATCGTCGGGATCACGCCGGGGGCCTGCACCGAGCCCTCGCCGGCCAGTTCAAGCAGGCCCTGGTAGTCGATCCCCTTGCGGATCGCTTCGACGATCTTGGGGTTGGTGGTGACCTTGCTGACCGCCGTGTCCTGGTTGGCGAGCAGGAACAGCACGTTCGCCGAGGCGGTCTGCACCTTGGTGTAGTCCCCGCCGACCGTCTTGATCTGGTCGCCGGACAGGTCGAGGGCCACCTGGCTGTCGCCGCGCTGCACGTTGAGCTTCTGGGTGGCCGACTCGACGTTGCGCAGCACGACCTTGGTGTACGTCGGCTTGTCCGGGCCCCAGTACTTGGGGTTGGCGGTCAGCACGACCTGCGACTGCGCGTTGAACGACTCCAGCGTGTACGGCCCGGAGCCGGCCGACGCGCCGTTGAGGTAGGTCTCGGCCTTGTCGGACTCGTCACCGGTGCCGCCGTTGGCCTTGACGACCTTGGAGTTGAGGATGCCGAGCGCGGGGTTCGGCAGGATGAACGGCAGCGCCGGGTTGGCGATCTTGGAGGTGAGCGTGACCGTCGTCTCGTCGGTCGTGGCGACCTGCACGCCGTCCAGCAGGAACGACGGGTTGCCCTTCATGTCCCGCACGCGGTTCAGCGAGAACACCACGTCGTCCGCGGTCACCGGGGAACCGTCGGAGAACGTCGCGCCGCGGCGCAGCTTCAGCGTCAGGACCTTGCCGTCCTCGGACTGCTCGTAGGACTCGGCGAGGGAGGGGACCGGCTTGGTCACGTCCGAGCCCTCGAAGGTCAGCAGCGTGTCGTAGAGGGCCTTGCCGATGATCAGGCCGGTGGGCTCGTAGTTGCGGCCCGGGTCGGCGGTCTTGAGGGTGAAGGAGGCGTCGACGACCAGCGTCTTGGCCGCCGTACCGCTCTGGCCGCTCTGACCGCTCTGTGCCGGGGTGCCGCCGCCACCGCACGCGGCGAGAGTGAGGGCGCCGGCGAGCAGGACCGGCAGCAGAGCCGCCCTCACCTGCCACGCCGCGCGGCGCCGCGAAGGGGTCGCCATTTTTGGTCCTCCGGAATTGTGCTGTCTGGACGGTTGTTGGCGTGTCGTCGAGGATTGTGCGGCGAAACGTCCGGTTCGCGGCAGCGCAGCGAGACGGATCGAGTGGATGGGGTTCAGGTATGACCGAAATGTCAGGCGGGTCATCACGTGGCGGCGGGCTCGCTGGACGTATCGGCATCGGTCTCCAGCTCGACGCCGTCCACATGAAGATCCTTCAGGTGCTCCGCGAGAACGGCCGCATCTCCGTCGCGGCCCTCGCCGAACGCGTCGGCATCTCCCGGGCCAGCGCCTACACCCGTTTCGAGGCCCTGCGCGCCGACGGTGTCATCAAACGCTTCACCGCCGAGGTCGACCACGTCCGCGCCGGCCTCGGCATCACGGCCCTGGTGTTCGTCACCGTCCGCCAGCAGATGTGGAAACAGTTCCGCGCTCAACTGGCCCAGATGCCGGAGGTCGAGTACTGCGCCATCACCACCGGCCAGCACGACGCCATGATCCAGATCCGCATGCCGGACGTCGCCAGCGTCCACACCCTGGTCACCGAACGCCTGGCCGGCATCCCCGCCGTCAAGGCCACAGAAACCGTCTTCATCCTCGACGAAGTCCTGAAACGCCCCTACGTCCTCCCCTCCGACCGCACCCCCCGCCGCCACCCCCCGACCCCCACCCCACCCCCCACCGAAACCTCCACCCCCATCCCCCTCGGCAAAATGCGCTTCGTAGGCGCCGCAGAAGGCCGAACCGACCTACGCGGCGACACCTGACAACCCACGTCCCCCCACGGTCCCGCGCCGCCACCTCGCGATCCCGCGCCGCCACCCCCGCGGTCCGGCCCTGTCACCCCCGCGGTCCGGCCCTGTCACCCCCACGGTCCCGCGCCGCCACCTCGCGATCCCGCGCCGCCACCCCCGCGGTCCGGCTCTGTCACCCCCGTGGTCCCGCGCCGCCCCCCGCGGTCCGGCCCTGTCACCCGGTGGTCCCGCGCCGTCACCCCCGCGGTCCCGCGCCGTCACCCTCCACTGACGCACGCGATTCTGTTCGGCGCCGACGCGGCGGGACGTGGTACGGCGAATTCGGCGCCTTCGTACATACGTCAACCGGTGGCGCAAGGAGGGTAGGTCACCGCCGACGTCGTAATCTTCGCCTTTTCGATTAAAAACCCCCATCTGGGTCGCTGTGGTCTCAGCCCACCCATCAGAGCCGGCCCACTCCAACTCGGCCACCCACCCAAAACCCTCACCGCGTCCCGTCCGGCGCACAGCGCGCCGCACAAGAGAGGCACGGCGGCACGCCGCGTCCTGTCCGACGCACACCGGGCCGCGCAGGAGAGGTGCGGCGCACGCGCCGGATCAGCGGATCTCCTCGCACACGCTCACCTGCGGATCGTCGTCCCCCTCGAACAGGAACTCCTCCACCAGCCGCAACCGTCCGTCCCCCAGCGACTCGACCCGGGAACTGCTCCTCCCCCCGGTACGCTCCCCGCTCTTCAGGACATGCACGTACGTCAACTCGACGAGATCCCCGTCCCGTGTCCCCACGAACCTCCCGTGCGCCACGGTGTCCCCGTCGTACCGTCCCCACACGACCCCGTCCGCCTCCTCGTAGACGAACCGGGTGGGACCCGACGGATCCACGACACTCGCCGTGGAGCTCACCATCACGAACTCGCGTCCATCAAGCAGATTCACGTCACTCACCCCCCGCATGCTGCCGACCCGCACCCGCCACGCAACCCTGCCTGGACATTTAGCTCACATCCCCAGGAATCACCTGGTGATCCGTCCAGGATCACGGACAGCGGAACAGAAAAGGATCAGGGAAGCTCCACCACGTACTCACCCGCCTTGGTGAACCCGGTGACCCGACCCCCACTCTCCATCAACCCGCCGAGAACCTCCCGCACGGCCCACCGCCAAGCCCTGGCGGCCCCCGGATCCGTGGCGCGTAACCCCTCGATGTCCGCAGGGGTCGCCACCAGCGACACCGCACCACCCCCGGCCGGCGACACCACCGGCCGGTCACCCTCCCCCCGCACCCGGGCCACGGCGTGCTCAGGCGCCGCAGCGTCCCGGGGCCTCCCGGCGCAGGCCTCCAGGACGTACGGCTCCCCGAGCCGCCATACCAACAGCAACCGGTCCGACTCGTCCCCGGCGTTGATGACGTCCGTCATCTCCCCGTAGAACGACGGCAGGTACTCCACCGGCCGTCCCCCGAGCTTCGTCAGATTGAAGTACGCGTTCCGCCGCACCAGCGGGTCGAACGTCCAACTGACCCGCTCAAGCCCTCGCTCCACGGCCCAGGCCCGCTGGTGCAGCTTCAACGCGAACCCCACCCCCCGCCCCACCACGGCCCCGGTCACATGCGAGTGCAACCCTCCGCCAGGCGGACCGGCGAGGAACGCCACGCAGGCCCCCACCATCGTGTCCCCTTCGAAGGCGCCGGCGACGTAGTTCCCGCTGTGCGACAGGGCCCGCATCAGCTCCACACTGACCGGCGCGCTGCCGGGATCGGCCCGCCAGATCCGGTCGAACAGCGCGAACACCGTCTGGAACTCCGAGATCCGCTCCAGCTCCCGCACCACGACCCCGGCCCGTCGCGCCGCACCCTCCGCCTCGAACGCCGCGAGTGCCGCGAGGGCCGCCGGTCCCGACTTCCCCGCCGGTCCCGACTTCCCCGCCGGTCCCGACTTCCCCGACGGCAACGACGGCCCGGTCTGCTCGGTCACCCCGCCGCCACCGCGACCGGACGCTCCGCCGCCGGCCGTCCGAGCTCCGCGCGGAACAACCGCAGCACGTTCCCCCCGAGAATCCCTCTGATCCGCTCCTCGGACACTCCCCGCCGTACCAGCTCCTCGGTCACCAACGGCAACCCCTGCGGGCCCTGCAGGCCGGGAACCACAGGGAACACCGGACCCTCCTCGGACGGCTCACACCACGGCGGGGTCAGATCCGCCATGACCTCCTCCAGGAAGTCGGGCCCGAGCCCCACGTGACCCTCCCCGGCGACCTGCTCGGTGTGCAGGATGTGGTCGACGAGCCGCTCCACCGTGTACCCCTCAGGAGAGTCCGCCACGAACGGAGGGTAGAAGTTGGTGCAGATCACCCCGCCTCCCGCCGCGACGGCACGCATCTGCTCGTCGGTCAGGTTGCGGTGGTGGTCACGCAGGGCCCGCGCCGACGAGTGGGTCGCGAGCACCGGACGGGCCGCGATCTCCAGCACGTGTGCCACCCCGGAGGCCCCGAGGTGCGACACGTCGAAGATCATCCCTAGCCGTTCCATCTCCCGCAGCGCCTCCACCCCGGCCGCGGTGAGCCGGCTCCCCGTCGCGTCCTCCCCGCTGCCGTCGGCGAGCGCCGTACGGCCCCAGTGCGCGATGGACGCCACCCGCACCCCGAGCCGGAACACCGTCGGGATCAGTTCGACGCTCGCGTCCAGCCCCGGCATGCTCTCCATGGCGATGATCAGCGCGATCTTCCCCTGCGCCAGCGCCGCGTCCACCTGGTCCCCGTCCAGGCACACGCTCACCTCGTCCGCGCTGCCCTCGGCCAGCACGTGCGCGCACTCGATCATGCGCAGCGTCTGCCGCAACGACCCCTCCGGCCGGAACTGGTCGTCGATGAACACCGGCAGGACCTGCACGTCGACCCCGCCGTCCCGGAGCTGCGGCAGCCAGCGGTCACGGAAGTACGACGACCACCGGCCGGGAGGCCTGGCGGACACCGCCATCAGCAGGTCATTGTGCGTATCGGCGACGACGGCGTCCCGATGCAGGTCAAGGTACACGTTGCACTCCCTTCCCGGCTCAGCCTACGGCGCGTTCCCCGCGACGCCACCCCCGCCGGGGGCCGGTGGTGGTCACCACCGGCGTGATCATCCCGGTAGTCTGCGCACGTGTCCCCGTCAGCGCTGTCCGCGGTCGTCGCGGAGCTCGAGTCCCTGTACGACCCCGCGTGGGCCGAGTCCTGGGACGCCGTCGGCCTGGTCTGCGGCGACCCGGCCCATCCGGTGCGCAAGATCCTGTTCGCGGTCGACCCGGTGGCGGCCGTCGCGCAGGAGGCGATCGACTGGGGGGCCGACCTGATCGTCACGCACCACCCGCTGTACCTGCGCGGCACCACCTCCGTGGCCGCCACCACCCCCAAAGGCGCGCTGATCCACCGTCTGATCAGGCACGACGTCGCGCTGTACACGGCCCACACCAACGCCGACGTCGCCGCACCCGGCGTCTCCGACGCGCTGGCCCGCGCCGTCGGCCTCACCGGCGAGCTGCGGCCGCTGCGTCCCGCGCCGGACGATCCCCGCCGCGGTCTCGGCCGGGTCGGCGCGCTGCCGGCCCCCATGACGCTGGGTGCCTTCGCCGCTCAGGCCGCGCGCGGGCTGCCGCGTACGGCGTGGGAGCCGCGCGTCGCGGGCGACCCCGCGCGCGTCGTCCACACGGTCGCGGTGAGCGGCGGCGCGGGGGACTCGCTGCTCGGCGACGCACGCGGCGCCGACGTGTTCCTCACCGCCGATCTCAGGCACCACCCGGCCAGCGAGTTCGCCGAGGCCGGCGCGTTCTGCGGCGGGCCCGCGCTGATCGACGCGGCGCACTGGGCCACCGAATGGCCCTGGCTGGCCGATGCCGCGCGGCTCGTGTCGTCCGGCTTGGCGGCCAGGGGGATTAATGTTGAGACTCGCGTCTCCGCGACGGTCACCGATGCCTGGACGACAACAGCACAGTGCGAGGAATAAGTGAAAGCAGCCCCGGAAGCCCAGAAGCGCCTGCTCCAGCTGGCCGAGCTCGACTCCGTCCTCGACAGGCTGGCCCATCGGCGCCGCACGCTGCCAGAACTGGCCGAGATCGCCGAACGGTCCGCGCGGCTCGCGCGCCTCGCCACCGAGGTGATCGCGGCGGAGACCGAGGCCGGTGACCTCGCCAGGGAGCAGGCCAAGGCCGAGTCCGACGTCGAGGCCGTCCGGGTGCGCGCCGACCGCGACCAGAAGCGGCTCGACTCCGGCCAGGTGTCGTCCGCCAAGGACCTGTCCAACCTCCAGTCCGAGATCGCGTCGCTGCACCGCAGGCAGAGCGACCTCGAGGACGTCGTGCTTGAGATCATGGAGCGCCGTGAGGCCGCCGACGCCGAGGTCACCCGCCTGACCGGCGAGCGCGCCGAGGTCTCCGCCGGCCTCGCCACCCTTGAGGAGAAGCGCGACGCCGCGCTGTCGGCCATCGACGGCGAGGACGGCGAGACCAAGGGCCGCCGCGGCGGCATCACCGCCGACATTCCCGCCGACCTGCTGGCCCTGTACGAGAAGCTGCGCGACCAGTACGGCATCGGGGCCGCCATGCTGCAGCACGGCCGCTGCCAGGGCTGCAAGGTGTCCCTGTCCATCGCCGACCTCAACCGCATCCGCGCCTCGGCCCCCGACGAGGTCGTCCGCTGCGAGGAATGCCGCCGCATCCTCGTCCGCACCCCCGAGTCGGGCCTGTGAACCTCGTCGTCGAAGCCGACGGCGGCTCACGCGGCAACCCCGGCCCCGCCGGCTACGGCGCGGTCGTCAAGGCCGCCGACGGCGAGATCCTCGCCGAGACGGCCGACGCCATCGGCGTGGCCACCAACAACATCGCCGAGTACCAGGGCCTCATCGCGGGCCTGCGCTCCGCACTCGCCGTCGGCGGCGACGGCGCCACGGTCGAGGTCCGCATGGACTCCAAGCTGGTCATCGAGCAGATGGCCGGCCGCTGGAAGATCAAGAATGAACGCCTCCGCCCCCTGGCCCTCGAAGCCGGCACCCTGGCCCGCCGCCTCCGCGTCACCTGGAAGTGGATCCCGAGGGAACGCAACCGCGACGCCGACCGCCTCGCCAACGAAGCCATGGACGCCGCCGCCAAAGGCACCACCTGGCGCTCCGGAACCCCCCCGACCACTCAGAGCGGCACCACTTCCCCACGAGGCGCCGCCACCCCGCCGGCGACCACCGAACGCGCCTCCCCGCCACCCGGCTCACCCTTCGGCCGTTCCTTCCCCACCACGGCGCATCCCTCGTCCTCGACCGCCGAGCCCCTGTTCGACCTCACCCCGGAACCCGCCTCCTCCGCCGCGGCCGAACCGTCCCCCTCGATCACCGAGAGCACGAGCCGGCGCACCACCGGAGGCGGCTGGCGCGGGCCGTCCACCACCGCCACGTCCTTCCTCCTCCTCAGGCACGGCGAGACCCCGTTCTCCGTGGACCGCCGATTCTCCGGCACCGGCGACCCCGAGCTCACCCCCACCGGCCAGGCCCAGGCCGAGGCCGCCGCCACCCGCCTCAGCGCACCGCCGTACGCCATCGACGTGATCGTCAGCTCTCCCCTCCGCAGAGCCCGCGCCACCGCCGAAGCCGTGGCGGCCCGCACCGGCGCACCGATCCTCGTAGAGGAGCCCCTGCGCGAGGTCGACTTCGGCGACTGGGAAGGCCACACCTTCACCGAGATCCAGCGCCACTGGCCCGGCGAGCTGAAGTCCTGGCTCGCCGACCCCGCCGTCCCCCCACCCGGCGGCGAGAGCTTCGCCGAGGCCACCGAGCGCGTCTCAGCCGCCAGGGACAGACTTCTCCTCGACCACAACGGCAAGACGATCCTGATCGTCTCCCACGTCACCCCCATCAAGATCCTCCTCCGCCTGGCCCTCCTGGCCCCCCCGGAAGCCCTCTACCGCATGCACCTCGACGTCGCCTCCCTGTCCGCCGTCGACCACTTCCCCGACGGCCCCGACCTCGTCACCAAACTCAACGACACGTCCCACCTCCCCTGACGGCAAGGGAACACCCCCGAGATCCGTTAGGCTGACAGGTACGGCAGGCGAGCCGGCCGGGCGGCCGCGTCGGGGCCAGGCCCCGCCGAGGAAGGTCCGGGCTCCACAGGGCAAGGTGGTCGGTAACACCGACCCGGGGCGACCCGCGGGACAGTGCCACAGAAAACAAACCGCCTCCCCCTTCGGGGAAGGTAAGGGTGAAACGGTGGTGTAAGAGACCACCAGCGCTCACGGTGACGTGAGCGGCTAGGTAAACCCCACCTGGAGCAAGGTCAAGAAGGGACTCTCGCAAGAGAGCCCCGCGCGCGGCACTTGAGGGCGACCCGTCCGAGTCGCGCGGGTAGACCGCTTGAGGCCGTCGGCAACGACGACCCTAGATGGATGGCCGCCTCTTCGCACCAGCGAAGAACAGAACCCGGCCTACAGGCCGGCTCGCCCGCCACAACCCCTCTGACCAGCGCCGTCCGAGCACCAAGGCGAGGGGTCAGCAGGCGGTGTCGGTGGCCGGCAGTTCACCGGTGGTGAGGTAGTGGGTGACTGTGGCGTTGAGGCAGGCGTTCCCGTAGTGCGGGAACGGGGCGTGGGTGTGAGCGTCGATCGTGACGAGGCGTGATCCGCGGATGCGGGTGGCCACGGCTCTGCTCACGGACGGCGGCACCGCCACGTCCCGCAGGGCCGCGACGACAAGGGCGGCCGGCGCGCGGTTGCCGTCGAGCCGCACCGGTTCGTCCTTGGCGGAAGGCCAGAACGCGCATGGGTTGATGTTGGCGTTGACCGGGCCGAACAGCGGGTGGCGGTCCCGCTGGGAGACGATGTCGCGCAGGTAGACGCGCGGGTCGCGCGGCCAGGGGGCGTCGGCGCAGCGGTAGGCGATGTTGGTGGCGGTGTAGTGGCCGGCGGGCACGCCGGGCACACCCTCGGGCCGCGGAGGGCGGATGGGGAAGGGCAGGGACGGCTCCCGTCCGGACGCGACGGCGGCGAAGGCCGCGGCGGCGATGCCGAAGGCGCGCTCGTCGTAGATCCCGGCCACCAGCACGGCACCCAGCTCGCCGACGGTCCAGGGGTGACCGCCGATGACGATGGGGGCTCGGGTGGCCCGGTCGAGGATCCCGGTGAGGGTGGCGTGCACCTGTGCGGTGGTCTCCCCCAGGCCGTACTCGGGGTGCCGCCCGGCGGCCCAGGCGGCGAGGGCCATCGTTCCCTTCTCGAACGCAGGGGTGCGGCCCATCTCGTAGGGCCGCCAGATCGTGTCGGCGTTCACCGGGCTGTCCAGTACGAACCGGTCCACGCGGCGCGGGAACAGCGTGCCGTAGACGCTGCCGAGCAGCCCGGCGTACGAGCCGCCCAGGTAGGAGATCTTCTCCTCGCCGAGGGCCGCGCGGATGAGGTCCATGTCGCGGGCGGCGTTCGCGGTGGTGGCGTGCGGCAGGGCCCAGCCGGAGGCCCGTACGCAGTCCTCGGCGTACCGCCGGGCCTCGGCGGCTTCGGCGGGGAAGCGTCCGGGGGCCGCGGGGCGTACCCAGAACCCGCTGGGCTCCTCCTCGGGCTGCCCGCAGCCGATGGGCGAGCTGCGCTCGATGAATCTCATGTCAAACCCGACCAGGTCATACCGCGCGCGGACCTCGGGGGACAGCGCCGGGGCGAGGCTCACGGGCAGCGGGACACCGGGCCCGCCGGGGCCGCCGCCGGTGGTGAGCAGAACACCCCGGCGCCGTGCCGGGTCGGTGGCGGGCAGCCGGGAGATGACGACGGAGATGGTGCGGCCGCGCGGGCGGCGGTGGTCGAGGGGGACGGTTACCCGTGCGCATCGCAGGTCCGGCGTGCTCACCCCCGCGCACGCCTCCCAGCGCAGTCCCTTGCCGCCGGTGGCGGTACCGGGTGTGGCGGCCGCGGGGGCGGCCAGGGCCAGGGCGGCGACCGGTGCGAGCGTGGCGGCCGTCACGGCACGGACGAGGCGTCCGGAGGCCTGGGCCGCGTGGTCCGAGAGCCGTGTCACCCGGGGCAGGCGAGCGCCGTCTGGGGAGTCGCCTGTGGTGTCCGTCATGTCGTCACTCTCCATCCTTCATGGGCACGTCCGCCGGTCGGGGGACTTTCGTACGGGTAGGGGTCTTGCTGCCGTGAAGGCTGGTTCGCGAGCGACCGGGGGGAGGCCGGGCCCTGACGATCATCTGGCGCGCAGGCCGTGTCAAGCCGGCAGCGCTGGTCCGATCATGTCGGCCTGGTCAGGCGGATCACTGCCCATTGATCGTTTTCATGGCGTTTCATGGTGCTCCCCGGTGAGCGGCCCGGCGGTGTCGAGACGCCGTGCACGCCGGTCGTGGGCCGGTGGCACGGCGTTGGGAGGCGGCGGAGGACAATGTCAAAGGATGGGAGCGTCAACGCAGTTCAGAGGGTAGATCGCCGGTCGGCGTGCAGGTCACGCGCAGGCCGGATCGGAACCCCGCCTACAGGCCGGCTCGCCCGCCTTCACCTCCTCGTCGTCGGGGGTTCCCCGGTTCTCAGCCGAGCGGCCTCGGTGTACTTATGAACGTTTCGGGCTGCTCCTGAGTGTTCACCCTGTTCGAGGGGTGGTGGGCTGTGTGGGCTGGGGTGAGGTGTTGGTGTCGGGTCGGGGGGTGTTGGAGCGTGGGGGGTCGACGACGCGGGGGAGCCGGGGTTTCCGGTGGGAGTGTCCCTGGGCCTCCGTCCTGACATCGAGGAGAGAAGTGCGGATGAGGTTGCGTGTGTTCCCGGCGCAGGGGGACGGCGGGGAGACGTACGAGAGGCGGCGGCGCCTGCGGGTGGGGCGGCGGGTGGTGCTGGCGGTGGTGTCGGCACTGATGCTCACGCCGTTCATGACGGCGCCGGCGTCGGCGCACGGGGCCATCAGTGATCCGCCGGCTCGGGCCTACAGCTGCTACACGCGGTGGGCCAACGACTGGCAGTCGCCGCGGATGGCGACCGAGGACCCGATGTGCGACCAGGCCTGGAAGGCCGACCCGAACGCCATGTGGAACTGGAACGGGTTGCTCCGGGACGGGGTCGGCGGCAACTACCAGACGGCGGTGCCGGACGGGACGCTCTGCAGTGGGGGGCTGACCTCCAACGGCCGGTACGCGGCGCTCGACGTGCCGGGGCCGTGGAAGACGGTGGACAAGCCGAACCGGTTCACGATGAACCTGCTCGACGGGTCGTCGCACGGTGCGGACTTCATCAGGGTCTACGTGACCAAGCAGGGGTTCGACTCCACCACGCAGCGGTTGCGCTGGAGCGACCTGGAGCTCGTGAACACGACCGGCAGGATGCCGACCGGGGCCACGACGCCGATCGACGTGTACGCGCCGGGACGTACGGGGCGGCACATCATCTTCACGCTGTGGCAGGCCAGCCACCTGGACCAGTCGTACTACTTCTGCAGCGACGTCAACTTCACCGGTGGCGGCCCCAGCCCGACGCCGACTCCCACCCCGACCCCGACGCCGACCCCGACGCCGACCCCGACGCCGACGCCGACCCCCACCCCCACCCCCACCCCGACGCCGACCCCGACGCCGACCGGCGGCGGCCAGTGGTGCTCGGCGACCTACCGGGTGGTCTCGCAGTGGTCCGGTGGCTACCAGGCCGAGGTGAGCGTGGTCGCGGGATCGTCGGCCATCCGCGGCTGGGCCGTGAGCTGGTCGTCCGGCGGCTCCACGATCAGCAGTTCGTGGAACGCCACCGTGACGACGAGCGGATCCACGGTCACCGCCAGGAACGCGAACTACAACGGCTCACTCGGCGCGGGTGCCGGGACGACGTTCGGGCTGCTCGGCAACGGGACCAGCCCCACTCCGGCGCTGAGCTGCACCGCGTCCTGATCACTCGGTGACGCCACCACGGCCCGCCGCGCACGCGCGGCGGGCCGTTTCGCGTGGGGCCGGAGGTGGGAGAGCGGGGGGAGGTGCGGAGGCGGGGAGGGTGCGAGGGTACGGCGGGGGAGGATACGCGGGGATGCGGAGGTGGGGAGGGTGCGGGGGGTGGAGGGGCAACACCACGGAAGTGCGGAGGGGTCGGTGCTTTGACCTGCGCTATCGTGAGGAGCTAGGGGGCAGGAGGGTGGACCCACGACAGGTGCTGTCCTCGCTGCGAGGGGGAAGGGCCTGGATGCTCAGTAGTGATAACGCGGTCGTCCGGCTGAAGAACGCCTTCAACCGTCATGATCTCGACGCGTTGGCCGGCTGCTTCTCCAGTATGGCGGTCCTGGTGGCGCCGGACGGCATCGGGCAGGACCGTGAGGAGATCGCGTCCTACTACGCGCAGTTCCTGGAGGCGTTCCCCGACTCGATGGTGACGCCGCTGTCGCTGGCGGTGTGCGGCGACACCCTGGTGTCCGAGTACACGATCAGCGGCACCCACAAGGGGCCGTACCTCGCGGCGGGGGGAGAGGTGGCCGAGGCGACCGGCCGTCCCATCGCGGTGCGCGCGTGTTGCTGGACGGTCGTGGAGGACGACGGCCTGATCTCCAGCCACCGCGTCTTCTACGACCAGCTCGAGCTCGTCGTGCAGATCGGCGGCACGCTGGCTTTCGACGGCGCTCGCTGAACCCCTGTTCCTGGTCGTTCTTGTGCGGAAAAACCGTGCAATAGGAGTGACGGCGGAGAGGGCTCCCGCTCAGGGGAATGCGGGAAAATGGGTGCGGGGCCTCTTTGTTTGTTGTGCCTCTGTTTTGCCTATCGCTACTTCATGTGCCGGGTCGCGGCGGTTCCTGGCGGGTATTCCCTGTGCGCGATGTCACTGAGATGGCATCGCGGAAAGTCCGAATCAATCGGAATTCAAGGGATATGGGGGAGCCAATTGATTCCTCGGGAAAATGGTTATTTGGTAGGTAAGACATTGGCGGTGGCGGCGGCGATCACCGGCGGGCTCCTCGCGGTGTCGTCCCCCGTGAGCGCCGACGCGGCCGACGCACGGAACGTCCCCACCCACCAGGGTGTCGCGGCGGTCGGGGCCGGTGACCCCGACGGCCGGTGCCGGCACTGCCGCACCGGTCCTCCCGGACCTCAGGGACCCCCGGGACCGCGGGGCCGCGCCGACGGCATCTCCTCGGTCTACGCCACCCCCACCGGCGGCGTCCCGGCCAAGTACCTCGGGCTGGCCCAGGGCAACGGCACCACACTGGTCCGGGACCCCACGTCGGTGGCGTCGAACCCGTTCTGGCACGACGTCTCCACCTTGCCCGGGTACCCCGGCGGAGTGACGGACGTCTCGCTGACCGTCCCACCTGTCACACCCAACCAGCTGCACATCACGGTGCGCAGCATCACCGGCAAGGTCGCCCAGGCCACCTGCCTGCTGAGCCTGAACGTCACCTGGCCGGGCAACTGCGGCGCCTTCGCGGACTTCACGCCGCCGCTCTGATCCGCGGTCGCGGCGGCGCCGCATCCGGATGACGTCCGGATGCGGCGCCGCCGGGAGCCGGTGGCGGCGGTTTCACGAAATGCAACGATTGAGACGGACGGTTCGCGGAACCGGATCCGCCGCCGGCACTTTTCCAGACCGTGCGGCCGGTATTCCTTTCGCTGCTCCGGCGTCGCGCCGCGGCCGTACGGATAAGGTGTTCGCCGTTCGGGTGCTGTCGCGGTGGCACGGAATTACCGACCAATTCATTGGATTTCAACGATATGGGGGAACCGAGTGATTCCTCGGGAAACAGCTCCTTTCGGAGGCAGGCCCGCGCTGACGCTCGCGGTGGCGACGGCGATCACCGGCGGCTTCGTCGCCCTGGCCGCCCCCGCCACGGCCGACGCCGGCCATGTCCCTGGGCCCGCCGGCGCGCAGGTGACGCATGCCGGCACGCAGGCCACGCCGAGTGGTGACCATGCGGTGCGCGCCGTGTCGGCGCGCGGAGGCGATCCCCGCGGCGCCGACGACTGCCCGCCGGGTCCTCCCGGCCCGCCGGGGCCGCGTGGCCGTCTGGACGGCGTGAGCGGCGCCTACGCCACCCCGACGGGTGGGGTGACCGGCGAGTACCTCGCCGACGTGCAGGGCAACGGCACCACACTGATCCGCGACCCGTCGTCGATCACGCCGAACCTGCCGTGGCACGACATCTCCACGCTGACCGGCTATCCCGGCAGCGTGACCGGTGTCGCGCTGGCCGTCTCGCCGATCGCGCCGAACGTGCTGGACGTCACGGTGCGCTCCATCACCGGTGTGGTCGCGCAGACCTCCTGCATACTCACCGTGAACCCGGCGTGGCCCACCAACTGCACCGCCTTCACTTCGATCACGCCGCCGCTGTAGGCCGCCGCACCGCGCCACCGCGCCGCATCCGGGGATCCGGGTGCGGCACGCGGGCTTGTCAGCCGTTGATGACCATGCCAGGCGGGACGAGCAGGAAGACCTTGTTGGCGATGCGGTCCATGTCGCCGCACCGGCCGAAGACGAGACCCGCCGCGAAGTCCACCAAAGGCCGAGCGTCGTTGTCGGACATGCCGGTCAGGTCCATGACCACCGGCTGGCCCTTACGGTAGAAATGCCCGACGTACAGCACCTCGTTGTAGTCGCGGGGACGCAGGGTCCGCACCGTCGACATGTCCGGCGCCATGGGGGCGGTACGAGGTTCGCCGGGACCGCTGGGTTCGGGAGAGCGTGCCACCCCGTGACCGTAACATCGGGTCCCGACATTTACCGGCATCCCGGCGAAACGCGTGTCATCGGCTCAGTGCGAGCCGGCGCCGACCGGGCTGAAGCCCTCCTCGTCGAGGATGTGGACGCGGGCCGAGGCGATGTCGAAGTACAGGCCGACCAGCTCCAGCCTGCCGGACAGCTCACGGGCCGCGACCTCGGGGTAGGTGCGCAGGTTGTCGAGCTGCTGGGCCACGTTGACCCGGCACAGGTGGTCCAGCGGGCCCTCGCCGGCGTCCGACGGGGTGGCTCCGATGTACCGGGCCAGGGTGTGGTCGCCGTGCCGCAGCCACCGGTCCAGACCAGGCAGGCCCTCGGTCTTCACCCCCGCGCTGAGCACCGCGGCCATCGCCCCGCACCCGGAGTGGCCGCACACGGTGATGGTGCGGATGTTCAGCGCGTTGGTGGCGTACTCGATGGCGGCCACCACCGAGTCGTCACCGAGGGCCGCGCCGTGCCGCGGCACGAAGTTGCCGACGTTGCGCACGGTGAACAGGTCGCCGGGCCCGCTCGCGGTGATCAGGTTCGGCACCACACGGGAGTCGGCGCACGTGATGAACAGGTGGGACGGATCCTGCGTGCGCGCCATGCGGGTGAGGAACGGCCGTACCAGCGGAGCCGTGCGCCGCTCGAAGTCGGCCGCGCCGGCCACCAGGTCGGGTACGGCGCCTGACTCGCCACCCTCCGGGGGGACCCACACGCCGGCGTGACGCACCGGCAGGCGGGACAGCGGCCCGCCGCGCCGGTACGCACGCGGCAGCCACCACCGCTCCGGTGCCTGCGGCGGCGTCTTGGCCGCCGAGACGCGGGTGCCGCGGGCCGCCGAGGTGTACCACTCGGCGTGCATCTCGTCGATGCTGACGGTGCCGCCGGCGCGTTCGTGCTCCAGCCGCCAGCCGTGCAGCGCCTCGAACGCCGCGTTGTCCATGAAATCGACGTTCAGCTCAAGGTCCACCGCCGCTCGCGCCGGGATGGCCCGGAGATTCTCGCTGAGCACCGGCACACCGACGAAGGTGAGCGACCCGGTCACCACGACGTGCCACCGGTCGTCCGGCTCCAGCCGCACGTGTACCGACACGCGGGTCAGGCGGCGCAACGCGAGCAGCGCGGCGAGACCGAGACCGATCAGCACCCCCTCCGCCAGGCCGACCAGTACGACCGCTCCCATGGTCAGCACGTACACCGGAAGCTCACCGTGGCCGTGCAGCCCCCGCATGGTGCCGAGGTTGACCATGCGGGCCCCGATGAACACCAGCAGCGCGGCCAGCGCCTCCATCGGGATCAGGGTGACCGTCCAGCTCAGGCCCGCCGCGAACAGCAGCACCCACAGGCCGTGCAACGTGGTCGACCAGCGGCTCCGTGCACCGGCTCTGACGTTCGCCGTGGTGCGGACGATCACACCGGCCACCGGCAGCCCGCCGAGGCCGCCGGACACGATGTTGGCGACCCCCTGGCCGGTGAGCTCCCGGTCCAGGTCGGCGCGCGGCCCGTCGTGCATGCGGTCGGCCGCCACCGAGCACAGCAGCGACTCCACACCGGCGAGCAGGGCCACCAGCAGCACGGCCCCCGCGATGCCGTGCCAGTCGCCTCGCGGCACCTCGGGGGTGACCCACGCGGCGAACCCCTCGGTGAGGTCGGCCCGCGCCACGTCCCACCCGAGGAGCCCCGCGGCGAGCGACGCGGCGGCGAGCGCGGCGAGCGGCGCCGGCACGGCGTTCACGCGGGGCAGCCGCGGCCACAGCACCAGCAGGCCGATGGTCAAGACCCCCACCGCAACGGCGTGGCTGTGGTTGTTCACGAGCTGGTTCGGCAGCTCAAGAAGGTTCTCGACGGCCGAGCGCTGCGGTTTGCCGCCGAGCACGACGTGGAGCTGCGCCAAGGCGATGACGACGCCGACCCCGGCCAGCATGCCGTGCACGACGGCGGGGGAGACGGCGAGCGCGGTACGCGCGACCTTCATCGCGCCGAGCACCAGCTGCAGCGCGCCGGCGGCCAAGGTGATCATGCAGGTGGCACGCCACCCGTACGTGCGGACCAGCTCGGCGACCACCAGGGCCAGACCCGCCGCCGGCCCGCTGACCTGCACCACCGAGCCGCCGAGCGGCCCCGCGACCAGGCCGCCGACCACCGCGGCGACCAGGCCCGCGACCAGCGGGGCCCCGGACGTCACGGCGATGCCGAGTGACAGGGGTACGGCGACCAGGAAGACGACAAGTGAGGCCGGCAGGTCGTGCCGGACCACCGCCAGGAGACTCTGCGTCCTCGTCCGGCTACGGTGCGTGTCGGCCATCATGAGGCGACCCTACGACGCGGCCGCCGGTCGATTAAGGCTTTGGCCGACGCGTTTTGCCGAAGCCGGAGGAACGACTAGGGATCAGCGGTAATAGTCGGGATATTCGGGGTCGCCGACACGGTGGTGCCCCCCGCGCGACGACGGGGTGGCACGGGACGGCTCGTCCGCGCCGTTGCCGTACAGCTCGGAGTACGACGGCCAGTCGGGGCTGTGCGGCGGACGCGGCCACGACCCGGAGGTGGTGCCGGGGGCGGCACCCTGCTGCCGGCCGTGGCTCTGGTCCTGACGCGGCTCAGGGGTCTCAGGACCCCGGCGCGCCGGGGCGGACGGCATGCCGAGCGAGGGGGTCGGCGCGCTGACCGTGGTGTCGGCGTCGTCGATGGTGGCCCAGCCCGGACGCACCTCGTAGGACGAGGCGGGCCCCGGGTAGGTGGTCTCGCCGGGGTAGGCGTCACGCGCGGGGTAGGCGCCGCCGTCGTGGGACGGCATCTGGTAGTCGGCGGCCCGCCACGTCTCGTTGGAGCCGGACGCCGCGGGCTCAGGGCCGTCCAGGATGTCGTACGACCCGGCCGCCGGATAGGCGGGCTGAGCCGGCCACGACTGGCGGGACGGGGGCTCGCCGCCGCGGCCTCTGCGCGGCCCTGCCGGGCCGTCCTGAGGCCTGTGCGAACCGTTCTGGCCCGGGGACGCGGCGAACGGGCCGGTGACACGGGTGACGTCCAGCGGGTCGCCGCTCACGGGGCCGGTGGCCAGCGGGTTCTTCGGCGAGATGCCGCGGTTGACCGCGCCGCTCGGGAAGGAACCGCTGGACAGTGGGTCCTCCTGCGGGGTGGCGGGCCGCGTGCCCTGCGGGTCGGCCTGGCCGCGGCCGAGGGCCGTGCGGCCGGTGTCGGCGGCCCGCGCCGCGGCGACACCGCGCGGCGGGGTGGCGCCTGCCGGGGTGCGGCGGGCCTCGGAACGCCGGGAGTCGCCGGAACGGGACGCGCCGCGTGCGGGCTCGGCCTCGCCGCGCCGCCGCGCCTTGGCGCGGCCGTCGGCCAGGCCGAGCGGGTCGGCGGGGTCGGGACGGGACGCGCGGCGGGTGCGGCCGGACGGCTGTGCCGGCGCGGCCGGCGAGTGCGGCGGTGACTGCGCGGAGCCGATGGCACCGAGCAGGTCGGCGGCCGAGGCCGCCGGAGGCTGCTGCGCCACAGGCGCGGGGAACGTCACCGTGTGCTCGGACGCGGACGACCCGGGCCGCTCCACCGGATCGGCGAGGCCACGGGCCGGCACGGGTGGCTGGTCGGCGAGACCGGAGGGACGGGACGGCGCGGGCTCGGCGCCGCCACGGCCCGGACGGGGCGACTTGTCGCCGCGCTGCCGGCTCGGCAACGGGGCCTGCACAGTGGTCGCCTCGGCGTCCACCTGCTCCTTCTTCTCCTTGGCCGCCGGTTTCACCGGTGCGGGAAAGTCGTCGGGGGAGCCGGTGGGCAGGTCCGGACGGCTGGCGGCCACGCGGGCCGCGATGGTGCCGCCGAAGGCGCCGTCGTCGGCGCGGACCCTGGTCCAGTAGTCGTCGTCGTAGTCGTCGGCGTCGCCCCACTCGTCGACACCGCGGCGGCCGCGTGCCGAATGGGACGCTTTGCCGCGCGGCGCGGAACGTCCGCCGGGACGGCCCGCGGGCCGTGGACCGGCTTTGCCGCCGCCGGGACGCAGTCGTGCGGTGGCGCGCTCAGGCTCCTGGAAGGCGTCGAAACCTTCGGGGAAACTCGCGAAGAACGTCTCCTCGGCAGGACGGCCCGGACGCTTGGCGTTGGGGTCCTCGGCCTGCTCGGCCATCTTCTTGAGTCGTTCGGGTGGAAGGTTGCTCTCCCGGCGGTTCATCGAACGCATGCCGATCGCCACGACCACCAGCACGAGCAGCACGACGGCAACGAGGCCGAAAATGACCGCGATCATTGCACCACCCTCATGGCCATGGCCTGCCAGTGGCGCTGGTGAGGTCGCGCGGCCATCGACGCGACCCTCCCCCCCTGATCACCTGCGCTCCGAGATTGCATCAGATTCTGTCCGACCACTATGACCGTTGTCACACCCTACGAGAAGATTTGGTATCCATCACCACGTGGCGTGTCCGGTGGCTCACTCGATGTGAGCCGCCGAGAGCCGTCCTCTGGCGATGGTGCTTGAGGCGATGCGCTCCATAGTGGGGCGGAGCTCGGCGCCTTCTTTCAGATCGAGCATGGAGTCGAGCGCGTAGACACTGAAACGATAGGTGTCGTCGCGGCGGCATGGGGGAAAGTAGCCCACCTTTCCCGCCGAGGTCTGCCCCTGGAACGCGCCGCGCGGCACACTGTCCTGCGCCAGTTCGGTCGTGCGGGGGTCGATGTTGAACAACACCCAGTGCACCTCGGCCGCTCCCTGCGGCCCGTAGGCGTCGACCACCAGGGCGATCGACTTGGTTTGCTTCTGCGGCACTCCCGACCACCGTAGCGGAGGGTTGCCTTCCTGTCCCGAGCAGGAGTAGTCGGCCGGCAGCGGCGCCTCGTCACGGAAGCGGGGGCTCGACACGCTCAACGTGTCGAGCGGGCGATCGGTGGGCGAGCCGACGCCGACGATGCCGCAGCCTGCCGACATGGTGGCGAGTACGGCGAACGCCGCCACCGCGGCGTTCGCGGCGGCGCGTCTCTCGCGTCCCGTCCGTCCAGCGAGCCCGGACTTTCTCCGCTGCCCCATGCCCGCTGATGCTACGCGGATCTGACGGGTGCCCTGACCCCGTTGCCCGAATGAACCTGTACGGCACAGACCCGATTTCCGCGCGATCGCGGCACGTACCGGACGCCGCTCGCCGGCCCGTGGGCCCGCCGGCCACCGCTGCCACGGACCCCTCGCCGTGGCCCCCGTGCGCGCTCCGCCGCGCGGCCCGTCTCATCGCCGCAGCTCAGGCCATAGGTGGTGCGTTCCGCCTCACACGCGGGACGGGTGACCCGCCGGTCAGGCGGGCCACCCGTCATCGGTCGGCGCGTGTCCCCACCGGGCCCGCCGGCACCGGTCCCCGCCCCTCGCGGGGGACCGTATTACCGGCGGGTTACATCTTCGGAGGAGACCGGTGCCCGGTCAGCCGCGTGCGCGGAACGCGCGCAGCGACAGCGGAACGAAGATCAGCACGATGGCGAGGCCCCAGATCGCCGAGACGAGCACATGGCTCGCGACCGGGCCGCCGGTGAGCAGGCCGCGCACCCCGTCGGCCAGGTGGGTCACCGGGTTGACCTCGGTCCAGCGCTGCAGCCACTCGGGCAGCGTCTTGGTCGGCACGAAAGCGTTTGACGTGAAGGTGATCGGCATCATGATCGAGAACGCCATGATCTGGACCTTCTCGGGATCGGCCGCGACCAGGCCGATCAGCACCGACAGCCACGACATGGCCAGCGCGAACCCCAGCAGCAGCGCCAGCGCGCCGGCCACCCCGACCGGCCCCGTCTGCACCCGGAACCCGAGCACCGTGCCGAGACCGAGGAACAGCGCGAAAGCCCACACCTGCTTGAGCGTGTCCGCCACGATCCGCCCCGCCAGCGGCGCCGAGCGCGCGATCGGCAGACTGCGCAGCCGGTCGAACACCCCCTTGTTGATGTCCGTGCTCAGCCCGATCGCCGTGGTCAAGGTGGCGAACAGCATGTTCTGCACCACCAGCCCCGGCAGCGAGAACTGGAGATAGTCGGTCGTCGACCCCGCGATGGCGCCGCCGAAGACGTACGTGAACAGCAGCAGGAACATGATCGGCTGCACCGAGAGGTCGAGCAGCTCCATCGGGTTGTGCTTGATCTGCACCAGGCTCCGCCAGGCCAGCGTCATGGTGTGCCGGAACCCGGCGGCCGGGCCGACCCGGTTGTGGGACGTGTGCACCGCCGTCGTCCCGGTCAAAGTGGTCACGCCGGCACCTCCTGCTTCTCGGCGGGGAGCGACTCGTCGGCGGAGGGCTCGGCGCGGTGACCGGTGAGAGCGAGGAAGACCTCGTCGAGGCTCGACTTGCGCAGGCTCAGCTCGGCCGCGACCACACCGAGGTCGTCCAGGCGGCGGACGATGCGCGGGACCAGCGTGGGATCCATGATGTTGACGGTGGCCTGGCCCCCCGCGAGCTCGGGGGACGTGCCGAGGATCTCGGTGATGACGTCGCCGACCAGGCCGAGGTGGCCCTCGGCCAGCGGCCGCACCTGGAGCACCTGGGCCCCGGTGGTGGCCTTCAGCTCGTCGGAGGTGCCGGAGGCGATGACACGGCCGTGGTCGAAGACCACGATGTCGTCGGCCAGCTCGTCGGCCTCCTGGAGGTACTGCGTGGTGAGCAGCACCGTGACACCCTCGGCCATCAGGCCCCGCACGACATCCCACAGCTCGGTGCGGCTGCGCGGGTCGAGCCCGGTGGTCGGCTCGTCGAGGAACAGCACCTGGGGCCGTCCCACCAGGCTCGCCGCGAGGTCGAGCCGGCGGCGCATGCCCCCGGAATAGGTCTTGGCGGCCCGGCTGGCCGCGCCGGTGAGGTCGAAGCGATCGAGCAACTCGGCGGCCCGGCGCCGGGAATCCATGCGCGTCAGTCCCAGCAGGCGGCCGATCATGACAAGGTTCTCCACACCGGTCAGCGCCTCGTCGACCGCGGCGTACTGCCCCGTCAGGCCGATCAGGGAACGCACCTTGTGGGCCTCCTTGACCACGTCGAACCCGCCGACCGTGGCCCGGCCCTCGTCGGGCCTCAGCAACGTGGCGAGAATGCGCACCGCGGTCGTCTTCCCGGCGCCGTTGGGCCCGAGGACCCCGAGCAACCGGCCTTCGGGAACCCGCAGATCGATCCCGTCGAGCGCTCGCGTCTCGCCGTACCGTTTGACCAGACCTTCCGCATGGACCGCGTATCGCATCTGTCTCAACTCCTCAACGAACAGTGGGGACGTCCAACCCGGCTCGCGGTCCGGGACCGACTGACCCCCAGTCTGTCCAACCCCACCGACAATTCCGGCTCCCCGGCGACGCCTTTTCGACCTGCCCTTGAATCCGCGGCCACGCGTCCCCCGAAGCGTCCTCCGCGGCGTCCCCGCGGCGGCGAACCGGGGCCACCGGCGCGGGCCGGTCTGGCTAGGCTGGAGGAGTGACAGCTCCCCTGCGCGACCCCGCCAACCGGGTGTCCCGCCGCGCCATCACACTCTGGCTGCTGCAGGCTCTGTTCGGGTTCCTGTTCCTCGTGGGTGCGTCCGCCTTGATCGCCTCCGTCTTCTCGGGGACCGACTGGGGCTGGGTGCCGCGATGGGCCGCCGACAACGCCTGGTGGCTGCCTGTGGTGGTCGGCGTCCTGACCCTGCCCTTCCTGATCAGCGAGCCGTTGTGGCGGTACGCCGTCCACCGGTGGGAGCTGTCGGGGGACGTGGTGTACGCGCGCTCGGGATGGGTCAGCCGCGAGTGGGTCTTCGTCCCGGTGAGCCGCATCCAGACGGTGGACAAGCAGCAGGGCTGGTTCGAGCGGCTCCTCGGCCTCGCGACCCTGGAGATCCGCACCGCCTCCTACGCCGGTTCCTCCTCCATCCAGGGCCTCGACGTCCAGGTCGCCTCCCGCCTCGCCGAGGACCTCGCCAACCGCGCTCACGAACTGAGGGACGACGCGACGTGACCGCCGACCCCCCCGCCTCCTCACCTCCGCCTCCCGGGGACCACACGCCACCGTACGGCGGCCCCACGGCCCCTCCCGGCGGTCCCGGGCCGGCCTCCGGTGGCACGCCGCCACCTGACCTCACGGGGCACGCCGGCCCCGCGTACGGTCCCGGAGCGGGGCCGCAGGGAGCGCCAGGGGGGCCGCCGCAGGGATGGAGCGGTGGTGAGGCCGAGGTACGGCCGTCGCGGCTGAGCCCGCTGACCTTGCTGATCGATCCGGTGCGCATGGCGCCGTCGCTGCTGCTGCCGCTGGCCGGGGTGCTGTTCGTCGGGGGGTTCGCGCCGTCGTCGTTCATGTGGGCCCTGGTGGCGGTCGCCGCGTCCATCGGTTTCGCGGCGTTGCGATGGGCCACCACCACCTACCAGGTCGTGGCGGACCGGCTGGAGATCACCCGCTCGCTGATCAGCCGGTCGGTGCGCAGCATCCCGCTGGACCGCGTCCGCGGGGTCGACGTGTCCACTCCGCCGCTGCACCGCCTCCTCGGGCTCGCCGTCGTCAAGGTGGACACCGGCGCAGGCGGCGACAAGCAGGAAGGCGAGCTGAACGGCGTCTCGGTCGCCGAGGCCGAGCGCCTGCGCGCGGTCCTGCTCCGCCGCAGCCGCGCCGTCCGCTCAGGCGCCGGCGCGCACTCGGCCGCACGAGGAGCGTTCACGACCGAGACGCGCACCGCGCGACCCGGTGCCGGGCCGGGACAGGCGCCGGATCACCCATCGGGTCATGCGCAGGATCACCTCACGGGACCGGTGCCGGGTCACGCACCGGGTCATGCGCAGGACCACCTCACGGGTCCTGTGCCGGGACACGTGCAGGATCACCCGCCGGACCACTTGGCCGGCCACGTGCCGGATTACGGGCTGGACCACGTGCCGGATCACGTGTACGCACGGGTGCCGAAGTCGTGGGCCCGGTACGGGCCGTTCTCCGCCACCTACCTGCTCACGCCGTTCGTCCTGCTCGGTGGCGCCATCGGGCTGGTCTTCCAGTGGGGGGAGAACCTCGGGGTCAACGAGCGCGCGGCGTGGAACGTCGCCGAGTGGCTGTGGCACCGGCCCGTCCTGCTCGCGGTGATCGCTGTGGTGCTGGTGCTGATCAGCCCGCTGGCGGCCTGCGTCATGTACGCGGTGTTCAACTGGGACTTCACCTTGCTGCGCCGTGACGCCTCGCTCGTCGCGGAGCGGGGGCTGATCAACCGCCGCAGCGTGTCCCTGGAGCACGCCAGGATCAGGGGCTACGAGTTCGCCGAGGGCCTGCTGGAACGCATCGCGAACGTCGGCCGTCTGTGGGCCGTCGTCACCGGGCTCGGCGACTCCCGTACCCGAGGCCAGCTCCTCCCCACCGGCCCCAAGGACTTCGTGCTCGGTGTGGCCGCCGAAGCCGTGGCGCCGTTCACGGCCACGCTCGCGCCGCACCCGCCGGCGGCCCGCCGTCGCCGCCTGTTCCGCGCCGTGGCCCTCCCGCTCGTGCTCGCGGCGGTGGCCTTCGCGTTCGGCCTGACCTGGCTGGGCCTCGCCGGGCTGGTCCTCGCGGTCCTCTGCGTCCCGCTGGGGCTGGACCGGTACCGCTCCCTGGGCCACGCCTACGACGGCAGCCGCCTGTCCGTCCGCTCGGGAACCCTCCCGCGCTCCCAGGCCGTGATCGAACGCCGCGCCGTCGTGGGGTGGACCATCCGGCAGACCATGTTCCAGCGCCAGGCCAAGGTCCTCACCGTGATCGCCGGCGTCGGCGCCGGCAGCGGCGGCTACCCGGCCGTCGACACCGGCGAACACCAGGGGGTCCACTTCGCCGCCACGGTCACCCCGGACTGGCTGGCCCCCTTCGTCACCACCGCACCCCCCGCGGCGCCGTCGGACAACTCATAGCACCACCGTGCCTCGCGGACCGTCGAGGCTCTGTCACGATCGTGGCCCAGACATCCGGATTGTCCGGCGCGGGGCCGCGACTGCTGGGTTCCGGTGCGTGGGCCGTCGCGACCCGTTCCGTCCGGGAGTGGTCGCATGAAGTGTGCTATTCCTGGCGGCGCGCGCCGAACATGATCTCGTCCCAGGTGGGGACGGACGCGCGGCGGCCACGGGAGCCCTTGCGAGCGGGACGGGCCGGCTTGGGGGCCTGCGGCGGCACGGTCGGCTCGGCGGCCTTGGGGTCCTTCTCCGGCTTGTCCGGCTTCTCCACCTCGGTGGGTTCGGTGGACGCGGCGGCCTTGTCGGCCGCCTCACCGCTCAGGCGGGCCGCGGGTACGGCGATGCCGCCGTCCGCGGGCTCGTCGACGGCGGCGGGGGAGGCGCCATGAGCGGCGGATGCCGCCGCCGGCGCCGCCGGTGCGGTGGCCGCGGGTGCCGTGGGAACGGCAGGAGCGGCGTGAGTGGGTGCCCTCCGGACCGAGGGCGGCAGAGGCTGGCGGGAACCCGGCGCGCCGTGCCGCTGGCGTGAGCGTCCGCTCGGCGGGGTGGGGACGGCCGGCGGCTCAGGCTTGGCGGCCTCGGCACGCGCCTTCGGCGCCACGGCCGGCGTGGCCGGTGCGGTCGATGTGGCGGATGTGGCAGGTCCGGCCTTTGCGGCGGGTGTGGTCGCGGGACTCGGGGCAGATGAGGCTGCCGCCGGTGCCGGTGCCGGTGCCGGGGTCGCCGCGGCGGCAGGGGTCTGCGTGCCTGCCGGTGCGGCTGTGGCGGGGGCGGGTGTCTGCGTGCCTGCGGGTGCGGCCGTGGCGGCAGGGGTCTGCGTGCCTGTGGGTACGGCGGGGGCCTGCGTGCCTGCGGGTGCGGCCGTGGCGGCGGGCTCGGTCACCTGGGACGTGCTGCCGGGTTCCGCGGGACGAGGGGTCGTGCCGGGGGTGGCCGGTGTCGCGGAGGCGGCGGGCCTTACCGGGTGCTCCGCGGCCGGGGACGTGGCACGGCCGGAGGAGGCGGGTGCGGGGCCGGCTTGCGCGGCGGCCGGCACGGCGGCCGGTTGTACGTGGGTGGTCGCGGCGGGTTGTGCGGTCGTCTCCGGCTTTGGAGCGGTGGCCGGCCGGGACGGCGCGGCCGGCTCGGCTTCGTCAGCCGTCTCGGCCGGGACGTGTGCCGTCTCGGCCGGGACGTGTGCCGTCTCGGCCGGGACGTGTGCCGGCCGCTTGCCGGGGGCCGGTGCCGCGCTCGCAGGAGGCGTGGTCCTGGGGGAGCGCTCAGGCTCGTGTGCCGGTTCGGACGGCGTGGCGGGGGAGGTCCCGGTCGCGTGCGCCGGCTGTGGTGCGGTCGCGGCAGAGGGTGTGGTGGCCTGTGCCTGCGCGGTCACCGGCTCCGGCTCCTCCGGAGCCGGTGCGGTGGCGGCGGAAGGCGCGGATCCGGGTGCGGCGGGTGCCGGTTCGGGACGGGAGGCCGCGGTGCTCGCGGACGCGGCGGCCGGTTCCGGACGGTGCCGGGAGTGGTCGTCCGCCGGGTCGGAAGGGATGGCGCGGCCGGCCGGCGAGGAGGCCTGCTGCCGGGGCCGGGAGGCCTCCTGCGGGGAGGCGGACTCCGCCGAGGGGGACTCGTCGTCACGGGCCGTCGTGCGGCGGCCGGGGGTCTCCTCCTCGTGCGGGGCCTCCGGCGGGGAGGACGGGGTGAAGGTGATCGGAGGCGCGGCTGGGCCGGCCCAGTGACTCGGGGGAGAGGTGTGGCGTGTGGGACGCTGCGCCGGGTCGGCGTACGCGGTCGCCGGGGTGTGGTCCTGGTGCGCGGCGGGGAGGAAAGTGGGGCCGTTCGTGGACCGGCGTGCGGGCTCGTCGTCCACCTGGCGCGGCGCGGCCTCGGTCTCTTCTGATCGAGACGTGACGTCGGCGCGTCCGGTCCGTGAGCCGGAGTCGGAGTACCCGGAGCGTTGACCCGAGTCGGAGTACCCGGAGCGTGAGCCGGAGTCCGCGTACCCCGAGCGTGAGGAGTCGGCGTGTCCGGTCCGTGAGCCGGAGTCGGAGTGTCCGGTCCGTGAGCCCGAGTCGGACTGTCCGGAGCGTGAGCCGGAGTCGGCGTACCCGGAGCGTTGGCCGGAGTCGGCGTGCTCGGAATGGGTGCCGGAGTCGGCGTACCTCGGTCGTGTGCCGGAGTCGGCGTACCCGGAGCGTGAGGATTCGGCGTAGCCGGAACGGGTGCCGGGGTCCGCTTGGCCGGAGCGGGAGCCGGGGTCGGTGTAGCGGGTGCCGGGGTCCGGGTGGGTGGGGACGGGGATGAGTTTGGCGGCGAGGCGGGGGGCGAAGGGGGTGATGGTGGCCTGTTCGGACGGCTCGACGTACTCGATGGCGGACAGGCGCATGGCCTCGTCGTCGTGGGGGGTGACGTGGCGGCGGCGCATGTCGTAGAGCCACTCGGCGTTGCGCGTGTGACCGTTCCACACGAAGCCGAGCTTGATGCGCCACAGGCCGTCGTCGCGCTTGCAGGAGTCCCAGTCGATCTCGTCGGCGGGTACGCCGCGGCGGCTCAGCCGCTCGGTGACGAGCTCGCCGAGCGTGGGACCCGGTGTGGTCTCACCCGGCACCCGGACGGCCACGCGCTGTGCCTGCTGAGCGGTGTACTCACGTTCCTGCAGCACAGGTCCCTCGAACCAGCGGACACGCTCCACCGGGATTCCCGCGGTGGCGGCGATCTCCTCCGCGGTCTCCCCCGCGCGGATGCGGGCCTGGATCTCCTTGGGGCGCAACGGACTCTCCACTTCGATCTCGTACTGGCCGAGACGGGAGAAGTTGCCGCGGACCGCCGCACGGAGCCGTTCGTCGACCGGAAGCGTGAACCGCGTCCCCCGACCGGCCGTGGCCAGTACGAGGTATGTTCCGTCCTCGCTTACCGCGACGAGTCGGAGCTCCTGCATGCGGGTCCCTTCATCGTCATGCTCTTTCTTCCCCCGGACCCATGAGTCTCTCGCGGGAGGCGGTTGCCTTCCAGCACCGTACCCGGCATGTCCGAACATCGCCTTCCGCAGGGGGCACGGAAGCCAGGAGAGTCGGGCATTTCATCTCATTCACCCTATCCAGCGGCCGCTCGTTGCGCAGCAAACAGGCAGGGTGCGTCTAGCTCGGATTCTCGCCGCTCCCACCCCTTCCCGTCCCGGCTTCCGTCAAGACCGCCGCGACAGGTTCGTCTTGCCGTCTCCGGGATAGAGGAGATGCCGGCGTCGGCACCAGGGAGAGGGCAGATGGGCGGCGAGGACCGGCTGGAGATCAGGGCCACGCAGGTGGTGGGGGGTGCGCTCGCGGCGGGGACGGCGGCGGTGGCGGCGTCGTTCCTGGGGGTGACGGGGACGGTCATCGGCGCGGCGCTGGCGAGCGTGGGGACGACCGTAGGCAACGCCGTCTACACGCACTACATCGAGCGCGGCCACCGGCGGCTGAGGGAGCACGGCCTGATCGCGGGGGCCGGCGACGACGAGCCGGTGACCACGCGGGACGAGGAGGGCCTGGCCCGCGCGGCGCACGCGACGTTACGTGAGCACGCACCCGCGGACCGGCCGCGCACGCTGGACGAAGCCGTGCCGCTCGACTCGCACACCGCCGAGGTGCCGCGGCTGACGCGCACGCCGTCGCGGCGCAGGACGTGGACCGCGATGGCCGTGGCCACGGTGGCGATCTTCTCCCTGAGCATGGGGGGGATACTCGCGTTCGAGCTGCTCAGCGGCAAGCCTCTCTCCGCCACGGTGCACGGCAGGGACGGCACGGGAACCACGTTCGGCGGCACGGTGAGCGATCCCGCCTCACCCGTCCCGTCCCCCGGGACGACGACCGGGGAGAGCACCGAGGGGAGCACCAAGGAGAACGGATCGTCCACCGAGCCGTCGGACGCGGCCACCGGACCCGCCGACCGGCAGGAGACCGAGCCCGCGCCGGCCGACACCGCTGTCCCCGCCGCGCCGGACTCCTCCGACGGCACCGGCGCCGGCACCGAGCCGCCGCGGGACGAACCGGGTGTGGTGCGGCCGAGCGGGCAGTGAGGCCTCCTCAGCCGAGGACCGTGTCCAGGTAGGGATTGGTGAAGAGCCGTCCCGGATCGAGCTCGTCGCGAAGGCGGACGAAGTCCGCGAAACGCGGATAGACGGTGGCCAGGTAGCCGGCGTCACGCGTGTGCAGCTTGCCCCAGTGGGGACGGCCGCCGAGGCGGGTCATGATCTTCTCCACCTCGGCGAAGTACTCGGGGTTCGGGGTGGGCCGGTAGACGTGACAGGCGATGTACGCGCTCTCGCGGCCGTACGCGGTGGACAGCCAGGCGTCGCTCGGCGGCGAGACGCGCACCTCGACGGGGAAGGTGATGCGCCAGTCCCGCAGTTCCACCAGGTCACGGGTCTCGCGCAGCGCCTGGGCCAGGTGCTCGCGCGGGACGGCGTACTCCATCTCAAGGAACCGCACGTCGCGCACGCTGGTGAACACCTTGTAGGACGCGTCCACGCAGGTGGACGTGCTGAGCGCGCGTGCGGACAGGCCGTTGATCGCGGGGATGGCCGCGGGGAGGCGGTGGCCGGCGGCGCACAGCGCGCCGAACACGGTGTTCTCCAGGAAGCGGTCGTCCAGCCAGTGCCGGAACGCGCCGGGGGGCCGCGCCGGGCCGGGGGAGCGGTTGTTGCGCTTGGTCAGGCAGGTGTCGGTGTGCGGCAGCCAGAAGAAGTCCAGGTGCTCGTTGGCCGAGGTCAGCTCGTCGAGGGAGAACAGGATCTCGCTGAGCGGCATGGGCCGCCGTTCGCTGCGCAACAGGAACGCGGGTTCCACCCGGAACGTCAGCGCGGTGACGATCCCGAGCGCGCCGAGCCCGACGCGCGCGGCGTCGAACAGGTCGCCTTCTGTGACGGTGACGAGGGACCCGTCGGCGAGCACCATCTCCAGCGCGGCCACCTGGTCGGCGAGCCCTCCCGCGTCGCGTCCCGTGCCGTGGGTGCCGGTCTGGACGGCACCCGCGACGGTCTGCTCGGTGATGTCCCCCATGTTGGCGAGCGCCAGCCCGCGCCGGGCCAGTTCCTCGTTCAGCGCGCGCAGCCGCGTGCCGGCCGCGACCCGCACCAGCCCGTCCCCGGCCTCCTCGACGCCGGTCAGCGCCTCGGGCCGCAGCATGAGGCCGTCGGTGAGCGCGACCCCGGTGAACGAGTGGCCGGTGCCGGTCATCCGCACACGCAGCCCGCGGGCCGCGGCGTCCCGCACGGCGGCGGCGACGTCATCGGTGGAGGCCGGCGTGCGGACCTCGGCAGGTGTCGCGTACTGGTTGCGTGACCAGTTGCGGAAGACCGCTTTCATGCACGAGCACGATAACCAGGTCGGCGGCGGATGACCAGCGGACCCGAGGCGTACTCACGTTCACTGGTCCCGGGGTCAGGCGGACGCGTGACCGGCCTCCGGGGTACGCAGCCACGTGTTGCCGCCGACGCCGATCAGGACGGCCGCGAGCGCGCAGGTGAGCGAGAACGCGTACGCGTTGGACGAGCCGAACGTGTCGGTGAGCCGGCCGCCGGCCCAGGCGCCGATCGCGACCCCGAAACCGACGGACGTGGAGATCCACGCCATCCCCTCGGTCAGCAGGTGCGTCGGGACCAGCCGCTCGACCAGCGCGTAACCGGTGATGATGGTCGGCGAGATGGCGAGGCCCGCGAAGAACAACGCGACGGCCATCACCCGGGTGTCCCCGATGAGCAGGATCGGGCTCAGCCCGGCGGCGAACACGCCGAGGCCGCGGGTGAAGCGGCGGCGCAGCGAGATGCGCCAGCGGCGCGCGCCGAACCACAGGCCCGACACCAGGCTGCCGCCGGAGAACGCGCCGAGCAGCAGCCCGGCCGCCGCCTTGGCGCCGTGCTCCTCGGCGAACGCCACCGTGATCAGGTCCACCGAGCCGAACACCGCACCCATCGCGAGGAACACGCACGACAGCAGCGCGATCCCCGGGATCGTGATCGGGGTGCCGGACGCGGTCCCGGTCGCGCGGACCGGCGGCTCGGTGCCGCGTTGCAGCGCGAACGCGACCGTGCCGGTGACGCTGAGCGCGATGGAGAGGGCCAGTCCCGCGTACGGGCTGACCAGCGTGGCGAGCGCGGTCACCACGGTCGGGCCGCTCACGAAGATCACCTCGTCGGCCACCGACTCGAACGAGAACGCGGTGTGCAGCCGGGACGACCCGCCGAGCAGGTTGGTCCAGCGGGCCCGCACCATCGAGCCGAGCGAGATGGCCGAGCCACCCGCCACCACGCCGGTCGCGAACAGCGTCCACTGCGGCGCCTGATGGTGCGCGCACAGGATCAGGCCGCTCAGCGCGGCGCCGTGCAGCAGCGCGAACGGTATGAGTATCCTGGCCTGGCCGTACTTGTCCACCAGCCGCCCCGTCAGCGGAGCGCCGACCGCGAACGCGACCGAGACGGCCGCCGACACCGCGCCGGCGGTGGCGTACGAGCCGGTCAGCGCCGAGACGAGGAGCACGACGCCGATGCCGAGCATCGACATCGGCATGCGGCCGACGAACCCCGCGACGACGAATCCCCTGACACCGGGCATGCCGAAAAGCTCCCGGTACGGCCCTACCACGTTCCCGCCCCTCTCACTCGCCCCCGCGGAGCGTCTGGTCCCGGACGACCCTGACGCATCGTGCGCGGCCCCGGCAAGCGATTTTCCGGCAACCTACATGATTCGCGACATCCGGTATTAACGTGGGTCGAGTGTCTCGCCCCGGACTCATGCCTTCCCCTGCCGTCGCGGCCGGAGTGGCGGTTCTCCTGCTGCTCGCGGTGGTGAGCGGCGGCGTGTACCTGCTGGGTGACGCCGGTGCCGGCTCCCCCGCGCAGGCCGCGCGAAGCCCGCAGATCCGCGAGCTCGCCGCCACGCTCTCGCCGCTCCCCACGCTGAGCCCTCCCGCCGTCCCGTCGTCGGCGCCGTCATCGATGCCTTCGGCTGTGACGCCGTCCGTGCCGCCATCCGTTCCCGGCGGCGAGCCGGCGGCGCACGGACGGGTGACCGCCACGCCGCCTCGGGTGATCGCCGTGGCGCCGGGGACGGTGGCGCAGGACGTGGTGCGCAGGATCGAGGCGTTCAAGCACGTCACACGGGTCGCGGTCGCCGACGGCGGCGCCGTCAGGTTCTCCACGGCGACGCTGAACCTGCTGGCCGTCGACCCCGTGGAGTTCCGCGCGTTCGCGCCGAAGGCCGTCGCCGAGGAGCAAGAGGTGTGGAACGCGCTGGCCCGCGGCGAGTTCGTCGCCGAGTCCCGCACCGCGGCGCGCTACCGGCTGGCCCTCGGCGGCTCGTACGCCACGCAGGGCGCCTCCCGGCTGCGGGTGGCCGCGTCCGCGCCGTTCGGACTCCCCGGTGTGGACGGCCTGGTCGGCAAGGAGGCGGGCCGCACGCTCGGCCTGTCACCCGGTGTCGCGCTGCTCGTGCACACACCGGTGGCGCAGGCCGCGGCCCTCGTGCCGAAGATCAGGCGGCTGCTCGGCGCCGGCGCTCAGGTCATGACCGTCGGCGTCACCGCGGTGAAGTCCCCCGATCCCGCGAATGGGCCCGCCGCGCGGCGGCCCGTGCTCGCCAAAGGCGGGAACCCGTACTACGTCGGCCGGCCCGGCAGCTACCTGGAGCTGTACAAGATCGCCGCCGGGGTGTGTCCCGGCCTGTCGTGGACCGTGCTCGCCGCGATCGGCCAGGTGGAGAGCGGTCACGGCCGCAACAACGGCCCGTCGTCCGCCGGCGCGCTCGGCCCGATGCAGTTCATGCCGGCCACCTGGCGCGCGTACGGCGTGGACGGCGACGGCGACGGCAAGCCCGACATCTGGAGCCCCTACGACGCCGTCCCCGGCGCCGCGCGTTACCTGTGCGCCAACGGCGCGGGGAACGGCGGGGACAAGCTCCGTTCGGCCGTGTACCGGTACAACCACTCGTGGTCGTACGTGGACAAGGTCCTCGGCCTCTCCCAGGCGTACGCACGCGCGTACACCTGACCTTCAGGGCCGGGTCCCGGAGGTCCTCGTAGGCGGGTTCAGCTCCGGGACGCCGGGGCCCCGGGCCGGCGTGGCGCCGGACAGCACGTGGCGGGGCAGGCGGCGGGCTCCGGCTCGTCCAGCAGCTCGCGCACCATCGAGACGAAGCGAGGATGGGTCCCCGCCGTGGCCGCGCGGGTCAGGTGGATGCCGAGCTCGCGCGCCGCGGCGGCGGCCTCGGTGTCCAGGTCGTACACGACCTCCATGTGGTCGGACACGAAGCCGATCGGCACCAGCACGACCGCCTTGACCCCCTCGCTCGCGAGCGCCGTGAGGTGGTCGCACACGTCCGGCTCCAGCCACGGCACCTGCGGCGGCCCGCTGCGGCTCTGCCACACCAGGTCGAACGGCCGCTCACCCGCCACCCGCGCCGCCGCGGTCCGCAACTGCGCCTCGTACGCGCCGCCGGACGGCCCCGCGGTCGCGGCCATGCTCACGGGGATGCTGTGCGCCGTGAACACCAGCCGCGCGTCACCCCGGTGCGCCTCAGGCAGCCGTTCCAGGGCCGCCTGGGTGTGCTCGGTCATCGCCGCGAGGAACCCCGGGTGGTCGTAGTAGTGCCGCAGCCGCACGACCCGCGGCGCTCCGGGAACCTGCGCCTGCGCCGCCGCGATGTCGTCGAGATACTGCCGGCAACTGGAATAGGAGCTGTACGCGGCCGTGACGAACGCCGCCGCGCGCCGCACCCCGTCCGCCGCCATCCGCCGCATCGTGTCGGCGAGGAACGGATGCCAGTTGCGGTTCCCCCAGTAGATCGGCAGGCCCACCACAGGCTCCAGCGCCGCGATCAGCTCACGGCACTGCCTGTTGATCGGGCTGACCCCCCCGACCCCCTGATAGTGCGCCTCGACCTCCAGCAACCGCTCCCGCGGCACCCCCCGCCCCCGCACGACGTTCTCCAGGAACGGCATCACGTCCTCCGGCTTCTCCGGACCGCCGAAGGACACCACCAGCAACGCGTCGTACTGCGCCATGCCCCCATCCAACCCCATCGGGAAAGGCGCCAGGCCCGCCGGGCCGCCGGAAAGTGTGGGGGCTCGCTGGTGAGGGAGGCTACCGGTAGGTTCGGAGAAGTGAGTTTCTTTAAGGACATTCGAGAGTTCGTCGCTCAGCCGCGGGTGTTGTCGCTGCGGCTGTCACCGGATGGATCCCGGCTGGCGGCGGTCGTGCAGTCCCTCAATCCGGACGGCAAGTCCTACGGCACCTCTGTCTGGCAGGTGCCGGTCGACGCCGGCGGGGAGGCGGTGCGGCTCACCCGGTCGGGGAAGGGAGAGGCTGGGGCGGAGTTCACGGAGCGGGGTGATCTGCTGTTCGTGTCGGCGCGGCCCGATCCGGAGGCGCGGGAGCAGGGGGACGAGACGGCGGCGCTGTGGCTGCTGCCGGCCGGCGGCGGCGAGGCGAGGAAGGTCGCCGAGAGACCGGGAGGCATCTCCGGGGTCGTGACCGGCGGGGACACGGTGGTGTTCGTCGCGTCGGTGCTGCCGGGGGACGCGGCCACCGAGGCCGAAAGGCTCAAGGCCCGCAAGGACGCGGGGGTCGGCGCGATCCTGCACGAGGGGTACCCGATCCGGTTCTGGGACCACGATCTCGGGCCGGGGCTGCCGCGACTGTTCGCGGCCACGCTTCCGGGGCTCGAGGAACCGCGCGAGCTGACGCCGGACGCGGCGGGCTCGCTGGTGGAGGCGGCGTTCGCGGTCACGCCGGACGGCGCCACAGTGGTCACCACATGGCTGGAGGCCCTGGACGCGGGGCAGTCGAGGTCGGACCTCGTGGCGATCGACGTGGCGAGCGGCGAGCGGCGGGTGCTGGCGACGTCGGAGAACCACGACTTCATCGGCCCTGTGGCGATCTCGCCGGACGGCCGCAAGGCGGTGTGCCTGCGTGAGCGCCACGCCTCCGAGGACCTGGCGGTCGATTTCGCGCTGTGGGTGGTGGACCTGGAGAGCGGCGAGGGGTCCGCGCACAGCGACGACCTCGTCCCGATGTCGGTGGACTGGACGGCCGACTCACGGTCCCTGCTGGTCGCCGCCGACGACCACGGCCGCCGGCCCGTCGTACGGGTGGGCCTCGACGGGGGCCGGGAACGGCTCACCCCGGACGACAACGCGTACTACGAGCTGTGTCCCTCCGCCGACGGCCGCCACCTGTACACGCTGCGCAGCTCCGTCGCCTCCCCGGCCGTCCCGGTGCGGATCTCCCTGGCTGACGGCGCGGTCACCGAACTGCCGTCCCCGGCCACGGTGCCGCAGGTCCCCGGCACGCTCACCGAGGTGACGGCGGTCGCCGACGACGGCGTGGAGATCAGGGGCTGGCTGGTGCTCCCCGAAGGCGCGTCGGCCGCCGACCCGGCGCCGCTGCTGCTGTGGATCCACGGCGGCCCGGTGGCGAGCTGGTCGGACTGGTCCTGGCGGTGGAACCCGTGGATCATGGCGGAGCAGGGCTACGCCGTCCTGCTGCCGGACCCGTGCCTGTCCACCGGTTACGGCCAGGAGATGCTCCAGCGCGGCTGGGGCAAGTGGGGCCCGCGCACCCACGCCGACCTGATGGCGATCACCGACGCCTGCGTGGCGCGTCCCGACATCGACGAGACCCGCACCGCCGCCATGGGTGGCTCGTACGGCGGCTACATGGCCAACTGGGTGGCCGGTCACACCGACAGGTTCCGTGCCATCGTCACCCACGCCTCGCTGTGGAACCTCGACCAGTTCGCCGGCACGACCGACTCGGCGACGTACTGGCAGCGCGAGTTCGGCCCTCCCGGCGCCGCGCGGTATCAGGAGCTGTCGCCGCACAACTGGCTCGACCAGATCAGGACACCCATGCTGGTGATCCACGGCGATCGCGACTACCGCGTGCCGATCGGCGAGGCGCTGCGGCTGTGGTGGGACCTGCGCAGGTCCTCGGTGGAGTCGAAGTTCCTGTACTTCCCCGACGAGAACCACTGGGTGCTCAAGCCCGGCAACGTCGTGACCTGGTACGAGACCGTGTTCGCCTTCCTCGCTCAGCATGTGCTCGGCAAGGACTGGCAGCGTCCGGAGTCGCTGTCATGACCGACTTCGTCGGCCTCGCGGCGGACATCGCGCGCGAGGCGGGTGACATGCTCCTGGCCAAGCGGCCGGCCCGGCCCGAGGCGGTGGAGACCAAGTCCAGCCAGACCGACGTGGTGACCGCGCTCGACCGCGCCTCGGAGGAACTGATCCGGGCCAGGATCCACGCGGCGCGGCCGGACGACGCCATCCTCGGTGAGGAAGGCGGCGAGACCGGCGCGGGACGGGTCCGCTGGCTCGTCGACCCGATCGACGGCACGGTCAACTTCATGTACGGACTGCCGGACTGGGCCGTCAGCGTGGCCGTCGAGGTGGACGGCGAGATCGTGGCCGGGGTCGTCAACGTCCCGACGCGCGGCGAGCTGTTCACCGCGAGCAGAGGCGGCGGCGCCGACCTGTCGCGCGCCGGCGCGCCGCCGGAGCGGCTGGCGTGCAACACCGGGGTGCCGCTGCCGCAGGCGATGATCGCCACCGGTTTCGGCTACCTGCCGGAGCGGCGGGTCGTCCAGGGCCAGGTGGTGTCCCGGCTGATCGGCCAGGTGCGCGACATCCGGCGGCGCGGCTCGGCCGCGGTGGACCTGTGCTCGGTGGCGTCGGGCCAGGTGGACGCCTACTACGAGCGGGGCCTGATGCCGTGGGACCTCGCGGCGGGCGGCCTCATCGCGTCGGAGTCGGGTGCGCGGATCGGCGGCCTGCGCGGCGCGCCGCATTCCACCGAGTTCGTCGTGTGCGCGGCCCCCGGCCTGTTCGAGGACCTGCACGACCTGCTCGTGCCGCTCCACCCCGACCGCGACGCCTGACCACGGCCCGTCGGCCGGCGGCCCGTACGCCGAGAAGGGCCCGCCCGGGGTGACCGGGCGGGCCCTTCCCTGCGAGAGCGGCGGAGATCGTCGGGGCTGATCGGGCCGTTCGCGAGCTCTATATATGCGGGTCAGTGCTGGAGCGGCACACCGTTGTCGGTGGCGATCCTGCGAAGATCCTCGATGTCGGCGGTGAGAGCTTCGGCGAGGAAGTCGTCGCCACTGGTGCGCGCCTCCTGAAGGCCTTTGTAGGCCTGGTCGAGCCGGTGTTCGATCGTGGTGGTGAACTCGCCCATCTCACCTTCTTTCTCGATGGGGCACGAGCGGTCGGATCACGCGTCACCAAGGGGTGGGCACAGACGTTGCCCCGCAGGTGACCGTGGGCCTCCAGGGTTTACCCAGGCGCTTGTCCGGCTTAAACCAACAATTTGGGAAGTGTGCCGTGTGAGGTATGTCACGGAAGCGCCGCGCGGTCAGCCGCTCTTACCGTCCGCTTAGCCTCGTTGTGGCGACAATGAACAGGCCGGTCCGCCGGGAGGCGGGGCCGGGTCCTACAGGAGGTGCCAGGGGCCGTGCGGGTGCTTGTGGTGGAGGACGAGCGGGTGCTCGCCGACGCGATCGCGACCGGGCTGCGCCGTGAGGCGATGGCGGTCGACGTGGCGTACGACGGGGCGGGTGCGCTGGAGCGCACCGGATACATCGATTACGACGTGATCGTGCTGGACCGTGACCTGCCGAAGGTCCACGGCGACGAGGTGTGCCGCAGGCTGGTGGCCGAGCGCAGCGCCTCGCGCATCCTGATGCTCACCGCGTCGGGTGAGGTGGACGACAAGGTCGAGGGCCTTGAGCTCGGCGCGGACGACTATCTCGCCAAGCCGTTCGCGTTCATGGAGCTGGTCGCACGGGTGCGGGCCCTCGGCCGCCGCTCCGCGCCGGCGCTGCCTCCGGTGCTCGAACGGGCCGGCATCCGCCTGGACCCCGGTAAGCGGCTGGTGACCAGGGACGACCAGGAGATCGCGCTCACCAAGAAGGAGTTCGCGGTCCTTGAGGAGCTGATGCGGGCCGAGGGTGCCGTCGTCAGCCAGGAGGACCTGCTGGACAAGGCGTGGGACGAGAACATCGACCCGTTCACCAACGTCGTACGGGTCACGATGATGACCCTGCGCAAGAAGCTCGGCGAGCCGGCCGTGATCGAGACGGTGCCGGGAGTGGGTTACAAGCTGTGAGCGAGGAACGTGACGGGGGAGCGGCGCCGGGTACGGAGCGGCCGCGCTTCTCCGCGCCGCAGCCGCTGATCGTCCCTCCCGGCGATCCGGTGCCGGTCGGCGGGTCGCCGGACCCGGTGCCGGCCTCGGTGAGCCGTCCCCCCGGTGGCGACGACCCCGCGCGCGGGATCCAGGGTCCGGCCGCCGCCGGGGGCCTGCCGATGGCACCGATGACAAACGGGCCGGAACGTCCCGCGCCGCAGGACCCCGGCCGGTGGCGCAGCGAGCAGCCGACGGTCGAGAGCCCGCACGCCGGCCGGCGGCCGAGGTCGGCCCCGCCGGCACCCGGCGGGCTCCCGGTCTGGGACGGCCCGCCGCCGGTCGCGCCGCGGCCGGTGCGGCCCGAGTTGTTGTCCCAGCTCAGGCAGCTCCCCGGCCGCATGAGCATCCGGGCCAGGCTCACCCTCACCTACGGCGCCTTGTTCTTCGCCGCAGGCGCGCTGCTGCTGTTCGTGATCTACTCGTTCGTCGGCAAGGCGATCTACGACTCCTGGCCGGACTTCCCCTTCCGGCTGGACGACGTGCCGCCGGAGATCGCGCTCTCGCTGCAGGAACGCTGGGCCAGCTTCCGTGCCGACACCATCGCCACCGCGCGCGCGCACCTGCTCACCCGCTCGCTGATGGCGCTCGGCGGCGTCGGCATCCTCGCGCTGATCTTCGGGTACGTCGTGACGGACCGCGCGCTGCGGCCGGTGCAGAAGATGACCTCCACCGCGCGCCGCCTGTCGGAGACCTCGCTGGCCCACGAGCGCATCGACCTCAAGGGCCCAGACGACGAGCTGAAGGAGCTCGCCGACACCTTCGACGAGATGCTGACCCGCCTCAACCGCGCCTTCGACGCGCAGCGGCGTTTCGTGGACAACGCCTCTCACGAGCTGCGCACCCCGCTCGCGATCAACCGCACCGTGCTGGAGGTCGCGCTCGCCGACCCGCACGCCTCGGAGGACCTGCGGGTGCTCGGCCGCACCCTGCTCGGCACCAACGCGCGCAACGAGCACCTCATCGAGGGCCTGCTGCTGCTGGCCCGCAGCGAACGCGAGCTCGCGGTGCGCAAGCCGGTCGATCTTCGCGACGTGGGCCGCACGGTGGTGGAGCAGCACGCCGCGTTCGCCGAGGAGAGCTCGGTGACCATTCAGGCCGATCTGCGCAGCGCGCCGACCCTCGGCGACCCTGTGCTGGTGGAACGCCTGGTGGCGAACCTGGTGGAGAATGCGATCAAGTACAACATCCCCGCCGGCGGTCAGCTCTGGCTCCGTACGGGAATGGTGGACGGCGCTCCCGTTGTTCAGGTGGCCAACACCGGACAGCACGTTCCCGCGTACGAAGTGGACGACCTGTTCGAGCCGTTCCGCCGGCTCAACTCCGACCGGATCGAGTCGGCGCGCGGCGCCGGACTGGGCCTGTCCATCGTGCGCGCGGTCGTGCGAGCGCACCGGGGCACGATCAAGGCCGTGCCCCGGGACGGTGGCGGCCTGGTGATGACGGTTCGACTTCCGGCGGGCTGATACGGCGGGGGTCGTCTCGTTCGCGCCAGACATGTGGTTGGATGTGCCGTCGAACAGGATGGGTCCTGTCGCCAATGCTGTGGTTTTGGCCATATTTGGCTAACCAAGTGGCGCGGGCGGTCAGGCACTCACGTGTTAGGAGGTTCATCGACCGTTCCCACGGGGTACCCACAGCGAAATTCCCCGAGGAGATCGGGCACAAGATGGACCGCCCAGACGTTACAGACCCGCGACGCATGACGCGCATGCCATAGATGAGGGGGATGGAGTACGCAAATGGCCACCGACTACGACAGCCCGCGCAAGACTGATGACGACCTGAATGAGGACAGCCTCCAGGAGCTTCAGGCGCGGCGTACCGACAAGTCCTCGGGGAGCATAGACATCGACGAGACCGATCTCGCCGAGTCGCTCGAGCTTCCCGGTGCGGACCTGTCGAACGAGGAGCTTTCGCTCCGCGTGATTCCGCGGCAGGCGGACGAGTTCACCTGCGCGCGGTGTTTCCTGGTGCATCATCGCAGTCAGCTCGCCTCCGACAAGGGCGGCCAGCAGATCTGCCGAGAGTGCGCCGCCTGATCGTCGGCAAGGAGGGCTCGTGACATCGGAAGCGGATGGACCGTCGAAGGACCTGCCCGCCGAGCCGGAACGGCCCGGAGACCCGTCGGCGCCGCAGACGTCCTCGGAGCAGGATGAGCGTCCCGCGGCGCCGGTACCGGCGAGGCGGGAACACGATGAGGCGGCCGAGGCCGAGGTCGCCGAGCTCGTGGGCAAGCTCACCGAGCCCGGGAACCTGAACGGCGCCGAACGGCGCAGGCTGGTGCGCCGGCTCGGCTTCGCGCTGGCCGACGCCGCACGCAAGGCGAAGACGTCCGGCGCGGTGGGGGGCCGCTGGCTGGCCGACCTGTTCGCGTCGATCGCGCCGCGGTTGCCGATCCGCGATCTTGAGGCACTCCAGGAGCACCACTACGGCCTGACCGGCGAACAGCTGGCCGACGACCTGGTGCGCACGGCCACCAAGGCCACCATGGCCGTCGGCGCGGTCGGTGGCGCCGTCGCGGCCGCCGAGTTCGCCGCGCCGCCGTTGCTGCTGTCGGCCCCGGCACAACTCGTGGCGGAGACGCTCGTCGTCGCCGCCATCGAGGTGAAGCTCATCGCCGAGCTGCACGAGGTGTACGGCGTGCGGGTGCAGGGCAACGGCAGCCAGCGTGCCGTGGCGTTCACCGGCGCGTGGTCCAAGCAGCGCGGCGTGGACCCGATGGCGCCGGCGTCGGTGACGCTCGCGCTCGGCACGGCGGCCAAGGCCGCGTTACGCAAACGACTGCTGCGCACCCTCGGTCGTCACCTCACCACACTCGGACCCTTCCTGACCGGCGCCGTCGCCGGAGGAGCCCTCAACAGAATGGCCACCCGGCGCCTCGCGGAGGTCATCCGCGCCGATCTGCGCCGCCAGCGCGCTCTGCCTCCCGCACGTTGACCTGACCCCCGCCTCTCGCGCGTCAGCCGATCTCCCCGTCCCGCGCCTTGCCTCCCGCGCGTCAGCCGATCTCCCCGTCCCCCGCGCCTTTCTCCGTCGCCGCGGCCCTGTCGCCGTTTCCTCCGGCCTGCCCTCACGGAAGCCCGTTGTGTGTCTCTCCCTTTACGGTCGGCTGCTCTGTATCCGGTAAATCAGCCTTTATGTGCCTCTGGGGTGAAAGTTAGGTAAGCCGGGAATGTAGCCCCTGCTATCCCGGTGCCCCCCATACAGAGAGCTGCGACCGGTTTCGTAAGGTAGTCACAAACCGATCACGAGGGAGGACGCGTGCGCAGCTCATTCCTGATCGTCGCGAACCGGCTGGCCGTCGACCGCACGATCACCGAGGACGGCACCGCCTCCTGGCGGCGCAGTCCAGGAGGTCTCGTCACCGCCATCGCGCCGGTGATGCAGCGCCGGGACGGCGCGTGGCTGGGCTGGCACGGTGCCCCGAACGAGGAACTGAAGCCGTTCGAGCACGACGGAATGAACCTCATTCCGGTCCCGCTGTCGGCCAACGAGGTCGAGCTTTATTACGAAGGATTCTCCAACGCCACCCTGTGGCCGCTCTACCACGACGTGGTCGCCACCCCCGTGTACTCGCGTGTGCTGTGGGACGCCTACCGCGCCGTCAACGAGCGCTTCGCGCGCGCCGCCGCCGACATCGCGGCGGACAACGCGGTGGTGTGGGTGCAGGACTACCAGTTGCAGCTCGTCCCCGCGATGCTGCGCGCGCTGCGGCCGGACCTGAGGATCGGCTTCTTCCTGCACATCCCGTTCCCGCCGGCCGAGCTGTTCTGGCAGCTCCCGTGGCGGCGCGAGATCCTGGAGGGCCTGCTCGGCGCCGACCTCGTCGGCTTCCAGCGGCCAGGTGGAGCGTCCAACTTCATCCGGCTGTGCCGCCGCCAGCTCGGCCTGCAGAACCAGCGCCAGGAGATCACCTACGGCGACCGCACCGTGCGCGCCGAGGCGTTCCCCATCTCCGTCGACTTCGGGGAGCTGGACTCGCTGGTGCGCGAACCGCACATCCTGGCCCGGGCCAAGGAGATCCGCTCGGAGCTCGGCGAACCCGAGCACGTCCTGCTCGGTGTGGACCGGCTCGACTACACCAAGGGCATCGGCCAGCGGCTGAAGGCGTTCGGCGAGCTGATCGCCGACCGCAGCGTGCGGCCCGGCGAGGCGGTGTTCGTGCAGATCGCCACGCCGAGCCGCGAGCGGGTCGAGGAGTACCGCAACCTGCGCGACGAGATCGAGCTGCGGGTCGGCCGCATCAACGGCCAGCACGGCATGCTCGGCGTGCCGCCGATCAACTACTTCCACCAGTCCTACGGCCGCGACGAACTCGCCGCGCTGTACTGCGCCGCCGACGTCATGGTGGTGACGCCGCTGCGCGACGGCATGAACCTCGTGGCCAAGGAGTACGTGGCCTGCCGCCACGACCTGCGCGGCGCGCTGGTGCTCAGTGAGTTCGCCGGGGCCGCCGACGAGCTCAAGCACGCCTACCTGGTCAACCCCTGGGACACCGACGGCCTGAAACGCCAGATGCTCGCCGCGATGCGGGCCACCCCCCACGAGCTGTCACGCCGCATGCGCTCGATGCGCAGGCGCGTGGCGACGTACGACGTCGACAGGTGGGCCGGTGACTTCCTCGCGGCGCTGGAGCGCTGACGTCCGCTAGACCTTGTCGGCGATCCGCTCGGCCTTGGCGGGGATGGCCTTCCACGCCTGGTACCGCTTGTGGGCCGAGCGGGTGGCCACGATGCGCGCGACCTCCATGCCGACGCCGAGCACCACGGCGAAGCCGACCGCCTCGGCCAGGCTGGTCTCCAGCGAGTTCGGGTCGGCCGGCGGCTTCTTGCCGGTGGTCTTCTGCCAGCCGAACTCGATGGCCTTGCGCGCGGCGAACCCGACGCCGAGCCCCACCACGGCGCCGATGAGGCGCCAGGCCATGTCCTGCTTCTCCTCGTCCGATGTCCTCGGCACGTCGGCTCCCCTCGTCTTCGGCGATCTACGCAGAACCCTAATCTCCCACGACGCGCCGTGGGTCGACGCCATACCATGAGGCGGCATGACCGAACAGCGACCGCGTACCGTCCCCGCGAAACCCGCTCTCGACGGGCTGGAGCAGGTATGGGCCGGCCGCTGGGAGGCCGGCGGCACCTACCGGTTCGACCGCTCCGCCACCCGTGAGCGGATCTACTCGATCGACACCCCGCCACCCACCGTGTCCGGGTCCCTGCACGTCGGCCACGTGTTCTCCTACACCCACACCGACGTCGTGGCCCGCTTCCGGCGCATGCGCGGGCAAGAGGTCTTCTACCCCATGGGGTGGGACGACAACGGCCTGCCGACCGAGCGCCGCGTGCAGATCCACTTCGGGGTGCGCTGCGACCCCGCGCTGCCGTACGTCCCGGGTCTCGCGCCGCCGGAGCGGCCCGACGCCAAGCGTCCCGTCGCGGTGTCGCGGCGCAACTTCATCGAGCTGTGCGAGCGGCTCACCGCCGAGGACGAGAAGGCGTTCGAGGCGCTGTGGCGGCGGCTCGGCCTGTCGGTCGACTGGTCGCTGACCTACACGACGATCGACGCGAACTCCCGTGCCGCGTCGCAGCGGGCCTTCCTGCGCAACCTGGCGCGCGGCGAGGCGTACGCCGCCGAGGGCCCGACGCTGTGGGACGTCGGGTTCCGCACCGCGGTCGCGCAGGCCGAGCTGGAGGATCGCGAGTGGCCGGGGGCCTTCCACCGCCTCAGGTTCGGCGGCGTCCCCGGCACGGCGTACGCCGACGGCGTGGTCGTCGAGACCACACGTCCCGAGCTGCTGCCGGCCTGCGTGGCCCTGGTCGCGCACCCTGACGACGAGCGCTACCGGCCGCTGGTCGGCGCCACGGTGACCACGCCGGTGTTCGGCGTCGAGGTCCCCGTCGTGGCGCACCCGCTGGCCGAGCCCGGCAAGGGCTCCGGCATCGCCATGATCTGCACCTTCGGCGACGTCACCGACGTCGTGTGGTGGCGTGAGCTCGGCCTGCCGACCCGTCCGGTCATCGGCTTCGACGGCCGCGTCCTCGCCACGCCGCCGCACGGCGTGCCGGAGGGGCCGTACGCGGAGCTGGCGGGCCGCACCGTGCACGGCGCGCGCGAGCGTGTGGTCGAGATGCTGCGCGACGGCGGCGCGCTGCTCGGCGAGCCGCGGCCGGTCAGCCGGCCGGTGAAGTTCTACGAGAAGGGCGACCGGCCGCTGGAGATCGTCCCGACGCGGCAGTGGTTCATACGCAACGGCGGCAGGGACGCCGATCTGCGCGCGGCGCTGCTCGCGCGGGGGGCCGAGCTGAGCTGGCACCCCTCCTCCATGCGGGTCCGCTACGACACCTGGGTGGCCGGTCTCGCCGGCGACTGGCTGATCTCCCGCCAGCGGTTCTTCGGCGTGCCGATCCCCGTGTGGTACCCGCTGGACGCGGCGGGGGAGCCCCGGTACGACGCGCCGATCGTGCCTCAGGAGGACACGCTGCCGGTGGACCCCTCCAGCGACGCGCCACCCGGGTACACCGAGGACCAGCGTGGAGAGCCCCATGGCTTCGCCGCCGATCCCGACGTGATGGACACCTGGGCCACCTCCTCGCTCACGCCGCACATCGTGTCCGGCTGGGAGCGCGACCCCGACCTGTTCGCGCGGGTGTTCCCCATGGACCTGCGGCCGCAGGCCCACGAGATCATCCGTACGTGGCTGTTCGCGTCCGTGGTGCGCTCGCACCTGGAGAACGGCGTGCTGCCGTGGCGGGACGCGGCCATTTCCGGCTGGATCCTCGATCCCGACCGCAAGAAGATGTCCAAGTCCAAGGGCAACGTCACCACGCCGATGGGGCTGCTGGAGGAGTACGGCTCGGACGCGGTCCGCTACTGGGCCGCCGGCGGCCGTCCCGGCACCGACACCGCGTTCGACCCCGGTCAGATCAAGGTGGGCCGCCGCCTCGCCATCAAGATCCTCAATGCCTCGCGGTTCGTCCTCGGGTTCGCGGACGGTGACGGAACGGTCACCGAGCCGCTGGACCTGTCGATGCTGGCCCGTCTCGCCGCCGTCACCGAGGACGCCACGGCCGCGCTGGAGGCCTACGACTACACGCGGGCCCTGGAGGGGACCGAGCGGTTCTTCTGGGAGTTCTGCGATGACTACCTGGAGCTGGTGAAGTCCAGGGCCTACGGCTCCGGCTCGGGGGCCCGCTCGGCGCAGGCGGCGCTGCGGCAGGCCCTGGACGTGCTGCTGCGGCTGTTCGCGCCGTTCCTCCCGTTCGTCACCGAGGAGGTCTGGTCCTGGTGGCGTCCCGGCACCGTGCACCGCGCTCCGTGGCCCGCCTCGACGGAGGTGGTCCCCGGCGGCGACCCCGGCCTGCTTCCTGTGGTGTCGGAGGTGCTCAGGGAGATCCGCAAGGCCAAGTCCACCGCTCAGGTGTCCATGCGGGCCGAGGTGGCCGTGCTGACCGTCACCGGGCCGGAGGCCGCACGGATCGTCCCGGCCCGCGATGATCTGCGGGCCGCCGGGGTGGTCGAGGAGTTCTTGCTCGACACCGAAGGCGCAGGACCGCGTGTCGAGGTGACCTTGGCCGGATGAGGCCGGTTCTCCAGGCCACCGCTGCCTGACATGGCGGCATAAATGCTGATTAATGTGGACGTAGTGCCTGGCCACAGCGGAGAGGACCCCGGATCGTAGGGGGAACCGGCGTGTAATCCGCGCGCGCCGTGAGGCCCGGCGTGCCAGTCTGGAGGCGTGATCACGGGAGACGGAACGGAAGACCGGCAGGTGCCGGCCGTGCTGGCGGCGGTGGCGTCCTGGAGCTGGCGCCTGATCGTCATCGGCGTGGTGATCTACTTCTCCGCGCAGATCCTCGAACACCTCAGCTTCGTGGCCCTGCCGGTGGCCATCGCCCTGCTGCTCACGGCGCTGCTCTACCCGCTCACCCGGCAGTTCCTGCGGTTCGGCATGCGGCCCATCTGGGCCACGTGGTGCACCATGCTGCTCGCCTTCGCGGTCATCGCCGGGCTCGGCGTCATCATCGGCACCCGCGCCAACGACGAGTTCCCCGGCCTGGTCACCCAGGTGCAGAAGACCTCGCGCGACGTGGAGGCCTGGCTGCTCACCGGACCGTTCCACCTGCAGAAGGCCCAGATCACCGGCATGGTCGACGAGCTGGCCAAGCAGGCGAACGCGCAGCGCTCGGCGATCACCACCACGCTGCTGTCCACCGCCGCGCGGGTCGTCGAGGCGCTCGCGGCCATCGTGCTGCTGCTGTTCGTCACGTTCTTCATGCTCAAGGACGGCGACAAGATCTGGTCGTGGTTCCTGCGCGCGTTCGGCTCCGCCTCGACCCGGGTCGACCGCGCCGGCCGGGCCGCCTGGGTCACACTGTCGCAGTACATCCACGGCACGGTGGTCGTCGCGGCCATCCACGGCCTGGTCATCGGCATCGTGCTGTTCGGCATGGGGGTGCCGCTGTGGGCCCCGCTCGCCGTGCTGATCTTCTTCGCGAGCTTCATCCCCATCGTCGGCATCTTCTTCGCCGGCGGCCTCGCCGCTCTCGTCACGCTCGGCGCCAAAGGCGTCGTGTACGCGCTGGTGTTCGTCGGCATCCTGGTGATCGAGCAGCAGTTGGAGAACCACGTGCTCCAGCCGCTGATCGTCGGCAGGGCCGTGCAGTTCCACCCGCTGGCGATCATCCTGGTGCTCGCGGTCGGCGGCATCCTCGGCGGCATCGCCGGCGCCGCCATCGCCGTCCCCGTCACCGCGGTGATCTACCGCGCGCTGCCGGCGCTGCGCGCCACACCGCCTGAACTGCCACCGGCGCCGCCGCACGAGCCCGATCCACCCCCGCCGGACGCCTCCGCCGCCGCTCAGGCCCCGGCGGACGCCGGCGCACCGGAGCCGTCGGAGCCCGCCGCGCGGGCCGGAGAGGACGTGTCGGCGCAGCGCAGCGGGTAAGGTCTCGACGTGTGACCCCGTTGTGCCATGACAAGGTGAACAGATGATCGAGGTGCTGATCCGGCGGCTCGACCCGGAGCTCCCGCTGCCGTCGTACGCGCATCCCGGCGACGCGGGTGCCGATCTGTACGCCACGCAGGACGTCGAGCTGCTCCCCGGTGAGCGCGCGGTGGTCGGCACCGGCATCGCCATCGCGCTCCCCGACGGGTACGCGGCGTTCGTGCACCCCCGGTCGGGGCTCGCGAGCAGGCACGGCGTCACCCTGGTCAACGCGCCTGGCACGGTCGACGCCGGCTACCGCGGCGAGATCAAGGTCACGCTGCTCAACACCGACCGCAAGGACTCCCTGCGGATCAGGCGCGGCGACCGCATTGCGCAGCTCGTGGTGCAGCGCGTGGAGAAGGCGGCGTTCTACGAGGTGGAGCGCCTGCCGGGCTCGGCGCGCGGCGACGGCGGCTTCGGCTCCACGGGCCGCTGAGCCGCGTCCGACGACCACAAGACGCGCCATACGGCGCCATACGGACAGACTGACACCGCCGGCCAGAGGCGATGAAGGCGACAAGGCCATAGAGGGAGTGTGAAGGACAGTGTTCCGACGCCGCCGCCACGCAGCGGAAGAAGAAGTGACGGCCCCGGCCGCCGAGGAGGCGCCGGTCCCCGCTCGCGAGTCGGGACCGTGGGACGCCGACGAGGCCCACCCGGAGACCGAGCGCGTCGACCTCGGCGGCCTGCGGCTGCCGATCGGCCCCGGGTTCGAGGTGCAGCTCAACGTCGCCGGTGACCGCATCGTCGGCGCCGTCGTGCTGGTCAACGAGAGCGCGCTGCAGGTCCACGCGTTCGCCGCGCCGAAGCGCAGCGGCATCTGGGGCGAGGTCCGCGGCGACCTGGCCCGTGAGCTCACCGCGGCCGGGGGTTCCTGCGAGGAGCAGGACGGCCCGTTCGGCCCCGAGCTGGCCGCGCGGATCGACCAGGACGGCGACCTGCAGCCGGTGCGGTTCGTCGGCGTGGATGGCCCGCGCTGGTTCCTGCGCGGCGTCATCAGCGGACGCGCCATCGCCGACCCCGAGGCCGCCAAGGTCCTTGAGGACGTCGTGCGCGACATCGTCGTGGTGCGCGGCGACCAGCCGATGGCTCCGAAGGAACCCATCGAGTTGCGGTTGCCGGCCGAGGCCCGGCAGGCCGTCGAGCAGGAGGCCGCCAAGGACGGCAGGCCGCCGCTCGATCCGTTCCACCGCGGGCCTGAGATCACCGAGACCCGCTGACGTATCCTGCGGTCTGTAAACCGCAGAAGGCGTGCCTTTCAAGGATGTGAGCGACGATGAGTACTGCGGAGCCCGTCAGACGCGGGCTGCGCGGGTTCTTCCGGCGCCTGGCGACCAGCCAGGCGGAGCTGGAGGCCGCGGAGCTCCAGGAGGACCTGGACCGCCACGGCGCGACACCCATCGCGTCGTGCGGCCAGCGGCGCAGGTTCTGCGTCGCGGGCACGCTGCGTACCGTCACCCTGCGGCCGAGAGGCGGGGTGCCGTCCCTGGAGGCCGAGCTGTACGACGGGTCCGACGTCGTCGACCTGGTATGGCTCGGCCGCCGCAAGATCATCGGCATCGAGCCGGGCCGCATGGTGCGCGCCGAGGGCCTGATCAGCATGCAGGACGGACGCAAAGTGATCTTCAATCCCCGCTACGAGCTGCGCCCCGTGAGCGGCGAGTGACCGGGCGGGCCGTGGACGACGGGAAAAGGCCGGTGCGAGACGACGTGGCGGGGAGCGTGCGATGAGTGGACAGGCCGAGCCGGGCCCCGGTGCGCCGGTGGCCGACCAGGACATGACCGCCGAGGAGGTCAGGGCCCATGACACGGTCGAGTCGGCCATCAGGGCCCAGCTCGCCAAGGCGCTCGGCGGTGTGCGCGGCATCATCGAGGCCGCGGTGCCGACCGTGGCGTTCACCCTGGCGTGGATCACCACCGAGCAGCTCAAGACCTCGCTGATCATCGGCATCGGCGCGGCCGTGCTGCTGCTGCTCGTGCGGGTCGTGCAGCGCAGCACCCCGCAGTTCGTGCTGAACAGCCTGATCGGCATCGGGATCGGCGCGTTCCTCGCCTCACGTACCGGCGAGGCCAAGGACGTGTTCCTGCCGGGCATCTGGTACAACGGCGGCTACGCCGTCGTCATGATGTTCTCCATCGCCGTCCGGTGGCCGGTGGTGGGCTTCCTCATCGGCTCGGTGACCGGCGACCCGGTCGGCTGGCGGAGCGACCCCGGCATCGTGCGGCTGTGCTCGCGGCTCACCTGGCTGCTGATCCTGCCGTGCCTGCTGCGGGTGGCGGTCCAGTTGCCGCTCTACTGGGCCGACCAGGTGGCCGTGCTCGGCATCGCCAAGATCGTGCTCGGCTGGCCGTTCCAGGTGGCGGCCCTCGCCGCCATGGTCTGGGTCCTCGCCAGAGGCCGCACCCCCATCGGCCCGCCGCCACCGGCCACGGGGACCTGACCCGGCCGGATCACCCGGCCGGGGTCCGTGTGCTCAGTGGTGTGCTCAGTGGTGTGCTCAGTGGTGCTGCGGGGACAGCAGGTGCGCCAGTTCGTGCTCGACCTCCTGGCTGGCCACGAACAGCAGCTCGTCGCCGGCCTCCAGCGGGTCGTCGCCGGACGGCACGAGCACCCGGCCCTCGCGCAGGATCGCCACCAGGGCCGTGTCCGGCGGCCACGGCACCGAACCGGCGCGCTGGCCGACCACCGGCGCGTCATCGGGCAGCGTGAGCTCCACCAGGTTGGCCTGGCCCTGCCGGAACGTCATCAGCCGCACCAGGTCGCCCACGCTCACGGCCTCCTCGACCAGCGCCGACAGCAGACGCGGTGTGGAGACCGCGACGTCCACACCCCACGACTCGTTGAACAGCCACTCGTTCTTCGGGTGGTTGATCCGCGCCACCACACGCGGCACGCCGTACTCGGTCTTGGCGAGCAGCGACACCACGAGGTTCACCTTGTCGTCGCCGCTCGCGGCGATCACCACGTGGCAGTTGCTCAGCCCCGCCTCGTCCAGCGAGGCGATCTCGCACGCGTCGGCCAGCAGCCACTCGGCGCGCGGCACACTGTCGATCTTGATGGCCTTGGGGTCGATGTCGATCAGCAGGACCTCGTGGCCGTTCTCCAGCAGCTCGACCGCGATGGACCGGCCCACCGCACCCGCGCCGGCGATCGTGACGCGCATCAGCCTGTCTCCTCTTCCGGCGGGGCCGCGAGCACTTTGTTGATCCGGTCCATGTCGTTGTCCGCGGCGATCACGTGCAGGACGTCACCCTCCTGCAGCACGGTGTCCTTGCGGGGCAGCACCGTCTCACCCATGCGGTTGAGGAACGCCACCCGCGTGCCGGCGAGCGACTCGAGGACGGTGGTCCTGGTGCCGATCCAGGCCGGGTTGTACGCCACCTCGGCCAGCGTGACCGTGCCGGTGGGGTCACGCCACAGCGGCTCGGCACCCTCGGGGAGCACCCGCCGCAGGATCTGGTCGGCCGTCCACCGCACCGTCGCCACTGTGGGGATGCCGAGCCGCTGGTAGACCTCCGCGCGCCGGGGGTCGTAGATGCGGGCCACCACGTTGTCCACGCCGAACGTCTCGCGTGCCACCCTGGCGGAGATGATGTTGGAGTTGTCGCCGCTGCTCACCGCGACGTACGCCGACGCCGACTCGATGCCGGCCTCCTCGAGGACGTCGCGGTCGAACCCGATGCCGGTGACCCGCCGTCCCCGGAACCCGGCCCGCAGGCGCCTGAACGCCTGGGGGTCGCGGTCGATGATCGCGACCGAATGGCCGTTGTCCTCGAGGATGTGGGCCAGGGTCGAGCCGACCCGGCCGCATCCCATGATGACGATGTGCATGTTCCCCCGCGGTTCGCTCCGGTGCGGCGGCTTTCAGGACGTTATACAGCTACCAGCCCAAGTATGGCCGCTCGGGCGAGCGCCGTGTGATGCGCGGGACCGATGACGGCTAGCATCGTCAGTCGTGGCCAAAGTAGCCGACATGGTCAAGCGAGTGCTCGTGGGCCGGGCACTGCGCAGCGCGCAGGCGCACGAACAACTGCTGCCCAAGCGCATCGCTCTGCCTGTCTTCGCCAGCGACGCGCTGTCCTCGGTGGCGTACGCGCCGCAGGAGATCCTGATCACCCTCGGCGTCGCCGGCCTCGCGGCCTACCACTTCACCCCGTGGATCGCGGCCGGCGTCGTCGTCATCCTGCTCACCGTCGTCGCCTCCTACCGTCAGAACGTCCGCGCGTACACCAGTGGCGGCGGGGACTTCGAGGTCGCGACCGTCAACCTCGGCTCCAACTACGGCCTGGTCGTGGCGAGCGCGCTGATGGTCGACTACGTGCTCACCGTGGCCGTTTCGGTGTCGTCCGGCGTGGAGAACCTCGCGGCGGCCCTGCCGTTCCTCGCCGACCGCAAGGTCGTGGCGGCCCTCGTGATCGTCGCCGTGCTGACCGTGCTGAACCTGCGCGGCCTCAAGGAGGCGGGTCTCGCGTTCGCGATCCCGACGTACGCCTTCATGTTCAGCATCCTCGGCCTCATCCTGTGGGGCGGGGTGCGGCTGGCGTCCGGCACGGAGCTGCGTGCCCCCACCGCCGGGTTCTCGGTCACCGGCGAGAGCGTGGGGGTGGAGGGGTTCGCGCTGATCTTCCTGCTGCTGCGCGCCTTCTCGTCCGGCTGCGCCGCGCTCACCGGCGTGGAGGCGATCAGCAACGGCGTCCCCGCGTTCCGCAAGCCGAAGGGGAAGAACGCCGCCACCACGCTGCTGGCGCTCGGCCTGCTCGCCGCCACCATGTTCGGCGGCATCACGGCGCTCGCGTACGTCACCGGCGCCAAGTTCGCCGACCCCTCGGTGGGAAGCGTCGTGCTGGACGAGGCCGGCCGCCGGGTGGAGCACCCCCCTCCGGTGATCGCGCAGGTGGCGCAGACCGTGTTCAGCGACTTCCCTCCCGCGTTCTACCTGATCGCCGCGATGACCGCGCTGATCCTCGTCCTCGCGGCCAACACCGCGTTCAACGGCTTCCCCGTGCTCGGGTCGGTGCTCGCGCAGAACCGCTACCTGCCGCGTCAGCTCCACACGCGAGGCGACCGGCTGGCGTTCAGCAACGGCATCGTCATCCTCGCCACCATGGCCGGGGTGCTGATCTACGCCTTCAACGCCGAGACCACGCGCCTCGTGCAGCTCTACATCGTCGGCGTGTTCGTGTCGTTCACCGTGAGCCAGACCGGCATGGTGCGCCACTGGAACCGCCTGCTGCGCGCCACCGGCGACCCCCGCGCGCGCGGTGGCATGATCCGGTCGCGGGCCATCAACGCCTTCGGCGCGCTGATCACCGGGCTCGTCCTCGTCGTGGTGCTCGTCACCAAGTTCACCCACGGCGCGTGGATCGCCTGCGCGGCCATGGCCGTGCTGTACGTGATGATGCGCGGCATCCGGCGCCACTACGACAACGTGGCCACCGAACTGCGGGTCCCGGAGGACACCGAGGTCGACGAGTCGATGCTCCCGGCGCGCAACCACGCCATCGTGCTCCTCTCCAAGATCCACAAACCGACGCTGCGCGCGCTGGCGTACGCGCGCGCCACCCGGCCGTCCACCCTGGAGGCCATCACGGTCAGCGTGGACGCCGAGGAGGCCGCGCAGCTGCAGCGCCAGTGGGAGGAACGCGGCATCCCGGTACCGCTGAAGATCCTCGACTCGCCGTACCGCGAGATCACCCGTCCCGTGCTCGAATACGTCAAGCACCTGCGCCGCCGCTCGCCGCGCGACGTCGTGACGGTCTTCATTCCCGAGTATGTCGTCGGCCACTGGTGGGAACATCTGCTGCACAACCAGAGTGCGCTCCGCCTGAAGGGCCGGCTGCTCTTCCAGCCCGGCGTCATGGTCACCAGCGTGCCCTGGCAGCTCCACTCGTCCGACCGGCTGAAGGGCCGCCCCGAGTCCTTCGCACCGGGAGTGGTGCGCCGGCCTTACGCTGAGGCCGGTAAGGACGATCAGACCGCGAGGTGAACGGGGGAGTGGCCGTGCCGATCGAGCTCGATGTGGAACGGGTCGCCAACGGCGGATGGTGTGTCGCCAGGCACGAGGGCCGGGTGGTCTTCGTGCGCCACGCGCTGCCGGGAGAACGCGTCCTCGCCGAGGTCACCGACGAGACCACGAGGTTCCTCCGGGCCGACGCCGTGGAGATCATCCGCGCCTCACCCGACCGCGTCACCCCGCCGTGCCCCTTCGCCGGCCCCGGCCGCTGCGGCGGCTGCGACTGGCAGCACGCCACCCTGGACGCACAGCGCCGCCTCAAGGCCGAGGTCCTCGCCGAGCAGCTCCAGCGCCTCGCCGGCCTCGACATGAAGATCGAGGTCGAGGAGGTCCCCGGCGCACGCGACGGCCTCGGCTGGCGCACCCGTGTCCAGTTCGCGGTGGGCAAGGACGGCGTCCCCGGCCTGCGCCGCCACCGCTCCCACGAGATCGAGCCCGTGGACGCCTGCCTCATCGCGCACCCCGAGGTGGAACGCCTCGGCGTGGAACGCGCCGACTGGCCCGGCGCCACCGCCGTGGAGGCCATAGTCACCTCGACGCGCGACCGCGCCGTGGTGGTCACCCCCCAGCCCCGCCGCCGCGTAGCCGTCCCCGACCTGGGAGCCGAAGCCTCCGTCCTGGTCGACGAAGGCCACGGCCACGTCCGCGCCGCACGGGGCCGCACCGCTCTCACCGAACACGTGGGCACCCGCGACTACCGCGTGACCGGCAGCGGCTTCTGGCAGGTCCATCCCGGAGCCCCCGCCGTCCTCCTCGACGCCGTCACCGAATACGCCGCCGCCTCCCCCGGCAACTGGGCTCTGGACCTCTACTGCGGCGCCGGCCTCTTCACCGCCACCCTCGCCGAAGCCGTAGGCCCCCAAGGCGCCGTCCTAGGCATAGAATCCGACCCCCAGGCCGTCCAGGACGCTCGCCACAACCTCCGCGACCTCCCCCAGGCCCGAGTGGAACGCGGCCGCGTGGAAGTGGCCCTCGACCGCCTAGGCGTAGAACGCGCCGACATCGTCATCGCCGACCCACCTCGAACCGGCCTCGGCAAAGACGTGGTCACCAGAGTCACCACCCTCGACCCGGCCAGAATCGTCTACGTCTCCTGCGACCCCGCCACCCTGGCCCGCGACCTCGCCTGGTTCGCCCCCCTCGGCTACCCCACGGTAGACATCCGCGCCTTCGACGCCTTCCCGATGACCCACCACGTCGAAATCGTCGCCCTACTGGTCAAGGACACGGCATAGCCGCGGGCCGGGCAACGCTCGAACCCGATCATTTCCACACGATAGGAGATGTCAGTCGATGTCCAGATCGAAGATCACCGACAGCACGATCTTGATCTGGGTCACATCCATCTCCTCCAGCCGTCCCGCCTGCTCGATCAGATCCTCACGGGCCAGCATCCGCATGCTGTCGATGGCCGCGTATCCACCACGTGACAGCGGAACGCTGTACCCCTGAGAGTCGACCAGCGTGCGTACCGGCGCCGCGAACACCACCCGTGCCTGCCGGTTGTACAGCGCACCCGACAGCAGCACCACCTGCTCACTGCCGTAGACGGGATGTTTGACGATCCAGACGTCGCCAGGACTCACGAGGCCTTGCGCTCCGCCTGCTCCGCCGCCTCCCGATCGGCCTGTGCCTGCTCCTCCGACACCCAGTACAGCCGGTTCACCAGACCTTCGGTGATGAGCCGCGTCACGGTCGTGCCGGACGCCTGAGCCTCCCGCCGGGCCGCCTCCACAAGTGCCTTCGGCAGCCGGACATTGATCTGTTCCTTCTCCACGCATCCAACGTATAGACCGTTGTATATACAGTCAAGCGCGGTGACCCGCCTGGCGGCCGCCGTCCTGTCAGTGACCGGTGGGAGGAGGTCGCGGACAACGACCTCGGGATCCGGGGGAAGCTCCCGGTGAACCGGCTGAGCGCTCATGGGGTCACGGTACTCGTGAAGAGCGTTCCGCGGATTCCTATCGACCGCAGTGGGCCCGTGACTTCGCCGCCACCTGCGCCTGCCCGTACCTGTCTCGACGAAGATGGAACGTTCCATGATTCGAGGGAGCCTGTCGGCCCGGGGCTGGTCTGGAGTGTCAGAGGGTGGGGATGACGCGGGGGATGAGGCGGACATAGAGGACCATGCCTAGGACCTCTATGAGGGTTTGGGTCACTACTACCAGGGGGGCTATGGCCAGGTGGTCGGGGAGGGACAGGGCCAGGGGGAGGACCACCAGGGAGTTGCGGGTGGCGCCGGTGAAGATGAGTGCGCGGCCGGAGGGGGGATCCAGCCTGAAAAGTCGGCTGAGGGCCAAGGCGGCGAGGGGCATGACGATCAAGAAGAAGACGTAGAAGGGGATCACGCGGGCTACGTCGGTGAGGTTGCCGCCTAGTTTGGGGATCTGGGACGCGACGACGGTGAGCAGGGTGGCGGCCATCAGGGGGACCATGGTGGTTCCCATCGCGTTCGCGGTCTTCTCGCCGGACGGCCTGTGGGTGGCCCAGGCCTGGGTGAGCCAGGCCAGGGTCAGGGGGACGACGATCAGGATGGCGAAGGCTTCCAGGAACGGGGCGGGTTCCACGACGTCGGCCAGGCCTGAGCCCATGAACAGCAGCAGGTAGAGGGGGAGCAGGGCCATCTGCGCGATCAGGAGCAGCGGGGTCGCGGCGAGGAGGCGGCGGCTGTCGCCGCCGGCCAGGCCGCTGAAGACGATCACGTAGTCGACGCAGGGGGTCAGGAGGACCAGGAGCACGCCTAGCCGTACGGCCTGGTCTTGCGGGAGGAACGTGAACATCGCGGCCACCGCCAAGGGGACCACGAGGAAGTTGACCGTGAGCGCGGCGGCGAGGAAGCGGCCTGAGCGTAGGGAACGGAGCAGTTCCGCGGCCGGTACCTGGAGGAAGGTCACGTATAGCAGTGCGGCGAGTACCGGGTTGATGGCGTGTTCCAGGATCGGTCCCGCCGCGGGGGAGGCCCAGCCGATCAGCGCACCGGCCGCCAGCGCGCCGAGGTAGACGGCGACCTGGTGGCGTTCCATGGCGGCGACCAGGCCGGGTGGCTGCGGCAACCTACGTGCTCCTTACGGGGTGGTGATGGACGTGGCCGGTGGCAGCGCGAGGTTGATCGCGGCGGTGACGGCGGTGACTTCCACCGGTCGGGGTATCCGCGTCGTGCTCACGCTGTGACCGTAGTCCCACTGGCGGATGTGACGGTCAAGGCCTCTCCAGCCGATGCGAGCGTGGTGCCGCGCCGGCGGCTGGGAATCGGCCGGCGACGGCTCGGTTCCATGTCAGTGGTTGCATCCGGTACCTGGGTACAGGCTTACCGTCGGGACATGACACAAGACGTTGTCCTTGACCAGGGATGGGTGCCCCCGGCGTGCACCTTGCCGAGCGCGGAGCGGCCGCTGCGGGTGGGTGAGTTCGACTCGTTCTTCGCTGAGGCTGTGCGGGACGTGCGGCGGGAGGAGCCGGATCGGCTGGTCCTGGAGCTGGCTTCCGGAACGGAGTACGCCGTGCGGGCCGCGGAGTTGGCGGCCAAGGAGAATGGTTGCTGTTCCTTCTTCACCTTCACGCTCACCGTCGGTGGCGGGACGCTGAGGCTGGCGGTCGGGGTTCCGTCACAACAGGTTGAGGTGCTGGACGCGCTCCAGGCACGCGCCGTCGCCGCACAGGCGTCAGAGGATTGAGCGGTGGGTGCCGGTCGGCAGAGGCTCGTTGAAGGAGAACGGTGATGAAGCACGTCCCACACCTACGTAGCGGACAGGTGGCGGAGCGAGCCGGGGTGAACCTTCAGACGTTGCGTTACTACGAGCGGCGGGGGCTGATAGCGGAACCGGCGCGTAGTCCCGGGGGTCATCGTGCGTATCCGCCGGAGACCGTCACCCTGGTGACGGTGATCAAGGCGGCTCAGCGGCTCGGTTTCACGCTGGACGAGGTCGCCGGGCTGATCGACACCGGCCGAAGGCGGCATCGCACCCCGGATCTGCGTGCTCGCGCGCAGGCGAAGATCGCCGAGGTGGACGCACGCATCGCCGACCTGACCACGATCAGATCCGCGCTCACCGCAGTGGTGAACGCCGGCTGCGACAGCCTGACGAACTGCACTTGTCCCGACTGTCCGTTTCCGTTGGCCGGCCTGGCAGAGGGCCGTACCTATGAGGAGAAGTGACCGGTGAGTGCCACTTGCCTGCGGCGGGCTCGGTGACCGATCACGACGCCGGGGACGGCCGGCCGCCGCAGCGTCGCAAGGTCACCGCCGCGCCGCCGTTGCGCGCGTTGTGGGCTGAGAAGTGGCGGTTTTGTGTGATGTGTCGTTGAGCGCTGGTGCACTGTCCCGTGCCTCTTTCACGATTCACTGTCAGTGTTCGGTCAACTACCGATAGTGTTCCGGTCATGCCCACCAGGGAACACCAGATCTGGCTCGAATTCATCAGGGAACGTCCCTCTCTCGCTGCTGACCTGCTGAGATGTGTGCGACCCGACGCCGTCCCGGCCTACCATCGCGCGCGCGTCGAGTCAGGAGATCTGAACGACCACAAACCCACCGAATACCGCGCCGACACCGTGGTGAACCTGATGGCCGGCACTCGGACCGTGCTGTCGGTCATCATCGAGGTCCAGCGCCGTAAGGACCCCGGCAAACCCTGGAGCTGGCCCGCCTACCTCGGCACTTTGCGCGCGCGCCTCCGCTGTCCCGTGGTCCTGCTTGTGATCAGTCCCACCCACACCGTCGCCGACTGGTGCCGCCGTCCGATCCCTCTGGGGCACCCCGGCCTCACCCTCCAACCGCTCGTCCTCGGCCCCGGCGAAGTCCCTATGATCACCGATCCTGGTCAGGCCGAGGCGAACCCCGAACTCGCCGTCCTGTCGGCGCTGACCCACGGTGCCGCTCCCGAAGGCGAGAAGGTTTTTGCGGCCATGCTGGAGGCCGTCGAGCGCATCAAGCCCGTCGAGCGGGCCACCGGTTATATTGACGAAGTAATGGCGTTGCTCCCCGCGACCGCCCGGCTACTCCTGGAGTCGATGATGCAGAACCTAGAGACCCGTGAGTTCAAGAGCGACTTCATGCGCCGCTGCTACGGCGAGGCGATGACGGAAGGCAGGGCTGAAGGCAGGGCTGAAGGCAGGGCTGAAGGCAGGGCTGAAGGCAGGGCTGAAGGTGAGGCGAGGATGCTCATGACCGTGCTGGCCGCTCGTGGGATCGAGGTTCCGGAGGAGGCGAAGGCGCGCATTCTCGCCTGCACCGACCCGGAGCAATTGGAGACCTGGGGTCGGCGCGCCGTCACGGCGGACGCGGTAGGCGACATCTTCGACTGACCGTTCATGCCGGCACGGTTCACCCGGTCTCGAAGATCGTCTTCGCTTTGCCGGGGTTTGACCTGGGATTTCGTAATGTGCCGGCATGGGACGATGGGTCGGTGGCGACGGGTTCGAGGTCGAGGCGATTCGGCTGGACGGGCATACGTTGCTGCGGGTGCGGCAGCATGGATTTCTGGTGGCGTACTGCCGGTCGATCGCCGAGGTGACGCGGTATGTGCCGTTGGAGGAGCTGGTGGAGCTGGTCAGCCTGCCAGTTGGGGAGGCTCGGGTTCGCGGGTGACGGTCTTGGCGGGTTTGTCGTCACGGAGGCCGCGCCAGGAGGGGTGGCGGAGGCGGGACTCGGGGGTCCATTCGGCGTACTGGACCTCGCCTACCAGGACGGGGGCCACCCAGTGCGCGGCTTTGGCCTGGTCGCGGGGGACGGGGGGGTCGAAGGGGGACGTGCGGCGTTCCAGCGGGGCCAGCAGGGTTCCTAGTTCGCGGAGGGTCTCGTCCGTGAAGCCGGTGCCGACGTTGCCTATGTAGGTGAGGCGGCCGGCGTCGTAGACGCCGACCAGGAGGGCTCCCATGGTGGCGGCGCGGCGGCCCTGGCCGGTGGACCAGCCGCCGATGACGACTTCCTGGGTGCGGACGTTCTTGACCTTGATCCAGTCGGGGGTGCGGCGGCCGGGACGGTACGGCGAGCGCAGGCGTTTGGAGACGATGCCTTCGATGCCGAGGCGGCGGCTCAGTTCCAAGGCGTGAGGGCCGTCGTCGCGGAACCACACGGGGACCTGCCAGCGCGCTCCGGGGGTGACGATGTTCTCCAGGAGGCGGCGGCGCTCGGTGTAGGGGAGGCCGACGACGGGGTCGGGGCCGGTGTGCAGGACGTCGAACAGCATGAGGGTCACGGGGACGGTCGCGACCAGGTGGCGGATCCGTTCGCCGTGGCGCTGGTGCATGCGGTGCTGCAGCACCGAGAAGCTCGGCCGGCCGGCTTCGTCGAAGGCGACGATCTCGCCGTCCAGCACGACGTCACGGCCGCCGACGGCGCCGGCGAGCGGGTACAACTCGGGGTAGGCGGCGGTGACGTCCTTGCCGTTGCGGGAGATCAGGCGCAGCGCGCCGCCTTCGACGTAGGCGAGGACCCGGATGCCGTCCCATTTCATCTCATGGCCCCATTCGTCGTCCTGCGCGGACGGCGGCACGGGGCCGAGCTGGGCCAGCATCGGGGTGTACGTGGGAAGTCCCCCCATGAAGGTCTTCCTACCCCGCTCGGAAGATCCGTATGGTCGGTGGTTCCGGCAGGGTTCGTGGTGAGGGGTCCCCTAGGGACGCGACCGGCTCACGGCAGGTCGGCGCAGGCGAGGTCCCCGCCGGGGGGATGTCCGCACTGCCGGGATAATGGCCTTATGAAACTGAGGATCTTCACCGAGCCCCAGCAGGGTGCCTCCTACGAGGACCAGCTCCGCGTGGCCCAGGCCGCCGAGCGCCTGGGGTTCGACGCGTTCTTCCGTTCCGACCACTATCTGCACATGAGCGGCGACGGCCGGCCGGGCCCCACCGACTCGTGGGTGACGCTCGGGGCCCTGGCCCGTGAGACGAGGACCATCCGGCTCGGCACGCTGGTGACGGCGGCGACGTTCCGCCTGCCGGGGCCGCTCGCGATCAGCGTCGCGCAGGTCGACCAGATGAGCGGCGGCCGGGTCGAGTTCGGGTTCGGCACCGGGTGGTTCGACGCCGAGCACAAGGCGTACGGCATCCCGTTCCCGCCGCTCGGTGAGCGTTTCGCGCGGTTCGAGGAGCAACTGGAGATCATCACGGGCCTGTGGACCACCAAGCCGGGGGACGACTACTCCTTCGAGGGGGCCTACTACCGCGTGGTCGACTCCCCGGCGCTGCCGAAGCCCGCGCAGGAGCCGCGTCCGCCGGTCATCATCGGCGGCGGCGGCGCCAAGCGCACCCCGCGGCTGGCGGCGCGGTTCGCCGACGAGTTCAACATGCCGTTCAGCTCACTGGCCGACACCGAGGCGGCGTACGGCCGGGTGCGGGCCGCGTGCGAGGCGGCGGGACGTTCGGCGACCTTGATGTCGGCGGCGCAGGTCGTGTGCGTCGGCGCGGACGAGGCGGAGGTCGAGCGGCGGGCCGCGGCGATCGGACGGCAGAAGGACGAGCTGCGCGAGAACGGCCTGGCGGGGACCCCGGCCGAGGTACTCGACAAGATCGGCACGTTCGGGGAGGCCGGTGCGGAGCGGCTGTACCTGCAGGTGCTGGACCTGTCGGACCTGGATCACCTGGAGCTCATCGCCGCGGAGATCATGCCGCACGTGTGACGGACGCGCGGGGGGACCCCGGGGTGCGGCCGGGATCGTGCCGGGACGGCCTGGCCGTTCACCGGCGCCGGAGCGGTCAGGGACGGCCGGGGACGGGCCGGCGCCTGACGCGGGGGACGGTCAGTGCCCGCGGCCGGGTGGCGGCAGCGGGACGACCTCGCGGCGGTGGTACTCCAGCAGGTCCTCGCCCTGGTCGTACAGGTCGGCCAGCGCCTCGCGGCAGGGGCCGATGACTCGCGGGTCGGTCAGCCGCCGGCCGCCGAGGTGGCGGCCGGCGTGGTCGTACAGCACCTCGTACATGAGGTCGTCGCCGAGGATCAGCAGCTCGGGCAGCAGGCGGTCGGGCTCGTAGTCGCGCACGGCGAAGGCGGGCACCACACGAGCCCGCTCCCCGGCCTCGGCCCGTGCGGCGAGCACGTGTAACTCCCATTGCATGTACGGCGTCAGCGGCGGATCGACCACCCGGATCCGCCGGAACTCGGCGAAGCCCTCGTAGTCCGCCGGGAACGCGCGGCGCATCTCCTCCACCAGCCGCAGGGAACGCTGCCACTCGCCTTCCACCATGGCCACCCAGCTCGGCACGTACGGCTCGTGGAAGTGTTGTGCGCGTTCCAGCTTCCACACCACGCCTCGCGCGCCTTCGTACGCGGCCTGGAACTCCCTGTTGTACGCCTCCCGCGGCAGCGATGTGCCGCTCGCCTGCCGTATCTGCTGGAAGACGTGATGATCGAGGTGGCCGGTCAGTGAGACCACGGCGACTCCTCCTTCGGGTCGGGACGGCGGTGTCCGCCGATGCGCTACCGTCCGATCACGCCACGTGACCGGGGCACAACGAACGCCGCCATGCCCGCGCCAGGTCGCGCCGGGGCATGGCGGCGATACAGAACACGCCGATCATGAAACGCCTGACAAGGCGCGTCAAGACCCAATGTGGCCGTTTTGCCGGCGCACGAACGAGGCCGGGTGGTCCGTCGGGACCACCCGGCCAGGTGACGGCGCCGTCCGCGGGCCGCTTGCGAGGTCAGCGCTCGTGCCGGTGCCGCGGGTGGCGGTGGCGGTGCGTGACGGGGTGCTGATGGTGGCGGTGCGCGAACTTCACAAAGGCGATCACCAGCCAGGCGAGGAACAGCACTTTGACGAGTCCGAACAGCGGCCAGGACCAGCCGGTGACGAGCCCGGTGAGCAGCAGTGCGCCGATCAGGAACAGGGCGACCGGGGGACGGTGACCGTGCCGCCGGTACGGCCGGGGCCGGCGCCGCCACTCGTGGTCCATGCCTGGCCGGCCCGCCAGGTGGTACCCCCATGTCGCGAGGTCGGCGTGCGCGGGGGCCGGCGGCGCCGGTGCGGCGAACGGCCCGTGGGGGAGAGGCGGCGGCGCGAACGGCCCATGGCGGGACGGCGCGGGCCGTCCCCCGTGTGCCTGCGGGGACGGCGCCGTCACCGGCAGGTCGGCCAGCACCTGACGCAGCTCACCGGCCGTGCGTGCCGCCAGCGTGGCGCCGAGCCGCTCGTCGAGTTCGTCGTGGGTGAGACGGCCCTGCGCGAAGTGCTCGCGCAGAGCGGTCATCACCGCGTCGCGCTCGGCGTCGCCGACGCGCAGCCCGTCGTCCCGCGAGGTCATGGACGTCACTCCTCGGTGGTGTCGCCGTCGCCGTCCGCCAGGATCTGGTACAGCTTGCGGCGGGTGTCGGCGAGTGTCTGCTTGGCCTGCCTGATCTGGCCGTCACTTCCGGTCTGCGCGATCTGGAACAGCGCCGCGGCGGCCTGGCGTGACAGGTCGAACAGCTCGAAGACGCCTTCGTCGACGTTCGGCGTCATGTCCTCCCACGGCGAGCGCACCTCGTCGGGGTGCTCGGTGACGTAGGCGCGACCGGCCTCGGTGAGCTGGAACGTCTTGCGGCCGTCGGTCTCGTCGGCGCGGACCAGTCCCTCGTCGGTGAGCTGCTGGAGCGCCGGGTACACCGCGCCGGGGCTCGGCTTCCAGCCCCCCTGGCTGCGCTCGGCGATCTCCTGGATGATCTGGTAGCCGTTTCGGGGCTCCTCTTCGAGCAGCGCCAGGATCGCCGCGCGGACGTCCCCCCGCTTGGCCTTGCGCGGCCCGCCGCGGCCGAACGGCCCCCGTGGCCCGAACCCTCCGAAGCCCCGGCCGAACTCACGGCCGAAGTCCCACGGGAACGGCGGACGCGGCCCACGTCCCCGGTGACGCCGCTCGCGTCCCTCCTCGCCGTGGTCGTGGTGGTGATGCCCGTGGGCCTCGTGCTGATGACCCTCGTGCCACCCGGCCATCGGGCCGAACGCGGCCATGGCGGCCTTCTTGAGCAGTGCGTGGTGGGCCCACGGCGGGCCACCCATCGCGAACGCGTGTGTCATGGATCCCCCTGAAGGATATGCGAGGCGATCGACTGTCGACCACTCTCGATGCTTCAAAGATATATCGCGATGCTACGAAGAACAACCCCTGTGTTCTGATCGATCACCTCGGGCCCGGGACATGCGGAAATACGTGACGCACATCACGTCTGAACGGGAACAGATCCCGGGATCGGGCCGTTGTCTCCATTGGAACGGGATCGTTCTGCTCTGAGAGGGCTGGGGGGTGCTCTTGGAGTAGAACGGTCCCTTCCGCTTTCCGGTGGGTGCCGCGTCCGCTGCCACTGAGCGGGAGCGACACGCCGGGGGTTTACCCATGGTCTTGCTGTGCGTTGCCGGGGTTTTGCCGTAACGTGCGCGAGCGTGATGGTCGAATGATGGGGCATTCGCACGCTCTGACCGGGGCCGGGTTGTGGTTGCTGGCGGCGCCGGCGCTGGCGGTCGTGCCGGAGATCGGCGGACCGGCGGCAGGGCTGGCGCCGGTGGTGTACGGCATGTTGTCGCCGGCGGAGCTGGTGGCGGGGGCCGTCGTCTGCGCGGGGGCGGCCATGCTGCCTGATCTCGACCACCCGCATTCCACGATCGCTCAGACGTTCGGCCCGGCCACGTGGGTGCTCAGCAAGGTCGTCAACTGGCTGAGCGGTGGTCACCGGCACATGACGCACTCGCTGTTCTTCGTGGTCGCGGCGGGGGTCGGTGCGCATCTGCTGGCCGACCACTATCCGATCGGCCGCGACATCATGGTGGTGCTGCTCATCGGGCTGGCGTTGCGGGCCGTCGGGATCGGGGTGCCGCAGCGGACCATCATGTCGGCGATGGTCAACATCGGCCTCACGGCGGGAACGTTCCTTTTCTTCCATTCCCGTGGTGTCGGCTACATGTGGCTGGGGCTGGCGGTCGCCGTGGGGTGCCTGGCGCATGTCGTCGGGGACTGCCTGACCGAGCGGGGCTGCCCGGTGCTGTGGCCGCTCAAGCACAAGTGGCTGCTGCCGTGGAACATGGGGCTGAAGACGGGCCGCAGGTTCGAGGTGAAGATCCTCGGGCCGGTGCTGTCGGTGGTCGTGGTCGGACTGCTCGCGGCGCGCCTGATTCCTGTCATGTGATCGAGGGACGGGACGCGACCTGCGGGGAAGGACCGCGCGCGACCCTGAGGAGCGTGGGATCGCCGCGGGAACCCGCTCATGCCCGGCGGATGATTTGATGTCGAGATATCCGACCCGATATCTTGATATCGAGAGACCTGCCACAGGAACAAGCGGGTTAGGCCATCCTTACTCGCTGCGGCACCCCTCCGGTGCGGCAGGATCTAGGGGCGAGAAACCGGCACAGTGCGACCGATCGTCATAGACGGACGAGAGCGTGATCCAAGGGAGGCGAGTCTCCGTGTCCGCGAACAGCTTCGGCAGCCGTGACACACTCCGCGTCGGTGACGCGGCCTACGAGATCTACCGGCTGGACGCCGTCGAGGGGTCGGCGCGCCTCCCGTACAGCTTGAAGATCCTGCTGGAGAACCTGCTGCGCACCGAGGACGGTGCCAACATCACGGCCGAGCACATCAACGCGCTCGGCGGCTGGGACCCGCAGGCCGCGCCGAGTGTCGAGATCCAGTTCACCCCGGCCCGCGTGATCATGCAGGACTTCACCGGCGTGCCGTGCGTCGTCGACCTCGCCACCATGCGTGAGGCGGTGCGCGACCTCGGGGGAGACCCGGCCAAGATCAACCCGCTGGCCCCGGCCGAGCTGGTCATCGACCACTCGGTCATCGTCGACTACTTCGGCCACCCCGACTCGTTCCGGCGCAACGTCGAGCGTGAGTACGAGCGCAACCGCGAGCGCTACCAGTTCCTGCGCTGGGGCCAGACCGCCTTCGACGAGTTCAAGGTCGTGCCGCCGGGAACCGGCATCGTGCACCAGGTCAACATCGAGCACCTGGCCCGCGTCGTGATGACCCGGCCGGCGGCCGGCGGCACGCTCGCCGCGTACCCCGACACGTGTGTCGGCACCGACTCCCACACCACGATGGAGAACGGCATCGGCGTGCTCGGCTGGGGTGTCGGCGGCATCGAGGCCGAGGCCGCGATGCTCGGCCAGCCGATCTCCATGCTGATCCCGCGCGTCGTCGGCTTCAAGCTGACCGGCGAGCTGCCGGCCGGGGCCACCGCCACCGACCTGGTGCTGACCGTCACCCAGATGCTGCGCAAGCACGGTGTGGTCGGCAAGTTCGTCGAGTTCTACGGCGAAGGCGTCGCGTCGGTGCCGCTCGCCAACCGGGCCACCATCGGCAACATGAGCCCCGAGTTCGGCTCCACCTGCGCCATCTTCCCGATCGACGGCCAGACCATCGACTACCTGCGGCTCACCGGCCGTCCCGAGGAGCAGATCGCTCTGGTGGAGGCGTACGCCAAGGAGCAGGGCCTGTGGCTGGACCCCTCGGGCCCCGAGCCGGTGTTCTCCGAGTACCTGGAGCTGGACCTCGCGACCGTGGTGCCGTCCATCGCGGGCCCGAAGCGACCGCAGGACCGCATCGCGCTGTCGGCCGCCAAGGAGACCTGGCGGCACGACGTGCGCGAGTACGTCCCCGACTTCGCCGGCGACGGCGTCGACGAGGAGATCGACGAGAGCTTCCCCGCCTCCGACCCGCCGTCGTCCAACGCGCGCGCCAACGGCACACGGCCGCACAAGAAGGTCCCGGTCACGCTGGCCGACGGCACGTCGTTCGAGCTGGACCACGGCGTGGTGACGATCGCGGCCATCACCTCGTGCACCAACACCTCCAACCCGTACGTCATGCTCGGCGCGGCGCTGCTCGCCAGGAACGCCGTGGAGAAGGGCCTCACCCGCAAGCCGTGGGTGAAGACCTCCCTGGCCCCCGGCTCGCAGGTCGTGACCGGTTACTTCGAGCGGTCGGGTCTCCAGCCGTACCTCGACAAGATCGGGTTCAACCTGGTCGGGTACGGCTGCACCACCTGCATCGGCAACTCAGGACCGCTGCCGGAGGAGATCTCCGAGGCGGTCCAGGCCAACGACCTCGCGGTGACCGCCGTGCTGTCCGGCAACCGCAACTTCGAGGGCCGCATCAACCCCGACGTGAAGATGAACTACCTGGCCTCGCCGCCGCTGGTGGTCGCCTACGCGCTGGCCGGCACGATGGACATCGACCTTGACACCGAGCCGCTCGGCACCGGGACGGACGGTCAGCCGGTGTTCCTGCGCGACATCTGGCCGGCGCCGGCCGAGGTCGCCGAGTTCGTCGGCTCGTCCATCGACCGCGAGATGTTCACCCGCGACTACGCCGACGTGTTCAAGGGTGACGACACGTGGCGTTCGCTGCCGATCCCGACCGGCGACACCTTCGAGTGGGACCCGGCCTCGACGTACGCGCGCAAGGCGCCGTACTTCGACGGCATGCCGGAGAAGCCCGAGCCGGTGACCGACATCGCCGGGGCCCGCGTGCTGGTCAAGGTGGGGGACTCGGTGACCACCGACCACATCTCGCCGGCCGGCTCCATCAAGCCCGGCACCCCGGCCGCCGAGTACCTGCGGTCCAACGGCGTCGAGGTGCGCGACTTCAACTCCTACGGCTCGCGGCGCGGCAACCACGAGGTCATGATCCGCGGCACGTTCGCCAACATCCGCCTGCGCAACCAGATCGCGCCGGGAACCGAAGGCGGCTACACGCGCGACTTCACCAAGGACGGCGGCCCGGTGTCGTTCATCTACGACGCCTCGGTGAGCTACCAGGCCGCCGGCACCCCGCTGGTGGTCCTCGCCGGCAAGGAGTACGGCTCGGGTTCCTCCCGGGACTGGGCCGCCAAGGGGACGGCGCTGCTCGGGGTGCGCGCCGTCATCGCCGAGTCCTACGAGCGCATCCACCGCTCCAACCTGATCGGCATGGGGGTCCTGCCGCTGCAGTTCCCCGACGGCGAGTCGGCGGCGTCGCTCGGCCTCACCGGCGAGGAGGTCTTCGACATCACCGGTGTCGAGGAGCTCAACTCCGGCACCACCCCGGCCACGGTGACCGTCCGCGCCGGCGACGTCGAGTTCCAGGCACTCGTCCGCATCGACACCCCGGGTGAGGCCGACTACTACCGTCACGGCGGCATCATGCAGTACGTGCTGCGCTCGCTGCTGGCGCGCGCCTGACCTGCGAGGGCCGCGCCGGTTCACCCGGCGCGGCCCTCCGCCGAGTGCCGGCGTGGAAACCTGTTGCGGGTGGCGGGGGCCGGGGCCCTACGGTTGTGGTCCATGGCCGGTGAGTGGTTTGTGTGGGTTATAGCAGGTTTTGCGGTTTTTGTGGGTGCGGTGGTGCAGGGAGGGGTGGGGTTCGGGCTCGGGCTCATGGCGGTGCCGGTGATCACGGTGCTCGATCCGTCGGTGATGCCGGGGGCGGTGCAGATCGTCAACATGAGCCTGCCGGTGTTCACGCTGGCCGCCGAGTGGCGGGGGGTGGACTGGCGGGGGCTCGGGTTCGCGCTGCTCGGCAGGCTGCCGGGGAGCGTGGTCGGCGCGGTGATCGTCACGCAGGTCAGCACGCAGGCGCTCGGGGTGTTCGTGGGGACGATGGTGCTGGTGGCGGTGGGGGTGACGGTGGCGGCGGTGGCGGTGCCGCGTACGGCGCCGACGCTCGGGGCCGCGGGGTTCGTGTCGGGGGTGACGGGGACCGCCACGGGGATCGGCGGGCCGCCGATGGCGCTGGTGTACCAGCACGCCAAGGGACGGCAGGTGCGGGCCACACTCGCGATGTTCTTCTTCCTGTCGGCGGGGCAGTCGCTGGTGATCCTCGCGGCGGTGGATCACCTGCCGGGCCGGTCGGTGCTCACGGGGGTGCTGTTGATCCCCTTCATGGTGGCCGGGTTCGCCGTCTCCGGGCCGCTGCGCAGGTACCTGGACGGGGGACGGGTGCGCGCCGGGATCCTGGTCGTGGCCGCTTTGTCGGCGTTCGTGCTGATCGCACAGCAGCTCGTCCGGTAAATGGCGCGTTTCCCGATTGTTACCGGCGACAACAAATTTTGACCCTCGCAGGTCTGGCGCGCCGCCCCGGCAAGGAATACGTTGCCGCAAACAACATACAAAGAAACGGTTAAGCCGGGATCCGGCCGAGACCGTTCGCGCCGGTCAGAGCTCGGCCGGCACCCCATCCCGACCCCCAACGCCACCGCCGACCGCGGCCGTGGCATCTTTCGAAGCAGAAAGGACCCGGTGCACCTATGCGCAAGGGGATCCTCGGCCTGACCGCCGCCGCGGCGGCGCTTTCTCTCGGTCTCACCGCCTGCGGGGGCGACGGCGGCACCGGCGGCGACACCTCTGCCAGCGGTGGCGCCTCGGCCCCCGCCGAGGCCAAGCCGGGCAAGATCGGCGTCATCCTGCCGGACAGCAAGTCCTCGGCCCGCTGGGAGACCGCGGACCGCAAGTACCTCCAGGAGGCCTTCGAGGCCGCCGGGGTGGCGTACGACATCCAGAACGCGCAGGGCGACAAGACGGCCTTCCAGACCATCGCCGACCAGATGATCACCAACGGCGCGACCGTCCTGGTGATCGTGAACCTGGACAGCGGCACCGGCAAGGCCGTCCTCGACAAGGCCAAGTCGCAGGGTGTCGCCACCATCGACTACGACCGCCTCACCCTCGGCGGCAGCGCCTCCTACTACGTGAGCTTCGACAACGTGAAGGTCGGCACCCTGCAGGGTGAGGGCCTCGTCAAGTGCCTCACCGACAAGAAGGCCGAGAAGCCGATCGTGGCCGAGCTGAACGGCTCGCCGACCGACAACAACGCCACCCTGTTCAAGCAGGGCTACGACGGTGTGCTCCAGCCGAAGTACGACTCCGGCGACTACACCAAGGGCCCCGACCAGTCCGTGCCGGACTGGGACAACGCCAAGGGTGGCCAGATCTTCGAGCAGATGCTGACCTCCGAGCCCAAGATCGCCGGCGTGCTCGCCGCGAACGACGGCCTCGGCAACGCCGCCATCACCGTGCTCAAGAAGCAGAAGCTCAACGGCAAGGTCCCGGTCACCGGCCAGGACGCCACCGTCGAAGGCCTGCAGAACATCCTCGCCGGCGACCAGTGCATGACGGTCTACAAGGCCATCAAGAAGGAAGCCGACGCCACCGCCGAGCTCGCCATCGCGCTGGCCAAGGGTGAGAAGCCGAACGTCAGCGGTTCGGTGAAGGACCCCGAGGGCAACCGGGACGTCCCGTCGGTCCTGCTCGACCCGCAGCCGATCTACTTCGACAGCGTCAAGGACGTCGTCGCGGACGGCTACGTGGCCAAGGAAGACCTGTGCAAGGGCGACTTCGCCGACAAGTGCACCGAGGCCGGAGTCCAGTAGCGATGAGTGGTACGGCCCGCGCGCGAACCGCGCGGGCCGTTTCCACCCAGTCTGAGGAGCAACGTGGCAACCCAACCCGTTCTGGAGGTCCGAGGGCTCGACAAGAGCTTCGGCCCCGTGCAGGTGCTGCACGACGTGGCCTTCTCCGCAAACGCGGGAGAGGTCACCGCCCTGGTCGGCGACAACGGCGCCGGCAAGTCGACCCTGGTCAAGTGCATCGGCGGCATCCATCCGATCGACTCGGGTGAGTACCTCTTCGCCGGCAAGCCGGTCCATGTGAACTCCCCGCGCGAGGCGGCGGAGCTCGGCATCGAGATCGTCTACCAGGACCTCGCGCTGTGCGACAACCTGGACATCGTCCAGAACATGTTCCTCGGCAGGGAACGCCGCAGCGGCCTGGTCCTCGACGAGGCCACGATGGAGGAGATGGCGGCCAAGACCCTGGAGAGCCTGTCGGTCCGCACCGTCAAGTCCATCAGGCAGCTCGTCTCCAGCCTGTCCGGCGGCCAGCGGCAGACCGTGGCCATCGCCAAGGCCGTGCTGTGGAACAGCAAGGTCGTCATCCTGGACGAGCCCACCGCCGCGCTCGGCGTCGCGCAGACCGCGCAGGTGCTGGAGCTCGTGCGCCGGCTGGCCGACCAGGGCCTCGCGGTGGTGCTCATCTCCCACAACCTGAACGACGTCTTCGCGGTGTCCGACCGGATCGCCGCGTTGTACCTGGGTCGCATGGCCGCGCAGGTCAAGACCTCGGACGTGACCCACTCGCAGGTGGTCGAGCTCATCACCTCGGGACGCAGCGGAGAGCTCGGCCTGCAGAATCTCAACGGAGCCACGGCATGAGTACGACGACGATCCCCGAGAAGCCGGTCGCGCAGACACCGAGCATCGGCGGCAACGTCCGCGGTTACCTTGAGCGCGTCAGGGGCGGCGACATGGGAGCCCTCCCGGCGATCTTCGGTCTCATCGTGCTGTGCGTGGCGTTCGCCATCATGCGGCCGGTGTTCCTGTCGGCGATCAACTTCGCCAACCTGTTCACCCAGGGTGCGGCGGTGGCCGTCATCGCGATGGGCCTGGTCTTCGTCCTGCTCCTCGGCGAGATCGACCTGTCCGCCGGCTACACCAGCGGCGTCTGCGCCGCGGTGCTCGCGGTCACGCTCGCGACCTACGGCCTGCCGTGGTACGTGGCGGTGCTCGCCGCGATGATCGCCGGCGTGGTGATCGGCCTGCTGCTCGGCACGCTGGTCGCCAAGGTCGGCATCCCGTCGTTCGTGGTGACGCTGGCCGCGTTCCTCGGCTTCCAGGGCCTGCTGCTGCTCCTGGTCCGTGAGGGCACCAACGTCGCGGTCCGCGACCCGGTGATCATCGCGATCGAGAACAACAACATGGCCCCGGCGCTCGGCTGGGCCCTGTACGCCGTCTGCGTGCTCGGCTACGCGCTGGTGCAGATCGTGCGGGCCAGGCGCCGCGCCGGTCGCGGGCTCGCGGCCGACCCGATCACGCTCATCGCGGTACGGGTGGGTGCGCTCGCGGTGATCGGCGGGCTCGCGGTCTACTTCCTCAACCTGGAGCGCAGCCGCAACGCGCTGATCGTGTCGCTCAAGGGTGTGCCGATCGTGGTGCCGATCGTCGTGGCGCTGCTCATCTTCTGGACGTTCATCCTGCGCCGCACCGCGTTCGGCCGCCACATCTACGCCGTCGGCGGCAACGCCGAGGCGGCGCGCCGCGCCGGCATCAACGTGGACCGCATCAGGATCAGCGCCTTCATGATCTGTTCCGGCATGGCGGCCGTCGGCGGTGTCATCGCGGCGTCGCAGGCCAGTTCGGTCGACCCCAACACCGGCGGCAGCGACGTGCTGCTGTTCGCCGTCGGAGCCGCCGTCATCGGCGGCACCAGCCTGTTCGGCGGCAAGGGACGCGTGCTCGACGCGATACTCGGCGGCGCCGTCGTCGCCGTGATCAACAACGGCATGGGCCTGATGGGGTACAGCGCGAGCGTCAAGTACATCGTCACCGGGCTGGTGCTGCTGCTGGCGGCCGGCGTCGACGCGCTGTCCAGGAAGCGGGCCGCCGCCTCAGGCCTGCGGTGATCGGCGGACCCCTCACGACGACCGCACGACCCGACGGGACCAACGAAGATGATGCGCGCGGGCCCCTCGCAGGACGAGATCCGGCGCCAGAACCTCGGTGCTCTCCTGCGGCACGTGCACCTCGGCGGCCCGACCTCACGGGCCGAGCTCACGAACCTGCTGGGGCTCAACCGCAGCACCATCATGGCCCTCACCGCCGACCTGACGGCGGCGGGCCTGGTGCGCGAGGAACTGCCGCGGGAGAAGCGCAGAGCGGGCCGTCCCTCACTGGTGGTGCGGCCCGAGTCCTCGATGGTGTACGTCATGGCGTTCGACATCGGGGTGGACCGGCTGGTCGCGGCCCGCGTGGGACTCGGCGGCGTGGTCCTGGACCGCAGGGAGACCGTGCGTCCGCGGGGGCCGTTCGTCCTTGAGGACCTGGTCGGGCCGCTCGTGGCGTACTCGCGGCAGATGCTCGGCCGCGCGCGGCGCGGCGCGGTCTGCGTCGGCGTCGGCGTGGCGGTCTCCGGCGGTGTGCGCAACACCGACGGCATGGTGCGCTACAGCCCCAACATCGGCGCCACCGACGTGCCGCTCGGCGCGGTGCTCGGTGAGCGGCTGGCCCTCGGGGTGCCGGTGGTGGTCGGCAACGACGCCAACCTCGGCGCGCTGGCCGAGCAGGCCAGGGGGGTCGCGGTGAACTGCCGCGACCTCGTGTACCTGCACGGCGACGTCGGCGTCGGCGGCGGGGTGATCGCGTCGGGACGGCTGCTCGGCGGCCACGGCGGGTACGGCGGCGAGATCGGCCACATGGTGGTCAACGCCGGGGGACGCTCCTGTGGCTGCGGGTCACGCGGCTGCCTGGAGTCGGAGGTGGGGGAGCGGGCCCTGCTGGAGGCCGCGGGCCGGTTCGGGTCGCAGACCGGCAGGGACGCCGTGCGCTCGGTGGTCGACGCCGCCGACCGCGGCGACGTGCTCGCGCAGGAGGCGCTCAACCGGGTCGGCGACTGGCTCGGCCTCGGCGTGGCCAACCTCGTCAACATCTTCAACCCCGAGATCGTGATCTTCGGCGGCACGCTTCGTGAGATCTACCTCGGCGCGGCGGCGCAGGTGCGCAGCCGGATCACCACCGACGTGATCGGCGCCGCACGTGAGGCGCTGCGGCTGCGCACCCCGTTGCTCGGCGACGACACCACATTGGTCGGCGCGGCCGAACTGGCCTTCGACCAGGTGCTCGCCGACCCGCTGGACACGCTGTCGCGGGCCGGCGAGTCACCCGCGAGCGGGGGCTGACGGCGCCGTCAGGCCACCATCTCCGGACGCGCGATCCAGGTGTTGCAGGCGGAGGGGCCGGCGGCCTTGAAGCCGCGGTTCAGCCAGTTGGCGATGTTCTTCCCCTTGCCGTGGTCGCGGATCTTGTAGATCTCGTCGCCGCTGCGGCGCGTGGAGTCCAGCAGGTCACGCCAGTCCGCCGGGGTGCGGTCCAGGGACTTGTAGACGCTGCCGATGAACGCTCCGGCGAGGCACTCGGCCTGGAGCTCGTTCCTGCGGGTCTGCTCGTTGTACTCGGACTTGCCGCGGCTCGGCAGGCGCAGGTACTCGCCCCAGATGCCGGTGATGTTCTGGATGTGGTGGCCGTACTCGTGCGCGATGACGTCCATGAGGAACAGGTCCTGCGGGTGGTTCACCACGTCGCGGTCCAGGATGATGGTGATCTGCCGGGTGGAGGTGCAGTAGAGCCCCTGCACGTTCTTGCGCCACTTCTCGCCGCACACCTTCTCCGGCTTGGTGATGTAGCGCACCTTCGGCATGGAGAACGGCATGTGCGCCTGGAGGAAGTGCGCGCTCCAGGTCACGTCCAGGCACTTGACCAGCGTGTTCAGGTAGGTGCGCACCGACGCCGCCGAGCCGGCGCGCACGGGACGCTCGGGGCAGTTCGTCACGGGGAGCCGGCCCGAGGTGTACAGCGCGTTCTTGGTGAGGCCGCTCGCGTTCTTGATGGGGTACGAGGCCGGCGGCGCCGCGGCGGCGTGCGCGGTGCCGCCTGCCAGGAGGGACGCCACGACGGCGGGGAGGAGGACCACGGAGGACTTGCCCATGGTCCCGAGAGGGTAGCGAACCTGACCAGTGCCGTAAAACTCAACAAAACATCACGTGTCACCCCAGCTTGCGCCGGGATCGGTCCACAACCGGACAGACCTGTGCGGCAAAGCACAGCAAGAGCCCTGTGAGAGTGCGAGGCTTAGGCAAATAGACTCAGGCTGGTTCGACCAACGGCGGAGGAGATGATTCCGTGAGCGAGCGGAGCCGGCGACCAGGCGATCCGGGCAGTCTGCTGGAGACGGTGAAAGGTCCGGGAGATCTCAAGCGCCTGGAGGCCGACGAGCTGCCACGGCTGGCCGAGGAGATCCGCGAGCTGCTGATCGCCACCACGTCGCGCACCGGCGGCCACCTCGGGCCCAACCTCGGTGTGGTCGAGCTCACCATCGCCATGCACCGGGTCTTCGACTCGCCGCGCGACCGCATCCTGTGGGACACCGGCCACCAGGCGTACGTCCACAAGATCCTCACCGGCCGCGCCGACGACTTCGCGACCCTGCGCCAGGAAGGCGGGCTGTCCGGCTACCCCAGCCAGGCCGAGTCCCCCCACGACGTCATCGAGAACTCCCACGCCTCCACGGCCCTGTCGTACGCCGACGGGCTCGCCAAGGCGTACAAGCTGCGCGGCGAGCACGACCGCACCGTGGTCGCCGTGATCGGCGACGGCGCGCTGACCGGCGGCATGGCCTGGGAGGCGCTCAACAACATCGCCGGCCACGCCAAGGACCCCGAGCGGCCGCTGGTGATCGTGGTCAACGACAACGGCCGGTCCTACTCGCCGACCATCGGCGGCCTCGCCTCCCACCTGGCCTCGCTGCGCATGACGCAGAACTACGAGCACATGCTGGAGTTCGTCAAGCACAACCTCGGCCGCGTCCCCGTGGTCGGCGCGCCGCTCTACGAGACGCTGCACGGCGTCAAGAAGGGCATCAAGGACGTCCTCGCGCCGCAGGTGATGTTCGAGGACCTCGGCCTGAAGTACGTCGGGCCCATCGACGGCCACGACGAGCCGGCCGTCGAGGCGGCGCTGACCCGCGCGCGCGACTTCCGCGGCCCGGTCATCGTGCACGTGCTCACCACCAAGGGCAGCGGCTACCGGCCCGCCGAGGACCACGACGAGGACTGCTTCCACTCGCCGCAGCCGTTCGACGTCGCCACCGGCGAGGAGCGGCCAAAGCCCCACGGGTGGACCAACGTCTTCAGCGACGAGCTGGTGCGCCTCGGCGGTGAGCGCCGCGACATCGTGGCGATCACCGCCGCCATGCTGCACCCCACCGGGCTCGCCGCGTTCGCCGAGGCGTTCCCCGACCGCACCTACGACGTCGGCATCGCCGAGCAGCACGCGGTGACCAGCGCGGCCGGGCTGGCCCTCGGCGGCCTGCACCCCGTGGTCGCCGTGTACGCGACCTTCCTCAACCGCGCCTTCGACCAGCTCCTGATGGACGTCGCGCTGCACCGCCTGCCGGTCACGGTGGTCCTCGACCGCGCCGGCGTCACCGGCGACGACGGCGCCAGCCACAACGGCATGTGGGACATGTCCATCCTGCAGGTCGTGCCGGGCCTGTCCATCGCGGCCCCGCGCGACGCCACCCGGCTGCGCGAGCTGCTCGGCGAGGCCGTCCAGGTCACCGACGCGCCGACCGTGGTCCGTTTCCCCAAGGGGGCCGTCCCCGCCGACATCCCGGCCGCCGGCCGGCTCGGCGGCATGGACGTGCTCCACCCCGCCGCCGACGACCAGCCCGCGGCCGGGGAGCGGCAGGAGCGAGGCCGGGTGCTGCTGGTGGCCGCCGGCGCGATGGCCCACATCTGCGTCGAGGCGGCACGGCTGCTCGCGGACAACGGCGTCGCCGCGACCGTGGTGGACCCCCGCTGGGTGAAGCCGCTCGACGCGGCCCTGGTGACCGCCGCCGCCGAGCATGACCTCGTGGCCGTCGCCGAGGACAACGGCCGGGTGAGCGGCGTCGGTGACGCCGTGGCCCGCCTGCTGCGCGACGCCGGCGTGCTCACCCCGGTGCGCACCTACGGCATCCCCCAGCAGTTCCTCTCCCACGCCAAGCGTCCCACCATCCTCACCGAGATCGGCCTCACTCCCGACCACCTCGCCACCGACCTCACCAAGGCCCTGAAGGACCCGTCGACCCCCCAGATCTCCCTGTAGAGCACTTCCCCTCCTCACCGGCATGAGGGGAGGTTTCCCGGGCAGACGCCAGGGGTCGCCGGTGGTGATTGGGGTGTGACGATGACGATTTTCCGCACCAAGTCCGTGGAGCACTCGCTGGAGGACACCGAGGCTCCCGAGCATCGGCTGCGGCGCAGGCTCAGCGCGCTCGACCTCACCGTTTTCGGGGTGGGGGTGATCGTCGGGACCGGCATCTTCGTGCTGACCGGCGAGGTCGCCAAGGAGACCGCTGGCCCCGCCGTGGCGCTGTCGTTCATCGTCGCCGGGGTGGTGTGCGGGCTCGCGGCGCTCTGCTACGCCGAGTTCGCCTCCGCCGTGCCGGTCGCCGGGTCGGCGTACACGTTCTCCTACGCCACGGTCGGCGAGTTCCCCGCCTGGATCGTCGGGTGGGACCTCATGCTGGAGATGGCGCTCGGCGCGGCCGTGGTCGCCGTGGGCTGGTCGGGGTACTTCTCCGAGCTGCTCACGACCATGGGGATACGGCTACCCGAGGCCGTCGCGGGGGAGAACGCCGTGTTCAACGTCCCCGCGGTCGTCATCGTGCTCATCCTCACCTGGGTGCTGGTGGCCGGCATCAAGCTGTCGGCGCGGGTCAACCTCATCGTGGTGACGATCAAGGTGGCGGTGATCCTGCTGGTCGTCGTCGCCGGGCTGTTCTTCGTGAGCAAGGCCAACTACACGCCGTTCGTCCCCCCGGCCGAGGCCACCCCCAAGGTCGGCGGGCTCCAGGCGCCGCTGATCCAGCTCCTGTTCGGCATCACCCCCGTCTCCTTCGGGGTGTTCGGCGTCTTCGCCGGCGCCGCCATCGTCTTCTTCGCGTTCATCGGGTTCGACGTCGTGGCCACCGCCGCCGAGGAGACCCGCGACCCGCAGCGCGACCTGCCGATCGGCATCATCGGCTCCCTCGTCGTCTGCACCGTGCTGTACGTCGCGGTGTCGCTCGTCGTCGTCGGCATGCGGCCCTACGACCGGCTGAGCACCGAGGCGCCGCTCGCCACGGCGTTCCGCGAGGTGGGGCAACCCTGGCTCGCCACGATCATCAGCATCGGCGCGCTGGCCGGCCTGACCACCGTCGTCATGATCCTCATGCTGGGTCAGAGCCGGGTGTTCTTCGCGATGAGCAGGGACAACCTGCTGCCGCGGTCGCTGGCCACCGTGCACCCCCACTACGGCACGCCGTACCGCATCACGCTGATCATCGGTGGGGTGACCGCGCTGCTCGCGGGGCTGATCCCGCTGTCGGCGCTCGCCGAGCTGGTGAACATCGGCACGCTGTTCGCGTTCGTGCTGGTGTCCATCAGCGTGGTGATCCTGCGGCGGACCCGGCCCGACCTGCCGCGGTCGTTCCGCACACCGCTCGTGCCGGTCGTGCCGGCCCTGGCGGCGGTGGCGTGCCTGTACCTCATGGTGAACCTCCCCGTCGAGACATGGCTGCGGTTCTTCGTGTGGATGCTGATCGGCGTCGTCGTCTACTTCGCCTACGGCGCGCGGCACAGCCGGGTCGCGGCACGCGAGACCACGCGGGACGCCACGGGCTGACCCGGGTCACGCCGTGTCCGGCCCGGCAGCACAATGGGGAGAAGGACGCGGAGAGGCAGGTCATGGTCACGCTGGAGGACGTCGCCAGGGAGGCGGGTGTGTCCCTGGCGACGGCGTCGCGGGTGCTGAACGGCAGCACCCGCCAGGTCGGCGCGGCCATGCGCGCACGGGTGGAGTCCGCCGCCGCGCGGCTCGGGTACCGCGTCGACGCGACCGCGCAGACCCTGGCCAGAGGCGCCAGCAACATCGTCGGCCTCGTCGTGCAGGACCTCACCGACCACTACTTCGCCGCGATCGCCGACGGCGTCATCCGCTCGGCCGACCTGCTCGACATGGTGGTGACCATCACCACCACCTACCGCGACCCCGAGCGGGAGATCGCGCAGATCGCCACGATGCGCGCGCAACGCGCCAGGATCGTGGTCATCGCCGGTTCACGTGTCTCCGACGAGCGCATGGTGCGGCGGCTCTGCGACGAGCTGGACGCCTACCGCGCCGGCGGTGGCCGGGTGGCGCTCATCGGCCAGAGCCTCGGCGGGGTGGACACCGTGGCCCCGATGAACCGCGAAGGCGCCGCTCGCCTGGCCCACACGCTCGCCGGCTTCGGCCACCGCCGCTTCGCCGTACTGTCCGGTCCGCCGGGTCTGCGCACCGCCGTCGACCGCTGCGAGGGCTTCAGCGGCGCGCTCGCCGAGCTCGGTCTGCCGCCGCCGCTGGTGCTCAAAGGCGGCTTCGACCGCGACGGCGGCTATGAGGCCGCTCTCGGGCTGCTGGACCTCCGGGCCGACGTGACCTGCGTGTACGCGGTCAACGACGTCATGGCGGTAGGCGCGCTCGCCGCGTTCCGCGAGCGCGGCGTCCGCGTCCCCGGCGATCTGTCGCTGGCGGGCTTCGACGACATCAAGCTGTTGCGCGACACCGTGCCGCCGCTGACGACCGTGCGCCTCCCGCTCGCCACGATGGGGGCCATGGCGCTGGACCTGGCCCTGACGAGCGGCGACGTCGCGCGCACCGAGCACGTCCCCGGCGAGGTGATCCTGCGCGCCAGCGTCGCCGCGGTGCCGCACCCCGAGCCCACCGGGCTCGCCACCTGACCTGGTCAGAGCTCTGTGTCGCTCTTGGTCTCCAGCCGGATCAGGGCCTTGGACAGCACGTGCGCCGTCAGCGCGATCTGCCACTCGCGCGCGCCGAGCTCGCGCAGGCGCGCCGCCACGGCGTCGTCGCCGAGGTCGGCGGGGGGTTCCCAGGTGAGGCGGCGGATGGCGTCCGGCTGCAGGAGGTTCTCCGTCGGCATGTGGTGGGAGTCGGCGAGGGCCGCGACGGCGGTGCGCGCGGCGGCCAGGCGTTTGGCGGCGGCGGGGTCGCGGTCGGCCCAGCGGTTGGCGGGAGGCGGGCCGTCGCCGGGAGCGCTCGGGTGGGGGAGCTGCGTCTCGGGGAGCACGCGGGCCCTGCCGATGGCGCCGAGCCACTCACGCAGGTGACGGCGTGCGCTGCGGCCGGTGAACGGCGCGATGTCGGTGAGAGCCTTGGTGGTGCGCGGCTGCTCCAGCGCGGCCGTCACGATCGCCGAGTCCGGCAGCACCCGGCCAGGCGCGAGGTCGGCGCGGCGGGCCAGCTCGTCGCGCAGCGTCCACAGCTCACGCACCACCGCGAGACCGCGCAGGGTGCGCACCCGGTGGATGCCGGACGTACGGCGCCACGGGTCGGTGCGCGGCGGGGACGGCGCGGCGGCGAGGATCGCGGCGAACTCCTCGCTGGCCCACTCCAGCTTGCCGCTGGACTCCAGCTCGGCGTGCAGCGCGTCACGCAGCTCGATCAGCACCTCGACGTCCAGCGCGGCGTACCGCAGCCAGTCCTCGGGAAGGGGACGGTGCGACCAGTCGGCCGCCGAGTGACCCTTCTCCAGGCGCAGCCCGAGCACATTCTCGACCATGGTGCCGAGCCCCACGCGTTCGTAGCCGAGCAACCGGCCCGCGAGTTCGGTGTCGAACAGCCGCCGCGGCACGAATCCGACCTCGGCGAGACACGCGAGGTCCTGCGTGGCGGCGTGCAGCACCACCTCGGCGCCGGCCACCGCGGCGTTCAGCCCCGACAGGTCGGGGCAGGCGATCGGGTCGACGAGCGCGGTGCCGGCGCCGGCCCGGCGCAGCTGCACGAGGTAGGCCCGGCCGCTGTAGCGGTAGCCGGAGGCGCGTTCGGCGTCGACGGCGACCGGGCCGTCGCCGCCGGCGAACGCGCGGACGACCACGTCGAGCGCGGCGGGGTCCTCGACGACAGGAGGGATGCCGTCACGCGGCTCAAGCAGCGGTACGGCCTCTGATGCGGGGATGGTTTCGTCGGTCACGTCCTGAAGGGCTCCGGATCTTCGCGACGCGCGGGCCGAGGCGGAAGGCTCGCGACGTCGGGTGGCAGGGGCGGTATGCCGGCCGCCAGGCACATCAGGTCGCACCAGGCGGCGACGTGCGCGGACAGGTCCTCCTCCAGGGGGGACCACGACGCACGCAGTTCGAGCTCGGTGGTGACCGGGTCCTCGGCCTTGTTGCCGAACCCCTCGGACACGGCCCGGGTGACCGTGCCGCCGGCCGCGGCGTACCGCGCGTGGTGCGCGTCGAGCGCCTCGGTCAGCCAGCTCCACGCGACGGGGCCGAGCATGGGGTCGGAGGTGATCTCGGGTTCCATGTCGGCGCGCACGTACGCGACCAGCCGGAACGGGCCGTCCCAGCCGCGCTGGCCGTCGGGGTCGAACAACATGATCAGCCGGCCGACGGCCAGCTCGTCGTCCCCGCGCACCACCGACGCGCCGACGGCACCCGAGTAGGGGGCGAGGCGCCGCGGCGCGGGGATGTCCTCCAGCTCGATCTCGGGCCTGACCTCGGCGGGACGCAGGCTCGCCAGCGCGCGCCTGAAGGCGGCCGGGGCCGGTGGCGCGTCACCGATGGTCATGATGGCAGCGTAGGCCGGAGGGGGAGGTGCCGGAAGCGGCGGGGTGCGCGCTGGATGCATGACAGGTGATCAACCTGCCATCACCGAGGCGCCGTCACGCCCCGCCCGCGCCTCGTCGCCGGCGGAACCGTGGAACCGCCAGGTCTGCCGTCCGGCGGAACGGAGCGCACGGCGCACGGTCAGCGTGCGGTGCTCGGAGGAACTCCATGTCGCGGTCATCGCCGGCCTTTCATCGGGTCGTCCCCTCACGTCGAGCGCTCGCGTGGACGGCGCGGCGCGTCGCCCGGCGCTCCCTCCGCGCGCCTGATCCGCGAACTTCAGGGCTGGTCCGACGTTGGCACGTCACGGCGACATTTCCCCGCAACGCGCTCGGCGTGTCCCGAAAGTGGTCACCGATTCGGGGCCGCACGGTGATTTGGCGAACATTTGACGCATGTGCACCCTGTTTGCGGACCTTGTGTGAGTCGTACTGTACCTCCGCCAGAAGTTTCGTAGCCCCGGCGGACTCTCCGCCGCCAAGACCCCGGCACCACCAAACCCGACAAAGTGTATGCAGCCCTGTGTCTATTGTCATTAACGGACAAGACCTGGAGCAAATATCTTTTACCGCAACCCCGGCCGATGACCACCCCGGCGTCGGCACGGAGGGGTGCCGCCGCGCCGCTGAAGGGGCCGGTAGGGGGCCTGAGGGGGACGGCGACCCGTATCGGTGCCAGGGCCGGGTGACGCGTTCACCGTTGCTTCACCGTGGCCCGCTCGAAGGAAGCCCGAGGCGCCGGGGCCGGCGATGTGAGGGTTCTTCAGGGGTCCAAGGCCGTTCGTGAGAAGCCCGAGGCGTCGCGGTGGGGGATGGCGAGGTTCCTCAGGGGCCACGGCCGTTCGTAGCGCGGGCCCGAGGCGCCGGCGCCGGCGACGCAGGCGGCCGGCGGCGAAGATCCGCGGCCGGAGTGGTGCGCGGACCGGGGGGTCCGCGTGGGACCCTTGGACGGTGCATCGTGAAACCGCCGACTCGCCGTTCATCCGTGCCTGCCGCAGGCAGCCCGTGCCGCACACCCCTGTCTGGTACATGCGGCAGGCGGGCCGCTCGCTGCCGGAGTACCGCGCCGTGCGGTCCGGTGTGCCGATGCTCACGGCGTGCGCCACACCCGACCTGATCGTCGAGGTCACGATGCAGCCGGTGCGGCGGTACGGCGTGGACGCGGCGATCTTCTTCAGCGACATCGTCGTGCCGCTGAAGGCCATCGGGGTGGACCTCGACATCGTGCCGGGGGTCGGTCCCGTCGTGGCCGCGCCGATCCGTGACGCCGCCGCGCTCGGGGCCCTGCGTCCCCTGGAGCCGGGGGACGTGCCGTACGTCACCGAGGCCGTGCAGGCCCTGGTCAAGGAGCTCGGCGCCACTCCGCTGATCGGGTTCGCCGGAGCGCCGTTCACGCTGGCGTCCTACCTCATCGAGGGCGGGCCGTCCAAGAACCACGACCACACCAAGGCCATGATGTACGGCGAGCCGGAGCTGTGGCACGACCTCATGGACCGGCTCACCACGATCACCCTGGCCTACCTGCGGCTGCAGGCCGAGGCCGGGGCCTCGGCGCTGCAGCTCTTCGACTCCTGGGTGGGGGCCGTGGCGCCGGCCGACTACCGCGAGTTCGTCTTCCCCCACACCAGCCGGATCTTCGAGGGGCTCGCCGACCTCGGTGTGCCGCGCGTCCACTTCGGTGTCGGCACGGGGGAGTTGCTGCCGCTGATGGCCGAGGCCGGGGCCGACGTCGTCGGGGTCGACTGGCGGGTCCCGCTGAGCGAGGCGGCCCGCCGGGTGGGGCCCGGCAAGGCGCTGCAGGGCAACCTCGACCCCGCGATCCTGCTGGCACCCTGGGACGTGGTGGAACGCCGCGCACGCGCCGTGCTGGCCGAGGGACGCGCCGCCGAGGGCCACGTCTTCAACCTCGGCCACGGCGTCCTCCCCGCCACCGACCCCGAGATCCTCACCCGCCTGACCCGCCTCGTCCAGGAGACCACCGCCTGAGCTCGCCGCGGGAACCGGCCCGGCGGTACGCCACGATGGACGACCACAGGTGGTCTCGCGTCCGCGGCACCCGACTCCACCTGAGCGTCACATGATCGACGGCTGATCCGGCCGTCCTATTCCTCTCGCTTTTCCGGGACGACGGTCTCTGCCGGCGCGGAGGCCGCGAGCGCGGGGGTGCGCGCGGGACGGACGCGGCGGATCGCGCGGTAGAGCAGCCACAGCACGGCCAGGGGGATCAGCCAGGGAAGGATGACGCCGAGCACGGTCAGAGTGACCTTGGTGGTGGCCACCAGGGCCCGCCAGCCGGCCTTGAGGCCGCCGAGGAAGCCGGCCGGTTCGGGGTCGCGGGGCTTGGCGATGACGGCGGCCGGGCCGACCAGGCGCAGCGTCAAGGTCGCGGCGCTCGTCTGCGCGGCCAGCACCTTCTGGCGGGCCTGCAGCGACTCCAGGTCGGCCTCCCTGTCGCTGATCTGCCGCTCCACCTGGAGGACCTCGCCGATGGTCTTGGCGCGGCCGAGCAGCGTCCTGAGCTGCTCCAGCGCGGCCTTGGCGGACGCGAGGCGGCTCTCGACGTCGGCGACCTGCTCGGTGACGTCCTCGGTGCTCTGGGTCAGCGACTCGCGTCTGCCGAGCTCCTTGCCGAGGCGGCCGAGCACACCGGGATACGCCGGAGGCGGGACCTTGAAGACCAGCGTGGCGCCGGCCTCCTTGCCGAACGACGAGGACTCCTCACGGTCCAGGCGTCCCCCCGCGCCGGTGACGATCTGCTTGGCCGTCTCGGCGGCGCCGGCGACGTCCTTGGCGCGGACCGTCAGCTCGCCGGTGTAGATGATCGCGCGGTCGTCGGGGGCGAGCTTCGGCTCGTCCTTCTTGGCGGGGGTGACGCCACGCGCGTCCCGTCCCGCCGCGGCGCGGCCCTGATCGGCGTCGCCGGTGTACAGCTCGGCGGCGGGGGCCGGCGCGGCGTCGGCCGCGCCGCCGCCGGCGGAGGACGCGGGAGCCTCCGACGCGCCACCGCCGCAGCCGGCGAGAGTCGTGAGAACGACGGCTGATAAGGCCGCGACCAGGACGCGGCCTCGTGATCTGCTCATGCCTTCTTGACGTCACCGGCCGGTCGCCGGTTTGACGGGTCGCGTCACAATGGCGTCACGGTATCCCCGGCGCCGTCCACAGCGACCCCGTGCGCGGCGCGGAGCGCGGACCCGGCCGGGTAACGTCGGGGACATGGAAGGGACTCGGCGTCATGTCGTGGTCGTCGGCGGAGGCATCGCCGGGCTGGCCGCGGCGTGGCACATCGGCCACGGCGACCACACCGGCGGTGACGTCCGGGTCACGGTGCTCGAAGGTTCGGCCGCGGTCGGCGGCAAGCTGCGCGTGTCCGAGGTCGCGGGCCTGCCTGTGGACGAAGGCGCGGAAGCCATGATCGCTCGCCGGCCCGAGGGCAAGGAGCTGGCCCGCCTCACCGGTCTCGGCGGCGACCTCGTGCATCCCGCGCGGGTCCCCGCGTCCGTGCTGAGCAGGGGTTCGCTGCGGCCGATGCCGAAGGGCCAGGTCATGGGGGTGCCGTCCGACCTCGGCGCGCTCGGCCGCTCCGGCGTGCTGTCCCCGGCGGGCCTCGCCAGAGTGCCGCTCGACCTCGTGCTTCCCGCCACCCTCATCACCTCCGACGTCTCCGTGGCGGCCTACATCAGGGCCAGGGTGGGGAGCGAGGTCGTCGAGCGGCTGGTGGAGCCGCTGCTCGGCGGGGTGTACGCGGGCCGCGCCGACCAGCTCTCCCTGGACGCCACGCTGCCTCACATCGCGACCGCGGCCCGCACCGAGCGGTCGCTGGTGCGCGCCGCGCGCGCCATCGCGGCCGGCACGCCGCAGGACGCCGGGCCGGTGTTCACGACCCTGCGCGGCGGCATGGGCCGCCTGCCCGAGGCGGTCGCGTCGTCGTCCGGCGCCGAGGTGCGCACCGGCGTGATGGTGCGTGAGCTGGCCCGCACCCCCGGCGGCTGGCGCCTGGTGACGGGCCCCACCCGTGACCCCGAGGTCATCGAGGCGGACGCCGTGGTCGTGGCGGTGCCGGCCCCCGCGGCGGCCCGGCTGCTCGCGGCCGAGGTGCCGAAGGCCGCGGCCGAGCTGTCCCGCGTCGAGTACGCGAGCATGGCGATCGTCACGCTGGCCTATCCCATGGACGCGTTCCCGCAGGTCCCCTCCGGCAGCGGCTACCTGGTGCCGCCGGTCGAGGGCCGCGCGGTCAAGGCGGTCACGTTCAGCACGGCCAAGTGGCCCCACCTGGCCGACGCCGACCCCGGGGTGTTCGTGCTGCGCTGCTCGATCGGCCGCCTCGGCGAGGAGTTCCTGCTCCAGCGGGACGACGACGAGCTGGTGGCGCTCGCCATGGCCGAGACGGCCGAGATCACCGGCGTGCGCGGCCTGCCGCTCGGCACCCGCGTGACCCGCTGGGGTGGCGCGCTGCCGCAGTACGAGGTGGGTCACCTCGACCGCGTGGCCCGCGTGCGCGCCGCCGTGGCCGTACAGCCCGGCCTCGCCGTCTGCGGCGCCGCCTACGACGGCCTCGGCATCCCGGCCTGCGTCGCCACGGCCCGCACCGCCGCCGCGGCCGTGCTCGCGTACCTGCGCGACCTCGGTGACGAGGAGCCCGGCGGACGCCACGAGGATCACGCGGCCAGCCGCTGACCCCGGCGGCCGGAGCGACCGGCCGGCGCGGTTGGATGGGACAGGACGGAACGCGCGGACGCGGTCCGGTGAGTGGAGGCGGAGCGGTGAGCGGTCCGGTCGGTGAAGGTGCAGCCGTGAGCGGTCCGGTGGACGAAGGTGAAGCGGTGAGCGGTCCGGTGAGTGGAGGAGGAGCGGTGAGTGAGGAGGCGGCGGTGAGCACGGCGGAGCAGGGTGCGGCGGTGCGGCGGGAGCGGCCCAAGGCGCGTGACCTCAATCAGGTGATCCGGTACACCATGTGGTCGGTGTTCCGGGTGCGCGAGGCGCTGCCGGCGGACCGTGAGACCGTGAGCCACGAGGTCGAGAGCGTGCTGGCCCAGGCCGAGAGCAAGGACGTCGTCACGCGGGGGGTGTACGAGGTGGCGGGGTTCCGCGCGGACGCCGACTACATGTTCTGGTGGCACGCGCCGACCCCGGACGATCTGCAGGAGGTCTACGGCAGGTTCCGGCGTACGGCCCTCGGCCGGGCCTGCGAGCCGGTGTGGTCGGTCATGGCGCTGCACCGGCCGGCCGAGTTCAACAAGTCCCACATCCCGGCGTTCCTCGCCGACGAGGAGGCCCGCGGGTACGTCAGCGTGTACCCGTTCGTCCGTTCCCTGGAGTGGTACCTGCTGGACGACGCCGAGCGGCGCGCGATGCTGGCCGAGCACGGCAGGCTGGCCCGTGACTACCCCGACGTGCGGGCCAACACCGTGGCGTCGTTCGCGTTGAACGATTTCGAGTGGATCCTCGCGTTCGAGGCCGACGAGATGCACCGCATCGTGGACCTCATGCGGCACCTGCGCGCCTCGGAGGCCCGGCGCCACACCCGCGTGGAGATCCCGTTCTACGCCGGCACGCGCAAGCCGCTGGCCGAGCTGGTCGCCGCACTCCCGTAGGCCTGACACCTCGAAACCGGGCATAAATTGCGATATTTCACATGCATCACTAAAGCCGCCTCTTCCCCTCTTTCTTGGAATAACCTCCGTCGCGCCGCAGGGTTTGCGATACTCGGTGAAATTCCCAGGTCGAGGTGAGCGCGGGTTGAGCAGGGGCACGGACGTGGCCCGTTCCAGGCACGGGGGACGGCACAGGCGGCGCCGGTCGTGGCCGGCGACGGTCCTACAGGTTTTCACCGGGGTGGCCGCGCTGACGGTGGCCGCACTGGCAGTGATCATGATGATGCGGCCCGCGGGTGGCCCGCCGGCGTCCGCCGCGGCGCCGCCGTCTCTTCCCGCGGCGGTCCCCACCGCCGCCGCGCCTGACGGCGACGGACCCGAGGTGACCGCCGCCGACGCCGGCGGCGGCAAGGCCAAGAAGAAGAAAAAGGACCCCGGCGACACCGCGTCCGGCCCGTCGAAGCACACCGACGCCGGCGCCGTGGACTACTTCAAGAGCCGCTGGACGGCCGACAAGTCGGTGAAACGCATCACCGACATCCGCACCGTCGGCAAGTACCTGCGCATCTACACCGACCTGCCGGCGTCCAAGCGCAACTCCAAGGCCGCGATCGACCTGTGCAAACGCGGCATGGAGTACCTCGTGCAGGAGGTCGGCGACAGTAACCCGGTGGTCTTCGTGCAGGCCGAGTTCGGCGACAACGGCAACCCGGTCCTCGCCAACATCCTCGGCGGCTCCGACCGCTCCTGCCGCTTCACCTCCCCGGCCCCCGGCAAGTGACGGAGGCCGCCGCGGCGGCTCAGGAAGGCGGTCCGAAACGATGCGGTCCCGCGTCCCTGGCGCGGGGGTCGGTCCCCGGACCCACGGACGCACGGCCGGTGGGGGAGTGGAGCGGCCCGGCCGACTCGCGGTGGGTCGGGGTGCCGGGCGGCGGGTCGGGGCGGCGCACGCGTACGCGGATCTTGCCGCACACCTCGCAACGTTGAGTCACCACCCGGCCGATGGCCTCGATGGTCTTCCACCTGTGGCGTAAATGCACGCGTCCCCCGTACAAGGACGGTCAAGGGTACGGACGGCGGGTGCGGCGCTCGCCGTTCTTTCTACCCCGTCCGGGGAGACGCATGCGTGCCGGCGGGACTCAGGCGGGATCGAGCCGCAGCGAGATCGAGTTGATGCAGTACCGGTCGTCGGTGGGGGTCGGGTAGCCCTCGCCGTGGAAGACGTGGCCGAGGTGGGAGTCGCAGCGCGCGCAGCGGACCTCGACGCGGACCATGCCGTGGGAACGGTCCTCGATCAGGGTCACGGCGTCGGACTGCGACGGCTCGAAGAACGACGGCCAGCCGCAGTGCGACTCGAACTTGGTGTCGGACCTGAACAACTCGGCGCCGCAGGCCCGGCAGCAGTACACGCCGGCCGTCTTGGTGTCGACGTACTCCCCGGTGAACGCGCGCTCGGTACCCGCCTCGCGCAGCACGTGGAACTCCTCGGGGGAGAGCTCCACACGCCACTCGGCATCGCTCTTGACGACCTTCTCCATACCCCCAGCCTATGCGGCCCGGCCGTGTTCGTGTCGGTGCCGAAGGGTACCGTCGTTGGCATGCCGTCGCCGTACATCGAGCTGGACGCCGGGGGAAGGACCGTCAAGGTCACCAATCCGGACAAGATCTATTTCCCGGCCATCGGGGCCACCAAGCGCGAGCTCGTCGAGTACTACGTCGCCGTCGGCGAAGGCGCGCTGCGGGCCCTGCGTGACCGGCCGACCTACCTCAAGCGCCACCCGGACGGCGTGCTCACCGACGCCATCTACCAGAAGCGCATGCCGCCGAAGCACCCCGACTGGCTGGAGACGGTCACGATCCGCTTCCCGAGCGGCCGCAGCGCCGACGCGCTGCGGGTGACCGAGGTGGCGGCCATCGCCTACTGCGCCAACCTCGGCACCATCGACTTCCACCCGTGGCCCACCCGCGCAGACGACGTCGAGCATCCCGACGAGCTGCGCATCGACATCGACCCGCAGCCCGGCACCGGCTTCGACCAGGCCCGCGAGGTGGCGTACGCCGTGCGCGACCTGCTCGGCGAGCTCGGCATGCGCGGCTTCCCGAAGACGTCAGGCAACCGCGGCATCCATGTGAACGTGCGCATCGAGCGCCGCTGGACCTTCACCGAGGTGCGGTACGCCGCCATCGCGTTCGCGCGCGAGGTGGAGCGCCGCGTCCCCGAGATAGCCACCACGGCGTGGTGGAAGGAAGAACGCGGCGAGAAGGTCTTCATCGACTACAACCAGAACGCGCGCGACCGCACCGTGGCGAGCGCCTACTCCGTGCGGGCCCGGCCGGAGGCCCCGGTCTCCACCCCGGTCACCTGGGACGAGCTTCCCGCCGTGGACCCCGCGGCCTTCGACATCCGCACCGTGCCGGCGCGTTTCGCCGAGCTCGGCGACCTGCACCGCGAGATCGACGACGAGGCCTACTCCATCGAGTCCCTGCTCGGCCTGTACTCCGACGACGGCCGAGGCGACATGCCGTACCCCCCCAACTATCCGAAGATGCCAGGCGAGCCGCGGCGGGTGCAGCCGAGCAAGGCGCGCACCGGCGACCCGGCGGACTAGACCCGGCGGGCTGGACCCGGCGGGCTGGATGCGGCGGTCTAGCCGAGGACGACGTCCGCCAGTGTCGCGTAGTCGGTGACGGGGTCGGCGTTGGGTGCGTGCAGGACCTGCAGGGCCACGTGGTCGGCGCCGGCCTCCAGGTGGGCCCGCACCCCGCGCCGCACCAGCGCCGGCGGGCCGTGCAGCACCAGCGCGTCCACGAGGCGGTCGCTGCCAGGCGCGGAGAGGTCGTCGTCGGTGAAGCCGAGCCTGCGCAGGTTGGCCGCGTAGTTGCGCAGCCCGAGGTAGGGCCGCAGCGCGCGCCGTGCGAGTTCGCGTGCCGCCACGGGGTCCTCCGACAGCACGACCTTCTGCTCGGGAGCGAGCAGCGGCCCGGGGCCGAGGATCTTGCGCGCCTGCCGGGTGTGCTCGGGGGTCGTCAGGTACGGGTGCGCGCCTGCGGTGCGTTCACCGGCGAGCCGCAGCACCTTGGGCCCGAGCGCGGCGAGCACCCGGCGTTCGCGCGGCACGCCGCACTCGTCGAGGGTGTCGAGGTAGCGCCGCAGCGCCGTGTACGGCGCGGCGAACTCCTTGGTGGCCTCCGGGTGGCCGGCGCCGACGCCGAGCAGGAAACGGCCGGGGACCGACCGTTCGACGCGGTGGAAGGACGTGGCGACCTGCCGTGCGCCTGCCGTCCAGATGTTCACGATGCCGGTCGCCACAGTGATCTTGGAGGTGGCCTCCAGAACCTGCTCGGGGATCTCCAGCTCGCCTGCGGGTGACCCACCGATCCAGAGCGCGCCGTACCCGAGCCGTTCCACCGATGCGGCGAGGTCGGCGGTGAGTGTGGCTCCGTTGCGCCACACCCCGATCTCCCCGAGTGTCGGAGTGGTCATCGCCGCCTGTCCCTTCCAGGTGCGCGGCTCCCGCGCGGAACCGTCTCCCGTGGCCGTTATTCATCCGTTACCGTCCGAGCCTGCCATCCGGCCCCGCCGAGGGCAACGACGCCGCGCGCACGGTCACGAGCACGGTCACGAGCACGGACGCACAGGCACGTGCACAGGCACGTGCACAGGCACGCGCTCGGTCACGCGGCCGGTCACTTGGCGTCGTCGCGTCCCATGAGTCCCACGGCTCCGGCGCCGACGTCGGCCTGCAGCGACATGGTGGCCGCGGCCCTGCGCACCGCGCCGACCGGCACGGTGGGGACCAGGCGGTCGAGGAACGCATACCGGCGGGCCACCGATTCGATGTAGGCGCCGCTGTGGCCGGCCGCGGCCCGCACGCCGTGCCACCAGTCGGCGATGTCCCCCCACCCCGGCGCGGCGAGCGAGCCGCCGAACTGCTGCACGGCCAGTGCCGAGCACACCCCGGCGAACGCCAGCCGGTCGGCCAGCGGCCATCCCGACAGCGTGCCGAGCACCAGGCCCGCGCCGAACACGTCACCGGCGCCGGTGGGGTCGAGTGCGGTGACCCGCAGCGCGGGGACGTACGCCTCCTCGCCGGTGGTGGAGTCGATGGCCATGGCGCCGTTGGCCCCGTCGGTCACCACGGCGAGCGGCACCCGGTCGGCCAGTTCGTACAGCGCCTCACGCGGGGTGTCGGTGCCGGTGTACGCCATCGCCTCCACACCGTTCGGCATGAACGCGTGGCAGACGGCGAGCTGGTCGAGCACCGAGGCCGACCACGCCTCCGACGGGTCCCACCCGACGTCGGCGAACACCAGCGCGCCCTCCTCGGCGGCGAGATCGGCCCACGTAGGAGAGTCGCGGTCGCCGAGCGGCTCCTCGGCCGACAGCGGCGCGATCACGGCACGGCAGCGCGGCGGCCGGCCGATCATCTCGGTGGCCGTCATGGGGGCCGGGTGGCCGTGGGTGACCATGCTGCGGTCGCGGTCCACCGCCATGGAGACCGTCACCGGGGAGTGCCAGTGCTTGAATCGGCGGGACCTGGACAGGTTCACCGACTCCTGGTCACGCAGGATGCGCCAGTTGAAGTCGGCGTAGTCGTCGTCGCCGAACGCCGCGGCCATCGAGGTGCGCAGGCCGAGACGGCTGGAGGCGATGGCGAGGTTGGCGATGCCGCCGGGACACGAGCCCATGCCGTCGGCCCACACCTCGGTGCCGGCCGCCGGCATCGCCTGGAGGCCGGTGAAGATGATGTCCAGGAAGACGGTGCCGGCGGTGAACACGTCGAACTCCGGCGCGTCCGGTCCGCGCTGATCGGCCAGCGGGTCGTAGCCCTGGAGAGACACTGACGACGGGTCCTCCGCTCGACGGTAGCGATGTGCGCACTCTTGCACGTTCCGGTCGTCCATATCAAGAGGTCACCAACCGTGAGTGCGCGATTCTGCTCGGTTGTGCGCGCATGTGACTGCTACGATCCTTTCGTGCTCCAGCACCTCCGGCATGCCGAGATCACCCGCCGGGTGCGCCGCGCGGGTGCGACCAGCGTGCGCGACCTGGCCGTCCAGTTGGGGGTCAGCCCCTCCACGATCCGGCGCGATCTCGAGCTCCTCGGCAGGGACGGCACGCTCACCCGCGTGCGCGGCGGCGCGCTCGCCAGCCCCGACGCCGACGTCGAGCGGCCGTTCGCCGAGGTGCTCGGTGTGGACGAGCAGGCCAAGGAGTCCGTGGCGGCCGCCGCTGCGGCCATGGTGGAGGACGGCGAGGTGCTGCTGCTCGACATCGGCACCACGACGGTCCGCCTCGCGCGCCACCTGGCGCGGCGCCGCGTCACCGTGGTCACCTCCAGCCTCGCCGTGCTCGACGTGCTGCGCGACGACCCCGTCGTCGAGGTGCTCCTGCTCGGTGGCCGGCTGCGCCGCGCCTACCACTCGCTGGTCGGCATGCTCACCGAGGAGGCGCTGCGCCAGGTGTGCGCCGACCGCCTGTTCCTCGGCGCGGGAGGCGTGCGGCCCGACGGCCAGGTGACCGACACCACGGTCGCCGAGGTCCCCCTGAAGCGCGCCATGATCACCGCGGCCCGCCAGGTGGTGCTTCTGGTCGACCGCAACAAGTTCCCCGGCACCGGCGCGCTGCGCGTCTGCGGCGCCGAGGACATCGACATGCTCGTCACCAACGAGGGGGCCGACCCCGCGACCCTGTCCGTCCTCACCGGCGCGGGGGTCTCGGTGGTGACGGCGTGATCACGGACGGGGGGAGCGCGGCGGTGGTGCGGCCGGCCGTTCTCGGCGGCGTACGTCTCGGTGGTGGCGGCGTACGTCTCGGTGGTGACGGTGCACGGCTCGGTGGTGACGGTGCACGGCTCGGTGGTGACGGTGTGAACGCGGGAGGGAGGCGGCCATGCGGCTGACCATTCTCGGCGGTGGCGGGTTCCGCGTGCCGCTGGTGTACGGCGCTCTGCTGCGCGGCACGTCCGCGCCGGTGGACGAGGTGGTGCTGTACGACGTGTCCGCCGAGCGGCTGGCGGCGGTGGGTCACGTCCTTGAGCAGCTCGCGGCCGGCCATCGCGCGCCGCCGAGGGTGCGGGTCACCACCGACCTCGACGACGCGCTGCGCAACGCGTCGTTCGTGTTCTCCGCGATCCGGGTCGGCGGGCTGCGCGGCCGTACCGCCGACGAGCGGGTCGCGCTCGACCTCGGGGTGCTCGGCCAGGAGACCGTCGGCCCCGGCGGCATCGCCTACGGCCTGCGCACCGTCCCGGTGGCGCTGCGCATGGCGGTGCGCATCGCCACGGTGGCCCCGCGCGCCTGGGTGATCAACTTCACCAACCCCGCCGGCCTGATCACCGAGGCGATGCGCCGTGTCCTCGGCGACCGCGTGATCGGCATCTGTGACTCGCCGGTCGGGTTGATCCGCCGCGCCGCGCACGCGCTCGGCCTCGACCCCACCCGCGTGGCCCCCGACTACGTCGGCCTCAACCACCTCGGGTGGTTACGCGGCCTGACCTACGACGGCCGTGACGTGCTGCCCGACCTGCTGGCCGACGACGCCGCGCTCAAAGGCGTCGAGGAGGCCCGCCTGTTCGGCCCCGGCTGGGTGCGTTCCCTCGGCGCGCTGCCGAACGAGTACCTGTACTACTACGACTTCACCCGCGAGGCCGTCGCCACCATCGGCGCCGCACCCGAGACCCGCGGCGAGGCCCTGCTGCGCCAGCAGGAGCGTTTCTACGCGAGCGTGCGCCGCGACCCCTCGCAGGCGCTCGCCGAGTGGCGCCGCACCCGCAAGGAGCGCGACGCGTCCTACATGGCCGAGACCCGCGAGTCGGCGCACGCGGGTGAGCGCGACCACGCCGACCTGGAGGCCGACGGGTACGAAGGCGTGGCCCTGGCCCTCATGACCGCGCTCGGCCATGGTGGCACCCCCGCCACAATGATCCTCAACGTGCGCAACGGCACCGCCGTCCCCGGCCTGCCTCCCGACGCCGTGGTCGAGGTCCCCTGCCTGGTCGACGCCGGCGGCGTGCGTCCCCTGTCCACCCGGCCGCTCCCCGGCCGTTTCCTCGGCCTGGTCCAGCAGGTCAAGGCCGCCGAGCAGCTCACCATCGAGGCCGCCGTGACCGGCTCGGCCGACCTCGCGATCCACGCCTTCGCCACCCATCCGTTGGTCGACTCGGTGACCACGGCCCGCCACCTGCTGGACAACTACCGCACCCGCCTGCCGTCCCTCGCCACCCTGCTCCCCGGTCACCACTAGCCACGGGGTTCGCGCCGGTCTGGTCCGCCGGTCCACGGTCCGCCGGTCACACGGTCCGCCGGTCACACGGTCCGCCGGTCACACGGTCCGCCGGTCACACGGTCCGCCGGTCACACGGTCCGCCGGTCACACGGTCCGCGAGTCACACGGTCACGTCGATCATGCCGGTCACACGGCGACGCGCCGTCCCTTCCGGTGGGGACGGCGCGACCGCGACGGTGGCCAGGTCAGGCCATGGCGCCGGCGAGCCAGGTGGTCCAGGTGCTCTCGGCGGTGGCCTGGTCGACGTCGGCGAAGACGTGGTGGCCGGTCATGAGCATGCCGCCGCCGCCGACGAAGCGCAGCAGCGCGTCATCGGTGCGGATGCCGAGGAAGCCCTGGTCCACCGCAGTGTCGACCACGCCGGTGACCGTGCGGCCGTCGATGGTGAACGTCACCGGGTCACCCTCCTGGGGGTCCTTGCTGAGGCCGAGCGCGGCGGTGACGGCGGTCCACGCGGTGTCCTGGTCGGGCTGAGGGGGGCCGAACGCGGCCACCGGAACGGCGGTGCGGCCGGGGAAGTGCCTGAGGTACAGCGCGAGAGTGCGCAGGTAGAGCGGGTTGCCCTTCTTCAGCGCGTCGTACTGCTCCTCCCAGTCGTCACCGAGGATGCCGCTGTGCACCAGCCGCAGCGCGGTGGCCGAACCCTCGCGGGCCTCGATGAGGTACTCGAACGCCATGAACGTGCCGTCCTCGGCCGGGGTGCCCTTGTAGGCGAAACGGCGGCCGGGCTCCCAGGCGGTGACCGTCGAGGTGGCGGTGAAGCCCGGCATCTCCATGCGGCCGGCACCGCCGACGCCGGGCTCGACCTCGTTGCGGCCCATGAACCACGAGTCGATGCCGGGGCCGGTGGCGATGGCGTCCCAGACCTGCTCGGGGGTGGCCTCGAGCTCGATGTCATGGGTGAGCTGGAATTCGTGCGACATCTTCAGGACTCCTCGTCATCGGTGGCGGCGGTCCGCGCCTGCGGGGAAACATCGGCCGCGGTGCTCTGCGCCTGCGGGGAAACGCTCGGATAGAGGGCGACGACGACGCGGTGGTCGCGGCCGCCGGGGGTGTTCTCGTCGTGGTAGCGGCTCACCAGCGCGGTGACCGCCGCGGTCAGGTCCCGCGCGAAGGCCGCGCGGTCGGCCGCCGAGGCGAACCGCACCGTGCCGTCGAGCGCGAACGTCGCGACCGGCTTGCCGGCCCGCGCGCCGCCGGTGATGAGCTGGCCGACCTCTTTGACCATGCGGGCCGCGACGGCGAGCAGCCACCGCGCCGACAGCCGGTCGGGTGAGCGCTCGGGGTCGGGCTGCACCGTGGCCAGCGCGACCGGCGAGATCACGTACGAGGCCGCGGTGGCCCGCATCACCCGCTCGTTGACATTGCCCTTGCGCCGCTCCTCCACCAGCTCGACGAGCCCGTGGGCCTCCAGGGTCTTGAGGTGGTAGTTCACCTTCTGCCTGGGAAGCCCGACGATCGCCGCCAGGCTGGTCGCGGAGTGGGGCTCGGCCAGCAGCCCGAGCAGCCGCGACCGGATCGGGTCGAGCGCGACCTCCGCGGCCGCGGCCTCTTCGATGACTCCCACTTCGAACATGCCTCAACGGTAGCTGCCGACAATCATGTCTGTCAAGACAAAAATAATTGTCGGAGGGGATGCGTCTGGAGACGGCGACCGTGGCACACCGTCCCGGAACCAGCACATAGGAGCGTGTGTGCGGTCGGCCGGTCTCCGGACAACTCTCCGGCCTTTGCCTGCGGGGCCGGCGGGTCGGTGGAGATCGTGGAGGGTTGGGTGAGGGCCGGCAGATGGAGTGAGGGCCGACGCGGCGCCTGTGGATCGGTGGGCCGCGGGAGTCCTTGGGTCGGCGTTCAGGGGATGGAGCGCGGTGTCTCTTCGCAAGATGTCAGTTTGTGCTGACACGGAACAGGTGTCAGCTTATGCTGACACGTATGAGAACGGCATCGGAACTCGCCGACGCCGCCGACGGACAGGATCCGGCGGCCGGGCTCGCCGCGGTCGCCGCGTTGCGGCGGCTGCTCGAAGAGCTTGAGGCGGTGCATGTCAGTGCGGCGCGAGCCCAGGGGTGGTCCTGGGAGGAGATCGCCGCGGCGCTCGGGGTGCGGCGGCAGTCGGCGCACCGCAAGCACGCGCGCCGCGTGGATCAGGGGTGGATCGAGACTTCGAGGAGCGCACAGTGACCATGTTCCGGCGGTACACCGCGTCGGCGCACCGCGCCATGGCCCGCGCGGGCCTGCTCAGCCTGGAGGCGGGCCGCACCGTCCTGGACGAGGACGCGGTGCTGCTCGCGCTCGCCGAGACCCGGCCGTTCGAAGGGCCGCTCGGTGAGTTCTCCCTGGACGCCGAGGCGGTCCGCGTGTCGGTCGTCCCACCGGGGGAGGGGGAGTCGCTCGCCGCGCTCGGCATCGACACCGGCCGGGTGCGGCGGCGCATGGCCGGACTGTTCCCGGTGGACGACCCGGCGCACTGGCACCTGCGCCGCTCCACCGTCCGGCCGCTGCGGGTCACCCTCTACGGCCCCGTCGGGGAACTCGTCCTCACCGCGAGGGCCCGCAAGGTCGTCGAGGTCGCCGCGCACCACGGCGGCACGGTCGTCACCGGCGAGGACCTGCTGCGCGGCCTGCTCGCCGACGGCCGCAACCGCTCGATCTCCCTGCTGCGCCACCACGGCGTCCCCCTGCACCCCCTCGCCGCGGCGCTCGGGCTCACGTCCCGCGCCGCGTGACGGTCAGCGGGCCAGGATGTCGTCCAGGTTGTAGTCCATGGGGCTTTCGAGCTGCGCGTAGGTGCAGGACTCCGGGGTGCGGTCCAGGCGGTAGTGGCGGAACTGGGCCGTGTGGCGGAAGCGGTTGCCTTCCATGTGGTCGTAGGCGACCTCGATGACCAGCTCGGGACGCAGGGGGATGAACGACAGGTCCTTGGTGGCGTTCCAGCGGGAGATGGCGCCTGGCATGCGTTGCGTCGTGCCTTCGGTCTGGGTCATCCAGCCGGCCCAGGGGTGCGCGGACAGGTCGTCGAGGAGGTACGGCTTGAGCTCCTCGACCAGCTCGGCGCGGCGCTTCATGGGGAAGGACGCCGAGACGCCGACGTGGTGGAGCACGCCGGCGTCGTCGTAGAGGCCGAGCAGCAGGGAGCCGACGACGGGACCCGACTTGTGCTCGCGGTAGCCGCAGACCACGACGTCGGCGGTGCGCTCGTGCTTGACCTTGAACATCGTGCGCTTGTCCGGCTCGTACGGCTTGTCGGTGGGTTTGACGATGATGCCGTCCAGCCCGGCGCCTTCGAACATCTCGAACCACTCACGGGCCCGTTCGTCCACGTCGGTGACCGGGGTCAGCCGCACCCGGTCACCGGCCCCCGCCATGGCGTCCACCAGACGGGCCCTGCGCTCACCGAACGGCGTCTCCATCAGGTCGAGGTCGCCGACGGCGAGCAGGTCGAAGCCGATGAACGAGGCGGGTGTCTGCTCCGACAGCAGCAGCACCCGGGACTTGGCCGGGTGGATGCGCTGCTGCAACGTGTCGAAGTCCAGCGCCTGGCCCTTGCGGACCACGATCTCGCCGTCCACGACGCAGCGCTCGGGAAGCTCGCGCCGCACCGCCTCGACCAGCTCGGGGAAGTACCGGGTGAACGGCCGCTCGTTGCGGCTGCCGAGGTACACCTCGTCGCCGTCGCGGAACACGATGCACCGGAAACCATCCCATTTGGGCTCGTACAGCAGGTTCCCGTCCTGCGGCGGCAGCGCCTTGATCGCTTTGGCGAGCATGGGGGCCACCGGCGGCCGGACCGGGAGGTTCATCTCCGGCGGCTGCTCGGGCTGCGGTGCGGGACGGCTCATCGGGGCTCCCGGGTGTACTTGCAGAACAGGAAACCGTCCTGTTCGAGGACGTGGGCCAGGGTCAGCGGGGTGAGCGACGGCGGTCCGTCGAGCACGCGGGCCGCCTGGCCGCCGATCAGCCTCGGGCTGACCGTGAGGCACAGCTCGTCCACGAGACCCGCCGCCGCGAGCTGCGCGTTGATCCGCGGCCCGCCTTCGCACAGCACCCGGCCGAGGCCACGCTCACGCAACGCGGCCAGCGCGCGCGCCGGGTCCACCCGGTCGCAGCCGGCCACGACGACGTCGGCCACCTCGGCGGCCCGCCGCCTGAGGGCCTCAGGCGCGGACTCGGTGGTGATCACGATGGTGGGGACGGCGGCCTCGGTGAACAGGGGAGAGGCGAGGTCCAGAGCCAGCCGGCCGCTGATCACCGCGATCGGCGGCGCCGGCGGCCGTCCCGCGCGCAGCGGCCCCCACGAGGCGCGGGGCCGCGCGGGGCCGTACCCCTCGGCCCGCACGGTGGCCGCACCGGCGAGCACCACGTCGGCGAGGCCGCGCAGCACCCCGAACACCCGCCGGTCGCCTTCGCCGGACAGCCCTCCGGACAGGCCCTCGACCGCGATGCCGCCGTCGGCGCTCGCGACCATGTTGAGCCGCAGCCACCGCTCACCCGGATAGGCGTAGGCGGCGGCCAGGTCGACATCGCCGGCCGGCCCGGGATGGATGCGTCGCACGCCATCTACCTTGGCACAGACGCACCCCGAGCCCCAGCCGGGGTAGCCGCTCGGCGCAGAGCCGGGGAACAGCGGACACGCCTTCCGGGCCGCGTGACCGGACGCGGGCCGCGCGCTGCCTGGGCCGCGCGTTCCGGACGCGGGCCGCGCGCCGTCAGAGCCGTGCGGTGGAGCTCAGCACCCGCATGGAGCGGCTCGCGATCTGGACCGCGGTGCCGGGCCCGGCGACCCCCTCCGGCGCGACGGCGGGCCACGCCTCGTCCTCGGCGGTGTCGAGCACCTGCCGCCAGCCCGGTGCGAACGCGGCGCCTGGCAGGGTGAACGTGATCGGCTCGTGGTGCGCGTTGACCAGCAGCAGGAACGAGTCGTCCACGATGCGCTCGCCGCGCGGGCCGGGCTCGACGATCGCCTCGCCGTTCAGGAACACCCCCATCGCCTTGCCGAACCCGCTGTGCCAGTCGCTGGAGGTCATCTCCTTACCGGACGGCGTGAGCCACACGATGTCGCGCACGTCCCCCTCGTGCACCCGGCCCTGGAAGAACCTGCGCCGCCGGAACACCGGATGCGCCTTGCGGAACCGCGCGAGACCCCGCACGAACGACAGCAGGTCGGCCTCGGTGCGCAGCATCGACCAGTCGACGTACGACACGTCGTTGTCCTGGCAGTACGCGTTGTTGTTGCCGCCTTGCGTGCGGCCGATCTCGTCGCCGTGCAGCAGCATCGGCACCCCCTGCGACACGAACAGCGTGGTCAGGAAGTTGCGGCGCTGCCGGCGGCGCAGCGCCACGATCGCCGGGTCCTCCACCGGGCCCTCGGCGCCGCAGTTCCACGAACGGTTGTCGTCGGTGCCGTCGCGGTTGTCCTCGCCGTTGGCCGTGTTGTGCTTGTGGTCGTAGGACACCAGGTCGGTGAGCGTGAACCCGTCGTGGCAGGTCGGGAAGTTGATGGACGCGACCGGCCGGCGGCCGCTGGTGGCGTACAGGTCGGAGGAGCCGGTGAGGCGGGAGGCGAACTCCGGCAGCACCGACGAGCTGCCGCGCCAGAAGTCGCGCACGCTGTCGCGGTACTTGCCGTTCCACTCGGTCCACAGCGGCGGGAAGTTGCCGACCTGGTAGCCGCCGGGCCCGACGTCCCACGGCTCGGCGATGAGCTTGACCTGCGAGATCACCGGGTCCTGCTGGATCAGGTCGAAGAACGCCGACAGCCGGTCCACGTCGTGCAGCTCACGTGCCAGCGCGGCGGCGAGGTCGAACCGGAAGCCGTCGACGTGCATCTCCAGCACCCAGTACCGCAGCGAGTCCATGATGAGCTGGAGCGCGTGGGGGGAACGGACGTTGAGCGAGTTGCCGCAGCCGGTGTAGTCGAGCAGCAGGTGCCGGTCGGCGTCGAGCAGCCGGTAGTACGCGGCGTTGTCGATGCCGCGGTACGCCAGCGTCGGCCCCATGTGGTCACCCTCGGCGGTGTGGTTGTACACCACGTCGAGGATCACCTCGATGCCGGCCTCGTGCAGGGCCTTCACCATGGCCTTGAACTCGGTCACCTGCTCGCCGCGCTGTCCCGAGCTGGAGTAGGTGTTGTGCGGCGCCAGGAAGGCGATGGTGTTGTAGCCCCAGTAGTTGGTGAGGCCCCGCGCGACCATGGCGTGCTCCGGCACGAACTGGTGCACCGGCATCAGCTCGACGGCGGTCACGCCGAGGGCCTGCAGGTGGTCGACCACCGCGGGGTGCGCGAGGCCCGCGTAGGTGCCGCGCTGGTGCTCGGGGACGTCGGGGTGGCGCATGGTGAGCCCGCGCACGTGGGCCTCGTAGATCACGGTCTGGTGGTACGGCGTGCGCGGCGGCCGGTCGTCGGCCCAGTCGAAGAACGGGTTGACCACGACGTTCTTCGGCATGAACGGCGCGCTGTCGTCGGTGTTGCGCTTGGCGGGGTCGGTGATCTGGTAGGAGAACAGCGACCGGTCCCACCGGACCTCGCCCTCCACGGCCTTGGCGTAGGGGTCGAGCAGCAGCTTGCCGGGGTCGCAGCGGTGGCCGCGCGCCGGGTCGTACGGCCCGTGCACGCGGTAGCCGTACCGCTGGCCGGGGCCGACGCCGGGCAGGTAGCCGTGCCAGACGAAGCCGTCGACCTCCGGCAGCGCGACGCGGGTCTCGTGACCCTTGTCGTCGAACAGGCAGAGCTCGACCCGCTCGGCGACCTCGGAGAAGAGCGCGAAGCTCGTCCCCCTGCCGTCCCAGCTCGCGCCGAGGGGATACGGCTCTCCTGGCCATACCTCACGCATGTAGCCTCATCGTGGTCGTGGAACGGTCCGCGGTGCCCGATCCCGTGGCTTGTGTCCCTTTCATAACCTGGTACCCGGCCGCTTCTCCACCGGTCCCACGTGAGGCTCCATTGCCGTGGACCGGGACGTCCGTGTCCTGGCGCTACTGTCGATGGTAGGGCCGGTGGCCCGATTTACCAGATCTTTCGCCGCCAGTGGTCCGCTGATCACGTCACGTCGAACCACCTGAACCAGCAGGAACCAGACACGAACCGGCCCCCGGCGGCTGTGCCGCACGAGGGCCGCGGGGTTCGTGCTCCGATCGGCGTCAGGCCAGTTCGGCGTTCAGCGAGATCGTGGTGCCGGCGAGGGCCTTGCTGACCGGGCAGTTGGCCTTGGCGGTCTCGGCGGCCTTCTGGAAGTCGTCGGCCGAGATGCCGGGGACGTCCGCGCGCACCGACAGCACGATGCCGGTGATGCCCTCACCCGGCTGGAACGTCACGTCGGCCCTGGTCTCCACCGACTGCGGCGGGGTGCCGGCCTGCGCGAGGCCGTGGGACAGGGCCATGGAGAAGCAGGAGGAGTGCGCCGCCGCGATGAGCTCCTCGGGGCTGGTCTTGCCGTTCGCCTGCTCGGCGCGCGAGGGCCAGGACACGTCGAACGCGCCGACCCCCGAGCTGTCGAGCGAGACCACGCCTGAGCCGTCGAGCAGCGCGCCGTTCCACTGCGTGGTGGCGGTACGAGTAGTCGCCATCGCGACCATCCTTCCGAAGCTGGATCCGTTACATGCCGAACCTACACGCGCGCCTGGTGCGCTCGGTGCTCGGCACGGACAAGATCCTCCACCTCGGCCCGCAGCCCGGCGAAGGCCGCCGAGCGCTTCAGCTCCAGCGTGCGTTCCGCGGGAAGGTCCACGGTCAGGTCCTTGGCGATCCTGCCGGGGTCGCAGGACAGCACCAGCACCCGGCCGCCGAGGAACACGGCCTCCTCCACGTCGTGCGTCACCATGATCACGGTGGTGGGCTCGTCCCGCCACACCTGGCGCACGAAGACCTGCATGTCCTCCTTGGTCTGCACGTCGAGCGCGCCGAACGGCTCGTCGAGCAGCAGCACGCGCGGCGAGCAGGCCAGAGCGCGCGCGATCGCGACCCGCTGCCGCTGGCCGCCGGACAGCATGCCGGGCAGCGCCGCCGCCTTGCCGGTCAGCCCGACCTCCGAAAGCAGCCGCGCCACCCGCGCGTCGCGTTCCCCGCGCGGCACGCCGAGGGCCTCCAGGCCGAACGCGACGTTGCGCGCGACGCTGCGCCACGGGTACAGCGTGTCGGTCTGGAACACCAGGCCCCGCTCGGGCCCGGGCCCGGTGACCTCGGCGCCGTCCAGCAGCACCCGGCCGGTGGTGGGCCTGGTCAGGCCGGCGACCAGGGAGAGCAGCGTCGACTTGCCCGAGCCGCTGGCGCCGACCACGCACACGAACTCGCCGGCGGCCACGGTCAGGTCCAGATCGGCGAGCACGGGCCGTCCCGGCGTGAACTCCTTGCCGACCGCGTCCAGTCGCAGCGTCACACCGACCACCGTCCCACGCGTGCGCGCAGCAGGCGCAGCGTCACGTCGATGGTGAGGCCGATCAGCCCGATCACCACGAGGATCGCGAAGATCTTGTCGGTCTGCAGGAACCGCTGGGCCCGCGTGATGCGGTACCCGAGCCCGGAGGTGGCCGCGATCAGCTCGGCCACCACCACGAAGTTCCACGCCGCCGCGGCGTTCACCCGCATCGCGTCGATCATGCCGGGGAGCGCGTACGGGAACACGACCCTCGCGGCGACCCGCGCGGGCCGCGCGCCGAGCGTCGCCGACACCTCAAGCAGGCGCCGGGGGACCCGCCGCACCGCGTCCGCCGTCATCAAGGTGTTGAAGAACACCACGCCGAGCACGAGCAGCGCCACCTTGGACGCCTCGCCGATGCCGAGCCAGATGATCAGCAACGGGATGAAGGCCGAGGCCGGCAGGTACCGCAGCAGCCCGATCACCGGCTCGAGCAGGGCCTGCGCCGCCGGCAGCGCACCCATCGTGAAGCCGAGCGGCACCGAGACGAGCACCGCCAGCACGAACCCGAGCCCGATGCGGCCGAGGCTCGCGCCGAGGTCGGACCACAGCTCGCCGCTCGCCGCCATTCCGGCGCCGGCCTCCCACACCGCGGCGGGGGACGGCAGGAAGTCGGGGTCCACCGCGCCGCTCGCGCTCAGCGCCGTCCAGGCGGCCAGCGGGACGGCCATCGACGCGGCGCGCAGCGTCCAGGCGAGCGGCGCGGACACCTCGCCGTGCAGGAGGCGCACGCGCCGCGTACGCGGCGGCGCGACCGGCGGCGCGTCCACCACGGCCCCCGCGCTCACGGCTGTACCGCCATGACGAACTTCGGTTCCAGCAGCCCGTCCAGCGGCGGCGCGGCGTCCACGAGCTTGCTCGCGACCAGGAAGTCGGAGATCTGCTTGGCGCGGGCCGGCAGCTCATCGGAGAACGCCGTGCGGTTCTGCTCCAGCGTGAAGATCGTCGTGCCCTTGTCGTAGGTCTCGTAGTCCGCGACGCTCACCCCGGCCCGCTTCGCCATGATCTCAAGCGCCTTCTCACGGTTGGCCGAGATCCACGCCACCGTGTCGAACCACGTCTTCACCAGGGCCTGCACCCCCTTGGCGTCCCGGTCCAGCAGCTTCTTGTTCACCACCAGGTGGTCGGGGATCGCGCCGGGGAAGTCGGCGGACGTCGCGATCGGCGCGCTGCCGGGCCGCTTCAGCGCGGTCGTGGTGAACGGCGCGAACACCCCGACCGCGTCCACGCGTCCCGCGACGAAGGCCGCGGCGGCGGCGTCGGTCGGCAGCGGCTGGAACGTCACGTCGGCCTCGGTGAGCCCGGCCTTCTCCAGAGCGAGCAGCAGCAGATAGTGGTCCACGGTTCCCTGCTCGGCCGCCACCGTCATGCCTTTGAGGCCGGCGACCGACGTCACGCCTTCCTTGGCGATGATCTGGTCGTTGCCGGTGGAGTTGTCGTTGACCAGCACGACGGTCTCCTCGGCGCCGCCGGCCACCGAGGCGAGGGTGTCGTTGAGCGTCTGGCTGTTGGCGTCGATGTTGCCGGTGGCCAGCGCGTTCAGGCTGTCGGTGTAGGAGTCGAAGTACTTCAGCTCCACCTGCACGCCGTTCTTGGCGAACAGTCCCTGTTCCTGCGCGACCTGCCAGGGGAACCAGCCGGGCCAGGCGCTGAAACCCAGCGTGATCTTCGGGGTGGCGCCGCCGGACGGCTCGGCGGGTTCCTGGCCGGCGCCGGCGCAGCCCGTGGTGAGGGCGAGCAGGACGGCGGCCGGGAGGATGAGGCGACGGAACATCACTTCGCTCCCCTTTCGGGAGTGTCGTGCGGGGGCTGCGCGGAGCGCTTCGGCAGGTGGCCGGACCGGACCAGGCACCCGAGGGTGTCGCAGATGACCCGGGTGGCGATGAGTGCGGTGATCTCGGCGTTGTCGTACGGCGGCGCGCACTCGACGACCTCGATGCCGGCGAGGGGACGCGCGTCCGCGATGAGCTGGATGAACTTCAGCACCTCACGCGGCAGGAACCCGCCGGGTTCGGGCCAGCCGGTGCCGGGGACGAACGCCGCGTCCAGGCAGTCCACGTCGAACGACAGCCACACCGCCTCCGCGCCGTCCCAGGCGACCTCCAGCGCGCGCTCGGCGGCGGCCTCGATCCCCATCTCGACGCAGTCGGTGACCGTCATGATCGTGGTGCCGCGCTCGCGGCCCACCTTGACGCCGGGCCGGGGGGCCTGCCAGCCGCCGATGCCGATCTGCACGAGGTTCTTCGGCGGCACGTTCGGGATGTCGGTCGCGTGGAACCACGGCGTGGTGTGCATGCGCTCGTCGAGGTCGGTCTCCTGGGTGTCCACGTGCCGGTCGAAGTGGATGATGCCGACGTTGCCTTGAACGTGCTCGGCGACCCCGCGCACCGTCGGATAGCCGATGGAATGATCCCCACCGAGCACCACAGGGAACGCGCCGCTGGCGTACACGTGCGAGACGGCCTTGCTGATCTGGTCGAACGTCTTCTCGATGTTGGCCGGGATGGTGAACACGTCGCCGAGGTCGGCGATGGTGATCGACTCGCGCAGGTCCACCCCGAGCTCGAAGCTGTACGGCCCGTACAGCGCCGAGATCTTGCGGATGCCCTGCGGCCCGAACCGCGTCCCCGACCGGTAGGTCGTGCCGCCGTCGAACGGCGCGCCGAGCACCGCCACGTCGTACTCGCCGCACCGCCGCACGTCCTCGACGTACGGCGCCTTGAGGAACGTGTTGATGCCGGCGAAGTGCGGCAGCTCGCCTCTGGAGAAGGTCGGGATGGTCTTGTCGACGATGGAGTCGGCCCCCGGCAGCCCCATCTCCAGGCCGCGTTCGATCTCGCGCCGGTGCATGGTGAGCGGCAGCTCCGCCTCACGCTCCACGGCGTACCGGGCCTCGGGTCCATAGTGATCGTGAAGGTGACCCACGGCACTCCCTCTCGGAAAATGCCTCACACAGGAGGCAGCCGACATGACTGTCTCCCGGGTTTTTGTCCCGCCGTGGAACGGCTCTCCCCTCAGGGGGGGAGGCCGCCTGCACCTCTCGGACCAGCCCCTCGCGCCGCCGAGGACGGAACCCTAGATGCGCCTCATCCGCTGGGGGATGAGTCCCCTTCATGACAGCGCCGCGCTGTTTCCACGGGGTTTCCGCCTCGTAGCGGATCGGTGACGTGACGTCTCACGCCGTCCCCGCCACCCCGGGAACCGCTCGCCGGCCGGTCTCCACCGGTGAGCCGGATAGATCATCGGTCGCAGACATCGGGTGGCTCTCGCGAACCAGCGAATCGTGGTCGACACGCCACCGGAAAGTTTCAGTAGGCACTCGAAATGGTCGACGAGAACAGCCACCGGACCAGCGCAGAAAGAGGCCGTCTGTGACAGGGTTACTTAACTCTTGACTTAGTTTGGACCGGCGTCTATAGTCCGCGAAGTTGACAAGATTTCCCGAAACTTTCTGACGACTCGTTGTGTGATCGTTCCACTGATTCATGGGATGTCTTCGTGCCTCGCCACGCGAGGGGACCCACGACGGCCGATGACACGGAAGGCGCGAGGATGACCGCAACCGGGACGGCCGGCCCGGCACCGGACACCCGGGATCGGCGCGAGCCCGAGCCACGTCCCGCGCGCCGGAGCCGTCCCCCGGACCGCACCTGGCGCCAGGCGATCCGCCGCGACTGGCGGCTGTACTCCCTCGCGGTCCTGCCGCTGCTCTTCTTCCTGGTCTTCCGCTACCTGCCGATGATCGGCAACGTCATCGCGTTCCGGAAGTTCGTGCCAGGCGGCAGCGTGCTCGGCGAGGAGTGGGCCGGCCTGCGCTACGTGCGCATGTTCTGGAGCGACCCGACGTTCTGGCACGTGTTCACCAACACGCTGATCCTCGGCGCTCTCACACTGCTGTTCTGCTTCCCCCTGCCGATCGTGCTCGCGCTGATGATCAACGAGGTGCGGCACCGGCCGCTCAAGCGGTTCGTCCAGTCGGTGTCCTACCTGCCGCACTTCCTGTCGATGGTGGTCGTGGCGGGCCTGGTCTTCGAGCTGCTCTCGGTGGACGGGCCGGTCAACCAGATCCTTCGGGCCGCCGGGGACGACCCGATCGCGTTCCTGCAGGAACCCGGGTGGTTCCGCGCGATCTACGTCTCCTCCGAGGTGTGGCAGACCGTCGGCTGGGGGACGATCCTCTATCTCGCGGCGCTCACCACGATCGACGACCAGCTCTACGAGGCGGCCAGGATCGACGGCGCCGGCCGGTGGCGCCAGACCTGGCACGTGACCCTGCCGGGGATACGGCCCACGGCGGTCACCTTGCTCATCCTGAACATCGGCGCGTTCATGGCGGTCGGGTTCGAGAAGATCCTGCTGCTGTACAACCCCCTGACGTACCCCACGGCCGACGTGATCACCACGTACCTGTACCGCATCGGCCTGCTGTCCAACAGCTTCAGCTACGCCGCCGCGATCGGCCTGTTCGAGGCGGTCGTCGGCCTGATCCTGGTGTTCACGGCCAACCTGATCTCGCGCCGTTCCGTCGGGACGAGCCTGTGGTGACCGTGGACCCCGGCCGGCGCGTCTTCCGGGCCGTCAACGCCGTCGTGCTCGGCCTCGTCGTGATCGTCACGCTGTACCCGTTCGTCAACATCCTCGCGCGCTCACTGAGCGACGAGAACGCCATCCGGTCCGGCGAGGTCAACCTCGTCCCCCGCGGGTTCACGCTCAGGACGTACGAGTTCGTCATCTCCGACGTGACGTTCTGGACGAACTACCGCAACACCGTGGTCTACACGGTCGTCGCCACCGTGATCGCGATGGTCATGACCACCTGCTACGCCTACGTGCTGTCCAAGAAGCACCTGAAGGGCCGCAAGGTCCTCATCGGCGTCGCCGTCTTCACGATGTTCTTCTCCGGCGGGCTGATCCCCAACTACGTCCTCGTCACGAGCCTCGGCCTGAAGGACTCCATCTGGGCCATCGTCCTGCCGAACGCCGTCAACGTCTTCAACCTGCTGATCATGAAGACGTTCTTCGAGAACCTGCCGGTCGAGCTGGAGGAGGCCGCGGCGATCGACGGCATGAGCACCTACGGCATCCTGCTGCGCATCGTGCTGCCGCTGTCGAAGGCGGTGATCGCCACGATGACGCTCTTCTACGCCGTCGCCTTCTGGAACTCGTGGTTCGCCGCGTTCCTCTACATGAGCCAGAACGACCTGTTCCCGGTGACCGTCTACCTGCGCAACCTCATCGCCGGCGCCACCACGGCGACGTCCGTCGGCGCCGACGCCGGCGACATGACGGTGGCCGCCAACATCAAGGCGGTGACGATCGTCCTCACGGTCATCCCCATCCTCGCGATCTACCCCTTCGTCCAGCGGTACTTCGTCCGCGGAGTCATGCTCGGCGCGGTCAAGGGATGACGATCCACAAGCCCAGGCGCTGCACCCCCCGACTGTCCGAGAAAGGACATCCATGTACGAGATGAACCGGCGTCAGGCGATCGTCGCCATGGGTGCGTTCCTCGCGCTCGCCGGCTGCAGCGGTGCCGAGCAGCCGAAGAAGGGGGCCGACGACTTCTCCGGCAAGAGGGACGGCTCGTTGCAGGGCTACGGCCCCGGCACACAGTTCAAGGCCGCCGTGCCGCTGACGTTCACCGTGCTGTACAACAACCACCCGTTCTACCCCATCAAGAACGACTGGCTGTTCTGGTCGGAGCTCACCAAGCGGACCAACGTGACGTTGCAGCCGAGCGTGGTGCCGCTGAGCGACTACGAGAACAAGCGGAGCCTGCTCATCGGCGCCGGCGACGCGCCGCTCATCATCCCGAAGACCTACCCGGCGCAGGAGACCCCGTTCGTCGCGTCCGGCGCCATCCTCCCGGTCAGCGACTACATCGACCTGATGCCGAACTTCAAGGACAAGATCGCCAAGTGGAACCTGCAGAAGGACCTGGACACGCTCCGCCAGGCCGACGGCCGGTTCTACCTGCTCCCTGGCGTCCACGAGGACTACTGGGTGGAGTACTCGCTGGCCGTGCGCGAGGACATCATGGAGAAGCTCGGCCTCCAGGTCCCGCAGACCTGGGACGACGTGTACACCATGCTGAAGGCGATGAAGGCGGAGTACCCCGACGCCTACCCCCTGTCGGACCGGTGGAGCGTCCCCACGGTCGGCGGCAGCCTGATGAGCGTCCTCGGCACCGCCTACGGCGCACCCGGCGGCTGGGGCTACCGCAACGGCATCATCTGGGACGCCGCCGCGCAGAAGTTCCTCTTCACCGGCGCCAGCGAGCAGTACAAGCAGATGCTCCAGTACCTCGCCAAGCTCGTGCAGGAGAAGCTGCTCGACCCGGAGACCTTCACCCAGACCGATGAGCAGGCGATACAGAAGCTGGTGTCCGGCAAGTCGTTCGTGATCAGCAGTAACGCGCAGACGCTGGTCAACGAGTACCGGCCGCCGCTGCTCAAGGCGAACCCCAAGGCCAGGCTCGTCAAGATCCCGCAGCCGATCGGCCCGATGGGCCCGATCAAGGCGGCGCCGCACATCACCCGCCTGGAGAACGGCGTCATGATCTCCAAGAAGGCACTGGACAGCCAGAACTTCGTCGCCATGATGCAGTTCATCGACTGGCTCTGGTACTCCGACGAGGGCCAGTTGTTCGCCAAGTGGGGCATCGAAGGCACCACCTACACCAAGGACTCCGCCGGCAAGATCAAGCCGGCGCCGGACGTCGACTTCGTCGGCCTCAACCCCAAGGGCTCCAAGCACCTGCAGAAGGACTTCGGCTTCCACAACGGCGTCTTCGCGTACGGCGGCAGCACCGAACTGCTCGAATCGACCTTCTCCGACGAGGAGATCGCCTTCCAGAAGATCATGAACGCCAGGAAGGCCATGCCGGTCGAGCCGCCGCACCCCCTCACCGACGAAGAGCGCGAGCAGTCCACGCTGTGGGAGTCGCCGCTGAAGGACCACGTCACCCAGAACACCCTGAAGTTCATCCTCGGCAAGCGCGACTTCGCCGAATGGGACGCCTATGTCGCCGAACTGGAAGGTAAGAACATGGGTTCCTACGTGAACCTGGTGAACGGCGCGTACGAGCGGTACAAGAAGGAACACGGCTGACCGTCTCGTTCCGGCCGCGCCTCGGGCCAGGCGCGGCCGGAACGGCCCGTTGAGCACCACATCGCCGAGCCCTCCCAGGGAGCCCGCATGACCACCGCGTCCGAGGCCGTGGACACGACCGCCGTCCCCGCGTTCGGCCGGGGCCCGCTGTCCCGGGCCTCCGCCTTCGTCTACACCCTGCTCGTGACCGAGTCGCTGTTCCTGGTGGCGGCGTCGCCGGGTCTCGCCGGCCTCGTCCTGCTGGAACGGCACGCGGGGAACCTGCCGCTCGCCGCGCTGTGCCTGCTGCCGGCCGGTCCGGCGTTCTCCGCCGTGCTGTACGCGGTGCGGCACCGCGGCCGCGACCTCACCGACCTGCGGCCCGCGGCGGCGTTCTGGCGCGGCTACCGCGTCAACGCGCGCGGCGTGCTCAAGCTGTGGGTCCCGTGGCTGGCCTGGATGGCGGTCCTCGGCACCACCTTCGCGAACTTCGCCGCCGCCGGGGTCCCCGGGTGGTGGGCCGTTCTGTCGGTGCTCGTCGTGACGGCGGCGGTGCTGTGGATGGCCAACGCCGTGGTGATCATGTCGTTGTTCGACTTCCGCGCGCGGGACGTGTCCCGGCTCGCGGCGTACTTCCTCACGCGTTCTCCCGGCGCGGCGATCGGCAACGCCGGCCTGCTGGTCGCGGCGGTGGCGCTGACGCTGGTCGCGACCGAGGCGGCCACGGCGCTGCTCGTCCCGGTGTTCGCGGCGGTGCTGCTGTCCAACGGCCGCACGATGATCGCCGAGATCCGGGACAGGTTCACCGCCGCGTGAGCCGGGCCGAGGAGTTCCACCCCGCGTGGCTGCCGCCGGAGGCGTTCGGCCCGGTCGGCGCGCGCCGCACGCTCGTGCTCGGCGACGGCCCGCTCGCCGGGACCGTACGCGAGGAGGTGGCGCGGGCCGAGGACCGGTACGGCGGCGGGGCCTCGGGGCCGCCGTACGACCTCGTGCTCGCGGTCGCCGGCTCCGGCCCTCTGCCGGACACCGCCGAGGCGGTCGTGGCCGAGTGCGGGCCGATCGGTGCCGAGGGTTTCGTGGCCGGCCGCCGCGACGGGGTCACGGTGGTGCTCGCCGATGACCCGGCCGGTCTGCTGTACGGCTTCTTCCACGTCGTACGGCTCGGGGAGCGGGCTTTCACCGGTGCCTTCGGGCCGCAGGCGCACCGGCCGGCGGCGCGCCTGCGGGTGCTCGACCACTGGGACAATGTCGACGTGCACCCGGTGATGGGCCAGGTCGAGCGTGGCTACGCGGGTGGCTCGATCTTCTGGCGCGACGGCGCGGCGCGTGGGGACCTCGCACGCGTCCGGGCCTACGGGAGGCTGCTCGCCGCGTGCGGCGTCAACGCGATCACCGTGAACAACGTGAACGTGCACGCCACCGAGGCACGCCTGCCGACCGAGCGGCTGGACGACGTGGCCGCGATCGCCGCCGCGCTGCGGCCGTACGGCGTCAGGGTGCACCTGGCCGTCGCGTTCTCCGCACCGGTCGACCCCGGCGGGCTCCCCACCGCCGACCCGCTCGATAATGACGTGCGCGCGTGGTGGGCCGGGGTCACCGCGCAGGTGTACGCCGCGATCCCCGACTTCGGCGGCTACCTGGTGAAGGCCGACTCCGAGGGGCAGCCGGGACCGTTCACCTACGGCCGCGGCCACGCCGACGGCGCCAACATGCTCGCCGCCGCGCTTGAGCCGCACGGCGGGGTCGTCCGGTGGCGTGCCTTCGTGTACGACCACCGGCAGGACTGGCGCGACCGCTCGACCGACCGGGCCCGCGCCGCCTACGACCACTTCGTCCCGCTGGACGGCCGCTTCAGCCGTAACGTGATCCTCCAGGTGAAGCACGGCCCCATCGACTTCCAGCCGCGTGAACCGGTGTCGCCGCTGTTCGCCGCGATGCCGGAGACCCGCCTCGCGCTGGAGCTCCAGGTGACGCAGGAGTACACCGGCCAGCAGCGGCACGTCTGCCATCTCGCTCCCATGTGGAGTGAGGTGCTGCGCTTCGAACCCGAGGGTCCCGGCGGGCCGGACGTGGCCACGCTCGTCACCGGGGACCCGGCGAGCAGCGGGGAGAGCGGCGGCCTGGCGGGGGTGTCCAATGTGGGGGACGACCACTACTGGACGGGGCACCCGCTCGCGCAGGCCAACCTGTACGCGTTCGGCCGGCTGGCCTGGACGCCGCGCACGGATTCGGCGGCGATCCTCGACGAGTGGATCGGCCTGACCTTCGCCGCGTCCCGCGACCTCGCGGCGCTGCGCCGCGAGCTGCACGCGATCATGGACGGCTCGTGGCGCACCTACGAGCGGTACACCTCGCCGCTCGGCGTGGGTTTCATGGTCCGTCCCGGCGACCACTACGGCCCCGACGTGGACGGATACGAGTACACCCCCTGGGGCACCTACCACCACGCCGACCGCGACGGCGTCGGCGTGGACCGCACCCGGGCCACCGGCACCGGCTTCACCGGCCAGTACCCGAGACCCTGGTCGGAGGTGTACGAGTCCCTGGAACGGTGTCCCGACGAGCTGCTGCTGTTCTTCCACCACGTCCCGTACGGCCACGTGCTGCGCGACGGGACCACCGTGATCCAGCACATCTACGACACGCACTTCGCCGGTGTCGAGGAGGTCGTGGCGGCGCGGTCACGGTGGGAGGGGCTGGCCGGCGCGGTGGATCCGGATCTGCACGCGCGGGTGAGCACGCTCTTCGACGAGCAACTGCGCTGTGCGCGGGAGTGGCGCGACCAGATCAACACGTACTTCTACCGCAAGTCCGGCGTGCCGGACGCGCACGGCCGGCGTATCCACTGACCCCGGGGGTGCCTGGCACAGGCTTCCGGGGGACGTGCCGGTACCGAGGGGACGTCCCGGTACCGGCATCGTCTCGTCCGTGAGGTTCCCGTGGGTCAGGCGGCGCGGCAGGTGAGCGCCGGTGTGGCCGGGGTGCCGTTGGCGATGAAGCCGAACGTGGTGGTGCCGCCGGCGGCGAGAGCGCCGTTCCAGGTCTCGTTGCGCACGGTGACGGCGGATCCGCTGCCGGAGCGCACGCCTCCCCAGATCTGGGTGACGGACTGGGAGCCGGGCCACGTCCAGTCGACGGTCCAGCCGTTGACCGCGGCGGCGCCGGCGCGCACCGTGACGTTGGACTGGAAGCCGCCACCCCAGGAGTTGACCGTCTCGATCGTCGCCGTGCAGCCACCGGGGACCGGAGTCGGCGTCGGGGTCGGCGTCGGCGTGGGGGTCGGCGTCGGCGTGGGGGTCGGCGTGGGGGTCGGCGTGGGGGTCGGCGTGGGGGTCGGCGTGGGGGTCGGCGTCGGGGTGGGGGTCGGTGTCGGAGTCGGAGTCGGCGTCGGAGTCGGGGTGGGGGTCGGAGTGGGGGTCGGGCCGCCGATCACTACGGTCGTGAGGGAGCGAGGCCGGAGGCTGACGGTTCCGTTCGACACCGTGGAGCGGGTCATCGAGTTGGTGTTGTCGGTGACGTAGGCGGTGGCGTTCCCCTGGATGCCGTCCCAGGTGACGGCCGAGGTGCCGGTGTTGAGCACCGCGACGACCTTGGAGCCGTCGGCGTTGAGGAACGCCGACGCCTTCAGCGCCGAGTTGCTCGACGACGCGCCGAGCCGCACCGCTCCGGGCCGGATGAACCTGCTGTACCCGGCCACGGCCCACAGCCGCTTGGACACGCTGTACGTCCGCGCCGCCGTGTCGATCTGGATCAGCGCACGGGTCGTTCCCGCCGAGCCCCCGAGCCAGTAGATGTAGCCGCTGACGTTCCCCGCGGTGAGCGCCGTGTGGATCGCCTGCGCCACGGCGAAGCCGCCGTAGGTCGTGTCGTCCCAGTTGGCGTTCCAGGTGGTGCCGTCCGGCGACCACTCCGACATCCAGGCGCGCTTGTTCCCGGGTTGCGGGCTGGTGATCTGGCTGGCGTAGGTGTGACCGGTGTAGGTCGTCACGTAGCGCCGGGCATCGGCGTCGGCCTCGATCGCGCTGCTGTACGACTTGGCCTGGTCCCAGCCGAAGGAGTCGCAACAGGCGAGCTTGACGTCGCCGGCGATCGGGCCGAGGACCTTGACGAACGCGGCGGCCTGCGCGGGGGTGAAGCGCATGGACTCGTAGGTCGAGGTGTAGTCGGGTTCGTTGGTGAACCCGAGGTCGGTGATCTTGATGCCCTCTTGCTCGTAGAACTTCGTGTACTGCATCAGGTACCTGGCGTAGGCCGCGCGCCACTCGTTCCTGAGCGTGCCGCCGTTGTCCGCGCTGTTGTTGTCCTTCATGTACCCCGGTGCGCTCCAGGCGTCCGCGTAGAACCGCTTCACGCCGTACGACTGCGCGACCTTGGAGACCCACACCTGGGCCCCGTCGTCGCCGTCCCACACATAACGCGGCGGCGCGTCCGGGCCGCCGGGGTTCTGCGGCTGGATGGAGATCATCTTGTCGTACGGGCTGCCGGCCGGCGCGGCGCCGATGCCGAGACGCAGGATGCTGAGTCCCGCGCCGCTGTCGCGGTCGAACCACAGGCGGAAGATGTCGTTCTGCTGGGCCGTGGAGAGGGAACGCAGCAGTTCGCCGCGGCGGAAGGCCGTGGAGATGCCGAAGCCGTCCATCTCCTGGTACCGCACGCCGTCCGACACGGTGATGACCGGCGCGGCGGCGGCGGAGGCCGGTGCCGCGGCCACCAGCGACGTGCCGAGAAGTGCGGTCGCCAAGGCGATCCGTATCACAGGCCCTCCTGATGTGAGCGTTGTCGGTCGCAGTCAGGGGAAATGTCAGCCCCCCATCCGGAGATCAGTCTGAGAAGGGGTGGTAAACGCGTCAAGTTCGCGGAAATCGCATATCTCTACTTAGGTGGCGTGCTTCGTGAGCTGTGCATATGGTGCCATCGTCCGTCCGGCGGAATGACGGCGCGCCACCAGTCGAAACCCCGACCCGCGGGCCCGGACATCGCACGGAGAATCTCTATCCGTCCGTCGCCGCGCCGGTGAACGTTTCAGCAAAATGTGACCGCTCACAACAGGATGCGAAACCTCCCGCGCCTCCCGGTCGCACCTGCCGCCGGGTCGTCCCGGCGCTCGGAGTGTCGGCCCGGGATGCTAGTTTCCCTGCGCACGTGCCGCCTTCGGAAGCGGACACCGCACGAAGGAGAGCCCATGGAACCCCGGTCCCCGTCGGGCCCGCCGCACGTGCGGGACGAGCCGCGTCGTTCGCCGTGGGCCACGATCGCCGTCGTCTACGTCGCCGGGGTCGTCTCGGCGATGAGCCTCGGCAAGTTCGCACCCGTAGGTCCCGAGGTGCAGGCACAGCTCGGGCTGACGCTGGCGCAGCTCGGCTGGGTGATCTCGGCCGTCGTCGGCCTCGGGGCCGTGGCGGGGGTGCCGGCCGGCTACCTGGTACGCCGCCTCGGCACCGAGAGGTCCCTCATCGGCGGCCTGGTCCTGATGGCGGTGGCGGGTGGGGCCGCGGTGACGGCCGGCGGGTACGCCTGGCTGCTCGCCGCGCGGTTCGTGGAGAGCGCCGGCTACCTGATGGTGACCGTCGCCGCTCCCGCTCTGATCCTCCGCATGGCCGCCGACCGCGACCGCGGCGTCGCTCTGTCGATCTGGGCGACCTTCGTCCCGGTGGGCCTCGGCGTGAGCACCCTGGCCGGCGGCGCCGCGGGGTCCGCGCTCGGCTGGCGCGGCTGGACCGGCCTCATCGCGGCCCTGACCCTGGTCATGGCCTCGGCCGTCTGGGTACGCCTGCCGCGCGGCGCGGCCCGCCACGAGACGGCCGCCGGTCCCGTGCCTCGCGCCGGAGCGCTGGTCAGGCCCGCGGTCCTCGCCGCGTCCTTCGCGCTGGCCGTCCTCGCCACCCTCCCCGTCGTCGTGCTGCTGCCGACCCTCCTCATCGAGTCGTACGGCCGCACCGCGACCACGGCAGGCGCGCTCACCTCCGCCGTCTCCCTGATCGGCGTCCCCGGCGGGCTCGCCGTCGGCCTGCTGCTCCGCAAGGGTGTCTCCTTGAAGGTGATGGCGCTCTCGGGCCTGCTGGTGATCCCCGGCGGGTGGCTCATGTACGCGGCAGGCGCCGCACTGCCGGCCGCGGTGACCGGCGCGGCCGTCATCTCGCTGTTCAACGGCTTCCTCGGCGCGCTCGTCTTCGCCGCTCTGCCGCTGGTGCTGCGCCGCCTGTCGGACGCCGACGTCGGCACGGGCCTGGTCGCGCAGACCGGCAGTCTCGGAGCGCTCGTCGGTCCGCCGTTCTTCGGCCTGGTGGCCGTGGGGTACGGCTACCAGGTCCTCCCCGTGGTCATCACCGCCGGCATGCTCGCCGCCACCGCCGCGCTGCTGCTGGCCACCCGAGGCGTCTCCACCCGGCCGCCGCGCTGAGCCGTGCGCCGCCACCGCCGCCGGTCACCCGAGGTGTGTCCACGGGCCGTCGCGCTGAGCCGTACGCCGCTGTTCCGCCGGTCACCGAGGTGCGTCCACCCGGCCGCCGTCCCGCTGAGCGGCATCCCGTCGTTGACACCGGGCCGCGCGGCGCACAACACTGCTGGTCGCGATATGAACATGAGTTCACCTGGCGAACAGGCCGCGCCTCAAGTGGTGCGCCGCTTGGAAAGGGGACGCACGACATGGCCGCCGAGCCTCCCGTCCTCACGCAGGACGCCGTCAGCGCCGAGATCGCGCAGGCGCGCCGGGCCTACGCCGAGCACCTCGGCGCGGGGGCCGCGCCGCGTCACCACCCCGAGCGGGACTACCCGCCGTACCGCAGCAGCGTCACCCGCCACCCCAGGCACCCGCTGGTCGTCGTGGCCGACCCCGACGCGGCCGAGCTGACCGGCCCCGTCTTCGGCGTCACCGACGTCACCGAGCTCGACGCCGACCTGACCCGGCAGCACGTGGGGGAGCCGCTCGGTGAGCGGATCCGGGTGACCGGCCGGGTCACCGGCCGCGACGGCCGGCCGGTGCGCGGCCAGCTCGTCGAGATCTGGCAGGCCGACTCCGCCGGCCGGTACGCGCACCAGAGGGACCAGCACCCCGCGCCGCTCGACCCGAACTTCACCGGCGCCGGCCGCTGCCTCACCGACGACCAGGGCCGGTACGCGTTCACCACGATCAAGCCGGGTGCCTACCCCTGGCGCAACCACGACAACGCCTGGCGGCCCGCGCACATCCACTTCTCCCTGTTCGGCACGGCCTTCACCCAGCGGCTCGTCACCCAGATGTACTTCCCCGGTGACCCGCTGTTCGAGTACGACCCCATCCTGCAGTCGGTCACCGACGACGCGGCACGGACCCGGCTGGTCGCCGCCTACGACCACACACTGTCGGTCCCGGAGTGGGCCCTCGGCTACCGGTGGGACATCGTCCTCGACGGCCCCGCCGCCACCTGGACGGAGGAGGGCCGATGACCCCGCCGACCGGCGCGCCGATTCCCGGTCCGGCCCCCGCGCAGAACTCTGAGCCGGCCCCCGCGCCGATTCACGAGCCGGCCCCCGCGCCGATTCACGAGCCGGCCTCCGTGCCGATTCACGAGCCGGCCTCCGTGCCGATTCACGAGCCGGCCTCCGCTCCGACCCCCGCGCAGACCATCGGCCCGTTCTTCGGGTACGCGCTGCCGTTCACCGGCGGCGGCGACGTCGCGCCTGCCGGGGACGCGGAGACGATCACCCTGCACGGCCGGGTCTTCGACGGCGCCGGGGCCCCGGTCCCCGACGCGCTGCTGGAGTTCTGGCAGCCCGCGCCGGACGGCTCCCGCGCTGGGGCCCCCGGCTCGCTGCGCCGCGACCAGGTGACCGGGGCCGTCGCCGGCCGCACCGGGCTGGACTTCACCGGGTTCGGCCGGGTCGCCACCGACGCGGCCGGCCACTATGTGCTGCGCACCCTCCCGCCGGGCGGCGTGCCGTACATCTCGGTGTGCGTCCACGCGCGCGGCCTGCTCCACCACCTGTACACCCGCGCGTACCTGCCGCACCTGACCGACCCGGCCACCGAACCCCTGCTGAGCTCGCTGCCTGAGGCGCGCAGGGCCACGCTGCTCACGGTGCCGGAACGTGAGCGCGTGCACCGGTTCGACGTGCGGCTGCAGGACGACGGCGTGCACGAGGAGACGGTCTTCCTCGCTTTCGGGTGACGCCTAGCCGCCGCCGGTGAGCAGCGGGACCTCCAGCCGCGCGGCCAGCTCACGGACCGGCGTGCCGAACGTCTCGGTCACCGTGACGCCGCCGGGGGTGATGTGGAACACCGCGTGGTCGGTGTAGACGCGACCGGCGCAGGCGCGGCCGGTGAGCGGGTAGGTGCACTCGGGGACCAGCTTCGGCGCGCCGTCCTTGGTGAACAGCGTCATCATGACGAACACGTTCCGCGCGCCGGTCGCCAGGTCCATCGCGCCGCCGACGGCGGGGATCGCGTCCGCGGCGCCGGTGTGCCAGTTGGCGAGGTCGCCGCCGCCGGAGACCTGGAAGGCGCCGAGCACGCACACGTCGATGTGGCCGCCGCGGATCATCGCGAACGAGTCGGCCTGGTGGAAGTACGACGCACCCGGCAGCTCGGTGACCGGGATCTTGCCGGCGTTCACCAGGTCGGGGTCGATGTCGTCACCCTCGGCGGCCGGCCCCATGCCGAGCATGCCGTTCTCGGTGTGCAGGACGACCCCCGACTCCGGCGGCAGGTGATCGGCGACCGCCGTCGGCAGGCCGATGCCGAGGTTGACGACAGAACCCGGCGCGATGTCCCCGGCCACGACGGCGGCCAGCTCGTCGCGGCGAAGCGGTCCACGGCCGAGGTGCTCCAGGGTCATGAGGCGGCCTTCTCGACGAGGTGCTTCACGGTCATGATGCGGCCTCCCCGGCGGTGAGGTCCAGGATCCTGTCCACGTAGACGCACGGGGTGACCACAGCTTCCGGGTCCAGCCCTCCGGGTTCGACGACCCGGTTGACCTGCGCGATCGTCAAGGTGGCCGCGGTGGACATGACGGGGCCGAAGTTGCGCGCCGTCCTCCGGTAGACGAGGTTCCCCATGCGGTCCGCGATGTGCGCGCCGACGAGGGCCACGTCGCCGTTGATGGGGTACTCCAGCACGTACTCGCGGCCGTCGATGACGCGGGTCTCCTTGCCTTCCGCCAGCAGGGTCCCCGCGCCGGTGGGGCTGTAGAACGCGCCGATGCCGGCGCCGGCCGCGCGCATGCGCTCGGCGAGGGTGCCCTGCGGCACGACCTCCAGCTCGATCCTCCCCGCGCGGTACAGGCCGTCGAACACCCACGAGTCGCTCTGCCTCGGGAACGAACAGATCATCTTGCGGACCCGGCCGGCCGCGAGCAGCGCCGCGAGCCCGGTGTCGCCGTTCCCCGCGTTGTTGCTGACCACCGTCAGGTCCGTGGCCCCCTGATCGATCAGCGCCTCCACCAGGCGCACCGGCATGCCGGCCATGCCGAAGCCGCCGATCAGCACGGTGGAGCCGTCCGTGATGCCGGCCACGGCCTCCGACGGGTCGGTGTGAACGGTGGTCATGTGCCGGCCCCGTGAGGGACTGTGACGGGTCGGTGTGCACGGTGGTCATGCGCTGGTCCCGTGACGGCCTGCGACGGGTCGGTGTGCACGGCTGTCATGCGTTCACGTTCTCCAGTACGACCGCGAGGCCCTGGCCGACCCCGATGCAGATGGCCGCCACCCCCCACCGTTGCCGCCGCTCACGCAGCACGTGCGCGAGGGTGCCGAGGATCCGGCCGCCGGAGGCGCCGAGCGGATGGCCGACGGCGATGGCGCCACCTCTGGTGTTGACGATCTCCGGGTCGATCTTCCAGGCGTCCAGGCACACCAGGGACTGCGCGGCGAAAGCCTCGTTGAGCTCCACCGCGCCGACGTCGTCCCAGCCGATCCCGGCCCTGCGCAACGCTTTCTCGGCGGCCTCGACCGGCGCGTACCCGAACATCTGCGGCTCCAGTGCCGAGGCGCCGCGGCCGGCGATCCGCGCCAGGGGAGTGGCGCCGAGCTCGTCCGCCGCTGCCGCCGAGCCGAGCACGACGGCCGACGCGCCGTCGCTCAACGGTGAGGCGTTCCCAGCGGTTATGGTGCCGTCCGGCCGGAACGCCGGTTTCAGACCGGCGAGCACCTGCGGCGTCGTGGCTGGACGGATCCCCTCGTCACGCGGCAGGTCCACGTCCTCGACCGGCACGACCAGGTCGTCGTAGAACCCGGCGTCCCACGCGGCGGCGGCCAGGCCGTGCGACCGCGCGGCGAAGACGTCCTGCCGTTCTCTCGGTACCGAGAACCTCTCGGCGAGCTGCTCGTTGGCCTCGCCGAGCGAGACCGTCCACTCCTGCGGCATCCTCGGGTTCACCAGTCGCCAGCCGAGCGTGCTGGACACCGCCGTCATGTCGCCTGCAGGGAAGGCCCGTCCGGGTTTCGGCAGCACCCACGGCGCTCGGCTCATCGACTCCACACCCCCGGCCACCACGACGCCGGCGTCGCCGCTCTCCACGGCCCGCGACCCGATCATGGCGGCGTCCAGGCCGGACCCGCACAGCCGGTTCACGGTGGTGGCCGGCACGGTCACCGGCAGGCCCGCGAGCAGCACCGCCATGCGTCCGACGTTGCGGTTGTCCTCACCCGCGCCGTTGGCGTCACCCCAGACCACCTCGTCGATCCGCGCCGGATCCAGGGCCGGCACCTTGGCGAGGACACCGCGCAACGCCGTGACCGCCAGGTCGTCGGGACGGACACCGGCCAGCGCGCCGCCGTACCTGCCGAACGGCGTGCGCGCCGCCGCATAGAGGAACGCCGGGTCCATGAGGTCACCTCCCGTGGCAAGGGGCCGGCGTCTGTGCGCCTGGCGAACAACCGTTCTCTTCCTGAACGTATGTTCCTTGGGTTCGGGGTCGATGTCCACAGTGCGGCCTCAAGGGACCGGGTCGCGCAGGAGGAGCCGCCACACTCGGCCGCCGGCCCCCGGGCTGCTCAAGACGGGTAAGACAGCGTCAGTACGGCCGCAAGGGACCGGTTCGCAGAGGAGGAGCCGCCACACTCGGCATCTCGTACGACGAAAGCGGCACCCTCGCCGTGTGACGAGGGTGCCGCTCATCGGCGCGCCGAGCGCGCGGTCCTTCGCGTCAGGAGGCGGTGCAGGCCGCCACCGGTGTGGCGGCGGTGCCGTTGGCGGTGAAGCCGAACGTCGTGGTGCCGCCGGCGGCGAGGCTGCCGTTGTACGCCTCGTTCCGCACGGTGACGGCGGCGCCGGAGCCGGAGCGCACACCGTTCCACAGCGACGAGATCGACTGGGAACCGGGCCAGGTCCAGGTGACGGTCCAGCCGCTGATCGCGGCGCTACCCGCGCGGACGGTGACGGTCGACTGGAAACCGCCGGGCCAGGAGTTCGTCGTCTCGACGGTCGCCGAGCAGCCGCCGGGCACCGGAGTCGGGGTGACGGTAGGCGTGGGAGTCGGCGTCGGAGTGGGAGTCGGCGTCGGTGTGGGGGTCGGCGTCGGTGTGGGAGTGGGGGTCGGGGTGGGGGTCGGCGTCGGAGTGGGGCTCGGCGATGTCGTGCCGTCGAGGCCGAGGAAGGCGATGGCGTAGGCGAGTTGGCCGGTCATGGGGAGTTGGTGGCCGACGCCGCTGATGCTGATGCCTTCGATGGTGGCCTGGGTGCTGGTGGCGCCGTAGCGGGTGCGGGTCCAGTTGGACTGGGGCCGGTCGGTGAAGGCGGGGGTCTGGCTCAGGCCGTGGAGGTTGGTCCACTGCTTGATCTCTTCGCCGTAGTTGTTGTAGTGGAGTGTGGTGTCGGTGGTGCCGTGCCACAGCTGGATGCGGGGGTAGCGGCCGGTGTAGCCGGGGTACATGGCGCGGGCCTGGTCGCCCCACTGCTGCGCGGTCTTGATGAGCTGGCCGCCGGAGCACTGGCTGTTCCACAGTGATCCGTTGGTGGTGGCGAAGCAGCCGGCCGGGACGCCGGAGTAGGCCGACGCCGCGGAGAACACGTCGGGGTACTGCGCGGCCAGCACGTTGGTCATCATCGCGCCGGAGGAGAACCCGCTGACCACGATGCGGCCGGGGTCGACGTTGTAGCGCTGCCGCGCGTAGGAGACCATCGACATGATGCCGGTGGAGTCGCTGCCGCCGTCACGGCGCAGCGCGGCCGGGGTGGACACGTCGAAGCACTTCTCGCTGCGGGTGGCCTCCGGCAGCACGATGATGTAGCCGTACCGGTCGGCCGCGGTGACGAAGTCCCGGCCGTTGCCGTTGAAGATCGCGCTCGCCGAGCCGCTGCAGTAGTGCACCAGCACCAGCAACGCGGGCCGGGCCGCGACCCGGTCGGGCACGTAGATGTACATGTTCAGGTTCGTGGGGTTGTTGCCGAACCCGGTCACCCTGGTCAGCGCCGCGGCCGTGGCCGGCCCCGTGGCGAGGACGGTCGCGGCGAGCAGCGGTATGACGGCCGCCGCCACCAGCGCCTTCAGCCTTCGTTTCATGCCGTGTCCTTTCATGGAGGAGACCCACGTTCCGGCCGACCGTCTTGTTAGCGCTAACAGTGCCTTCTTCGCGAGGAGTTCCTCCCCATCGGGACGGTCCGGGTCGGTGACGCGGCGAAGCAAATACGACCCGCGCGACACCCGTCAAGTACGCAGTCCCGGCCCCGGACCCCGCTCCGGCACGAGGACGTCCCATCTGCGGCGGAAAGCGGTTCACCGCGGCCCCCGGCCGGGGCCGCGGTGAACGGTTCATCGAGGTACGGCCACCGCGCGGCGCAGGAGCAGGACCGCGAAGGCGATGAGCCACAGGCTCCACAGGACATAGCCGATGAAGTTGGCCAGATCGACGACGGGGAGACCCACGGGGGAGAGGACACCGGTGAGGATCAGCAGCGCCGACACCGACCCGAGGACGGTGAACCACCGGCCGGCGAACGTCCGGTACAGGGCGACCAGGATGAGAAGGGTCCAGGCGGATGTGAGCAGGTAGCCGAAGGTCTCGCCGACCACGGTGCCGAGGATGAAGTGCGCGGTGGTGAACGAGGCGCGCGCCGCGGCGGCGGTCGACGGGTCGGCCGCGGCCGCCGCGTACCCGGGGACCAGCAGCGGCCAGCGGAGCAGGCCCGCCACCTGGACCACCGCGGCGGCGACCCCCGCCGGCACGGCCAGGCGCATCGGGACACTCCTGGAGAGACGGCCCACCCCGATGGCGATGGGGGCGAAGAGGGCAGCCGACAGCGCGAGGACCGTGAACCACGCGGTGACGGCGGTCTGCGAGGCGCGGAACGCGGCGAGCACGTCACCCGGCGGGTCCTTGAGGACGTCCGGGTAGGTGAACACGGTGCCGAGCGCGGTGAACGCCACGTTGGTGAGGATCGCGGCGCAGATGAGCAGAATCGCGGTCGTCTTGCGGGTCATGGTCGCTCCTGGGGGCTGTGGCGTGATGCCGGGGTGGGGGGTGGCGGCGATCCAGGCGACGAGGAGGTCGCCGGGGTGGTCGGCGAGGTGCTCGCGGCAGAGGACCTCCACACGGTCGCGGTCCCCGGCGAGGCGCGCGGCGGCGATGGCGACGAGCTGACGCTCACGCGTACCGGCCGCCAGCCGCGCCGCGCGGGTCAGCATGTCCCGCGCCGCCGGATCGGCGAGCGCCGCGGCGACGAGAAGATCCGGCTCGTCGCTGGACCGGGCCCGGTCGAGGACACCGGCCGGGTCACCGGCGATGAGCCGGCGGATCAGTGTGTCGCTGTCGTCCTTGGTCATGACCGCAGCCTGGAGAACCCCGCTGACGCGCCGCTGTCCCTCGGCTGACACGTGCCGCGAGATCGCCTGACACCTGGCCTCGGCCGGCGTGTGCCGAGAAAACCGGCTGACACTTGGCCTCGGCTGAGGCGTGCCGCGAGACCGGCTGACACCGGTCCCTCGTCAGGTGCGTGCCTGGAAAGCGGCCGGCACCTGGCCCTCGGCCGGGGGCATACCGCGGCCCTATGCTCTAGAGGTGTTGACTGTGGCCGTGCTCGGTGCGATCGACGTGCGCCGGGACGGCACCCGTCTGGTCGTGCCGGCAGGGAAGACGACCGAGGTGCTGGTGCGGCTGGCCCTCGACGCCGGGGTCCTCGTGCGCGGTGAGCGGCTGATCGAGGATCTGTGGCCGGAGCAGGCCGGCGGTGTCTCCCGGAACACGTTGCAGTCCAAGGTGTCGAGGTTGCGGCGGGTCCTCGGCGATCCCGGGCTGGTCGTCGGAGGCGGCGCCGGGTACACCCTCGCCGTCGAGCCGCGCTGCGTGGACGCGCTCGAAGTGCTCCGGCTCGCCGAGACCGCCACGTCGCTGCGCCGCGCCGGGGACGCCGCCGCCGCCGAACGCGCCTGCGGCACGGCTCTGGCGATGTTCCGCGGCGACCTGCTGGCCGACGCCGGCGACGGCGCATGGCTCGTCCCGTACCGGACGCGCCTCGAAGAGACCCGGTTGCGCCTGACCGAGGAACGCCTGGCCGCTCGTCTCGGCCTCGGCGCCGCCGCCGAGCTGATCGGCGACCTGGAGGGCCTGGTCGCGGTCCATCCGCTGCGCGAAGGGCTGTGGACGCTGCTCGTCACCGCTCTGTACCGGGCCGGCAGGCAGGCCGACGCGCTGGAGGCGTGCCGCAGGGTACGGAGGCGGCTGGCGGACGAGCTTGGGCTCGACCCCGGCACCGAGCTGCGCGACCTGGAACAGCGGATCCTGCGGCACGACCGCGGTCTCGACACCCCCGCGCGCGAGACGCCGGCCGTCCCGGCAGGACAGGCGATGACCGTACGGGGAAACCTCCCCGCGTTGTCTGCGTCGCTGGTGGGACGGGAAGCCGATCTCGTGGCGGTGCGCCGGCTGGTGGAGGAACGGCGGCTGGTGACCGTCACCGGTCCCGCCGGGGTCGGGAAGACCCGGCTGGCGATCGAGGTCGCGCGCGAAGCCCGGACCGACGGTGGCGCGTGGCTGGTCCGCCTGGAGAACACCCCTGTGGGTGCGTCGTTGTGGCCCGGCATCGGGGAGGCGTTCGGGTTGAGCGCCGCCACCGAGGCGATGGTCCTCGACCGGCACCGCGGGTCAGGCGTGCTCGTGGTGCTCGACAACTGCGAGCACCTCGTCGAGACCCTGCCTGACACGGTCGAGCGCATGGTGAACGCCGATCCCGGCGTGCGGGTGCTCGCGACCAGCCAGGTCCCGCTCGGCATGGACGGCGAAGCGGTGTACCCCCTGGAACCCCTGACCGTCGAGGACTCCGTGGCGCTGTTCACCCGCCGCGCGGCGCGGCGCCGCGCGTCGTTCCGCCTGGACGCCGCCACCGGCCCGGTCGTCGAGGCGGTGTGCCGTTCCCTCGACGGCCTGCCACTGGCCATCGAACTGGCCGCGGCACGCGTCAAGGTGCTCTCCGTACAGGAGATCGCGCGGCGCCTGGACGACCGCTTCACCCTGCTCAACGACCCGGCCGGCCACCGGCCGCCGCGCAGGCGCACCCTGCGTGCCGCCATCGCATGGAGCTACGACCTGCTGTTCCCCGACGACCAGAAAGGCCTGTGGGCCCTCGCGTGTTTCTCCGGCGGCGCGCCGCTCGCCGCCGCGGAACACGTGCTCGCCGCGCTCGGCGTCCCCGCCGCGTCGGCGGTGGACGTCGTCGCACGTCTCGCCGAACGTTCCCTCGTCGGCGTGGACGTCGGCACCGCCGGCACGGTCCGGTACCGCCTGCTCGACAGTGTCCGCGCCTTCTGCCAGGAGAAACTGACGGAGGCGGGGGAAGCGGCCACCGCTCTCGGCGCGCACGCCGCGTGGTACGCCGCCGCTGCCGACCGCGCCGCACAAGGAGCACGCGGCGCCGGCCAGGCCGAGCACCTTGAACTGGCCCGCACCGAGCGGGCCGACATCGACGCCGCACTGACCTGGGCCGCCACGCACGACCCACTGCTCGGCCTCCGCATCGCCACCGGCTTCGCCTGGACCTGGGCCATCCTCGGCGCCGGCCCCGACGCCGCGCTCCGCGTACGCGCCGCACTCACCGCGGCCACGGCCCCCACCGCACCCCTTCCAGCCGGTACCGCGACCCCGGCAGGCGCCGTACCCGTCTCGGCCGGTACCGCGGTGCCGGCACGCGACCGCGCCGGCGCGCTGCTGCTCGCGGGTTTCCTCGAAGCCTCCGGTGGCGACCTCGACCAGGCCACCGCCGACATCGAGGAGGCGACACGCCTCGCCGGCGACGACCTGCGCGGCGTGGACCTGCTGTACCTGTCGTTCGTCCGCAGCCAGCAGGGCCGCGCGCGGGACGCGCTGACGCTGCTCGCCGAATGCCGGCCACGGTTCCGCCGCCTCGGCCTGGCATGGGAGGAGGGGACGTGCCGGCTGCTGACCGCCTGGGCCGAGATCGCACTCGGCGCGACGGACCGGGGCAAGGCCGCCTGTGACGAGGCGCTCAGCCTGCTCGCCCCCCTCGGCGACCAGTGGGCACTCAACCACATCGAAGCCATGCTCGGTGCGCTCGCGCAGGCCGAGCATCGCTTCGCCGACGCAACCGGCCACCTGCGCCGCGCCGCCGAAGCGACACACGCACTCGGCTTCGCCGCCGCCGAGGCCCACCACCTCACCAACCTGGCCCGCGCACAGCACCAGAGCGGCGACCGCCCCGCCGCGATCGCCACCCTCGAACGAGCCGTCGACACCGCACGCGACACCGGCGACCTCCGCACCGCCGCCGCGGCAGGCGTACGTCTCGGCCACTTCCTGCGCCTCGCGGGTGACCGGTCACGAGCACGGTCGATCGTGCGATCGGCGCGCCACTGGTACGCCGGCGCCGGCGGCGGCGACGCCGTCACCTTCGCCGACTACGTCCTCGCCGCACTCGACGCCGACGACGGCATGCCGGGGGCCGCAACCCGCCTCGCCGAGGTCGTCACCGCCGCGCGCCGAGCCCAGGACACCGAGACCGAACTGCTGGCCCTCGGCACCCTGGCTCGAGTTGACGCCGGACAGAGAGGGGCGGCGCGGCCCGGTGTTCACGAGTCCTCTGAGGACCAGTGAGCCATGCCGTGATACCGATCCAGCCAGCCGAGGGCCTTGTAGTCGCCGCGTTTGGTGAAGATCGCCGCACCCGCGCCGGGGTCGTCCGGCTCGCCGGGGGAGAGCGACGGGAAGGGTACCGACGCCCCGCCGTTCACTACGGTGCTCGCCGTGGCACGTCCGGTCCAGGTCACCAGCACGCCGGCGACGGCATCGGCGCGCACCTCACCGGCCTTTCGCGTTAGTTCGCACCCGGTCGTCCGCGCGCGGAGCAGGCCGGCGTACTCTTCGGGGCCGAGGCGGCAGTACCGCGGTGGCCGCGACCCCGGCCAGTCGGGATCGGTGACGCCGGCTCCGGTGGCCGACCGCCAGAGCACCGGTACGTATTCCTCGGTTTCCGCCGGTGTGGCCATCTCCTCGCACATCCACAGCAGACGGCCGGCGCCGCGCCGGGGTCCGAGCCGTCGCCAGCGCACTCGGCGTTCGATGTCGGCCGCGACGATCGCGATCCACGGGTGGATGGCCGCGAGGTGTCCCTGCGCGGCGAGCCAGGCGAAGTAACGTGGCGCCTGGTCCAGGATGGGGAAGATCGTGCTGGACGGCAGGCCTCCGACCATGCGGTGGCCGTGGGTGAACGAGTGTGGTGAGTGCGCCGCCAGCATAAGCGCCGCTTGCGCGAGATCCCCCGGCCGCACTGAGTCGGCGATGCCGAGCCTGGGGGTGATGGTGCGGGGCATGCGGTCCCGCCGGCCGCCGGCCTCGACGACGGTGGACACGGCGGAACGCAGATTGTCGGCGACCGGGGCGAAGGCGAGCTCGGGGACGAGGGTGGCGACCACCCGTATCAGGATGTCCTCGGCGGTTCCGGGATCGGACGGCACGGCGAGTTCGTTCAGCACGTCACGGATGTCGGCGCCTACTTCGGTGCCGACCATCAGCCGTGCTGTCACCAGACCGAGATCGGTGACCGTCACCTGAACGCTGCCGTCCGGACGCGCGGTCTGGGTGAGGTACCCGTGATCGGTCAGGAAGTCGACGGCCTCGACGACCGGTTCGGTGTCGTCGTCCCCCTGGTACTGGCACAGGGTGCGCCGCCACCAGTGTTCGGCCTGCTCGACGCTGGTGATGTTTCCCTGCACGACCTCGGCGAGCACGTGGTCGGGGAGGGTCGCGTGGATGCGGGAGCCGACCGTGTATCCGTCGACCAGGGCACGCTGCCAGCCCGCGTGTTCGGTCTCGTCGGCGATCAGGTAGGCCCAGCCTTCGAGTTCGCCGGCGCCAACCCGGCCGGCCCTGCCGAACATCTGCAACGCGGTGGCGACGTCGAGCTTGTCCAGGCCGACCTGGGTGTCGCGGACGACGACGGCGCGCGCGGGAAGGTTGACACCCGCGGCAACGGTGGTGGTGGCCACCAGGATGTCGAAGTCATGCGCACGGAAGCGGGTCTCGGCCTCGCGCCTGAACTCCCAGCCCTTGTAGTGCAGGCCGATGCTGGCCTTGGCGCAGACCTTGTGGATGCTGTCGATGTCGTCGCTGTCGGCCTTGATGTCTCTGGTGTGGACGCCGCGGGCGGCGGCGAGCGCGAGGGCCGTGGTGCGCACGTTGTGCTTGGATCCGCAGAACACCAGCACGCTCCCACCGGCGTCGGTGACGCGCAGGGTCAGCGCGACGGCGGCGCGGGTGCGCACCTCGTCGTCCTTGCGCCGGTCGCGGCGGTTGAGGTGATCGCGATAGGCGGGGACACAGGGGAGCTGCCACGTCAGCCGCGTGGGCCGCCAGGTCGTGGTGATGAGCCGACCGGCCAGCCACCCGGCGATCTCCTCGGCGTTGGACACCGTGGCCGACAGTCCGACGATGCGGACCCGGGAGTCCGCGCCGCGGACCCGGGCCAGCAGCGCTTCCAGCAGCGGCCCCCGGCCGGGGGAGCCGAGCAGATGTACCTCGTCGACGACGAGGCAGCCGACCTCGCCGAGGGCGGCCTGGAGCGAGCTGGTACGGCAGATGGATTCGAACTTCTCTGTGGTGGCCACCCACAGGTCCGCGGCGCGGATCTTCTCGAGGTCGATGATGTGCTCACCCGATAATCGTTCGACGCGCAGCCCCTTCCCTCGCCAGCTCTCCAGTTCGCGGTCGAGCTCGTCGGTGAGAGAACGCTGCGGGACCAGCCACGCCGCCTTGCGCCCCTCTCCCAAGATGGTGCGCAGTACGGCGAGCATCCCGACGACCGTCTTACCCGCGCCGGTCGGGGCGGTGATGACGAGGTGGCCGTCCGAGTTCAGCACTGCCGGCACGGCTTGCACCTGAGCCGGGTTGAGCGTGTCGAACGGAAGGTAGTCCAGCCAGAGTTCCGGCACGAGTCCGGCGGCGGGGACGTGCACGGGCCGATGTTCCTGGACGGCCTCGCCGTGAGCGTCCCAGACCATCTGGAACGCGTCACGAGCGTCGCGGGCGGTGTGTCCCGGCGTCCGTGCGCGCCATGTGGCTCTCCGCGCGCCGGGGACGGTCAGCGTCGTGGTGGCCCACAACGGTCCCGTCCGTCCGTCCGGGCCCACCGTGGAGATGATCTCGTCCTCCACCCAGTACCCCACCCGCCGGCACGAGATCCCCGACCCGGTCAGCAGGGTCCACAGCCGGTCGAAGTCCGGTGCCTCAGGCATCAGGACACGCACATCCGTCCCGTAAGGAACCTCGGGTATGGTCCAGAAGGGGTTCGTGGTCTTGCACCAGTACAACGGCCGGGACTCCACCTGCGGCCCCTCACCGGGCCCGCTCGCGGCGTCGCGTCCGGCGACCGGATCCCGATCTGGGGACACATACGACATCAGCCCCAGCAGTTGCCCCAATTTCACCTCACGCGCCGGAGCGCCGGCCACATCTGTCTCGTCATGACCCACGTCGGTGCCGTGATCACCTATGAGACGCCGGCGCGATACCCTGAGCTGCCGCATGGTGAAGGTGGACCGGCAATTGGGACACACTGCGGCGCACTGCACCCGCCGCCGGCCTTGGACACGGCAAACCCGGGCCAGTCCGTGCAGCCACTTCTCGCAGCGCGGACAGGCCAGATCGGTCTGCCTGACATACCGCCACCCCTGCAGCGCGAACCGCACCGCCGCCAACCTGGGACGCCTGCGCCACATCGCCTGCGCCACACCGGACACGCTCGTGTCGCCGGACACGTCGTCATCCTCGGTGGTGGCCGACGTCCACGGCACCGCTCTGACGAGGAGATCCTCGAAGGTCTCGACATCCAGGTCAGCAAAAGTGAACGTTTCCCGACATCCAGGACAAATGACCGCCACATGATAATCGATTGCCCGATTGTCGTGAGGTTTGCGCATTGTATGAAGAATGTTCAGACATTGCGGACATTCCCTAACAACCTGCTTATAGTAGGACCAGCCTGGCTCATCGAATCTTTCGCTCGCCAGTTCGGGTCGAATCCCCCACAGCAGCTCAGCCAAATCGGCGACCGACCGGTCGTTTTGCTCTTCGTCAGGGATGTCATCGTCCATTTCACCCTCGCTCCGCCGACGCATTGTGTACGCACCGATACTCGTACATCGGTGATCTATGAAGCATAAAGAGCTGCACTCGGTCCGTGGCGCGAAGGTGGAGGAACAGTGGCTATTGAGCAGATCCGCTCCATGGAATCCGTGGATCACGTCGATACGGAAAAACATCCGGCATGGAAGCATCCGGTGGCCGCTTCCATGGAGACGGTCGCCGGACAAGCACCGGTGTTCCCCGGAGATCTCGCCGGCGGAGAAGGGAATCGGTGCCGACCGGAGAAGGCGTGGACGCGTTCAGGGGGTGGTGGGCCGGTCTGCCAGGAGCCGGAGTAGGGGCCGCCAACGGTCAGGAGGGCAGTGTGGGTGCCGGCTTCCGCGACGTGACCCCCGTCGAGTGCTGGGGGAAGTCGCGGATGTCGTGGCCGCCGACCCGGATTGCGCCGCCGGTGACGTCCCACATGCGGGTGAGCAGGGCCGCGCAGGTGGACTTGCCGGCGCCGGAATGGCTGGGCCAAGGCGACGGTCTCACCGGGTTCGACGGTGAACGTGACGCCGGTGACGGCGTCCGACAGGTGCGGAGCGTAGCCGCTTTCACCACCCCGGAGGCCCGCTACGAGGCCGTCTCCCGCAGCGCCGGCGCCGCGCACCACCTGCGAATTATTCGCAATGAGGACGATAACGCGGCGGCCGTCAGAGGATCAACGGCCGTCCGGACGTGTCATGATCACACGCACGCCGGACAGTGCGGCGCAGCGCCAGCCCTTGGCGCGGTACAGGCCGAGGGCCTCGACGGCGGCCGGATGGGTGCTCAGCCAGCGGGTTCCCGGGGCCGCGGCGGACAGGACCGCGTCGTGGAGCGCGGCGCCGAGTCCCTGGCCACGGGCCTCGGGAAGCACACCGAGGTCGCGCAGCGTGAAGTCGTGCGCCGGTGCCCGGCGAGCGAGAGCGGCGAGCCGGGAGCAGCGCAGGCCGTAGGCGAATCCGCACGGCTCATCCCCGCGTACCGCGACGGCGAGCACGAAGCCCGGCCGGGTGCTGTCCGCGAGCAGGCGCGCCGCCACCTGCCGCGCCGCGGCGACGGACTCACCCCACGGGGGCTGGGTGAAGACCTCCTGCGCGACGTCCGCCACGTCGAGCAGATGTCGCCGTACCGACCTCCGCTCGACGAGGTGGACAACGGCCCGGTCGGGTCGCGCGGTGTCGTCCCTGAAGAGCGCGCCTTCGGCGGCGCCGCCGCACGGCGGCCGGCCGGGCATCGTGCCCATCGTCGTCAGGCGCCGCGCGCCGCGTCGAACCGCGTGGCCACGTCGGTCCAGTTGACCAGCGACCACAGCTTCTCGACGTAGTCCGGCCGCACGTTGCGGTACTGCAGGTAGTAGGCGTGCTCCCAGGCGTCGAACACCAGCAGTGGCGTGGTGTTCATCCCGACGTTCCCGTGATGGTCGTACACCTGCTCCACCACCAGCCGCCGCGCCAGCGGCTCCCAGGCCAGGATGCCCCACCCCGACCCCTGCACGGTGGCCGTCGCCGTGGTGAGCTGCTTCTGGAACGCCTCGAACGACCCGAAGTGCTCGACGATCGCGTCCCCGAGGACCCCGTCAGGCCGGTCCCCGCCGTCGGGAGACAGGTTCTGCCAGAAGATCGAGTGCAGCACATGCCCCGACAGATTGAACGCGAATGTCTTCTCCAGCCCCACCAGCCCCCCGAACTCCCCCTTGTCCCGTGCCTCCGCCAGCCGCTCCAAGCTGTCGTTGGCCCCCTTTACGTACGCGGCGTGGTGCTTGGCGTGATGCAACTCCAGGATTTCCCCGGTGATCGCAGGCTCCAGGGCCGCGTAGTCGTAGGGCATGTCCGGCAATGAGTACTGACCCATAGAGATCTCCTTCGTCGCAGGCTCAGTTGCATGATGATCGTACCTGCGACATATTCGCAAGAAGGAGCCGGGACGGCGACCCGTGCGACCGCGAGCAACCCCTGTCGTGCGGCGCTGACGTCGCTGCTACGGGGCATGGATCGAGCAGGCATCGCGTACGCGTCGGCTGAACAGACACCACCACCGCTGGTGATGATGAGTCTCCCTGCACGGCCTTGCCGTGGCGCCTCCCTCCGGGGAGAGGCGCCACGGCAAGGGTCTTGTCGGCTGGGGACGGGGTCAGCCGGCGTTCACCGGTGTGCTCTGTGAGGCGTTGTACAGCTTGTCGCCCTTGTAGTGGGCCACCACGGGGCCGTCGAGAAGCGCGCCGTCCACGGCCTTCTTGAAGGTCGCGACACCGTCCTTCTTGAGCGGCGCGGACCCGAGCAGGGTGTCGCCGGAGTAGAACTCCACCTTGCCCTTCGGCGTGGCGGTGTTGTTGGACACGGGGGTCACCGTCGCGGTCGCGGTGACCTTGACGTTGTGGGAGTTCCCTGCGGGCTCGGACTCGACCGCGAGGCTCGTCGTGGTGGTGTGGAAGGCCAGGCTGCGGATGTAGAAGTTGAGCAGCGGACGCCAGACGTGCCAGGTGTGGACACCCGGGACGTTGTACTCGGTGATGTTCACGCCGGCGTTCCTGAGGGCCGCGGCCCGCAGGAGTGAGTTCTGCGCGATGTTGCCGAGGCGGTCCTGGAGACCGGTGCCGAGGAAGATGCCGCCGGGCACCGTCTTCAACCGGTCGAGCTGGGCCTGGTTGGCGGCCGGTCCGCCGATGCTCCAGGCGGCGTGGTAGCCGAACAGGTCGGTGTTGTCGTACATGATGGTGAAGGCGCGGCTGCCGCCGGCGGAGAACCCGGCGAACGCGCGGTCCTGCGAGCGGGTGGAGACGTTGTAGTTCTGCTCGACGAACGGGATGACGTTGTTGCGCAGTTCGTTGGCGAAGCCCTGGTTGCCGCCGGGCAGGCCGTTGAAGTCGGTCGACACGATGACCATCTGCTGGGCCTCGCCGTCCCGGATGGCGTTCTCCAGGATGTGGTGCGCCACTCCCTGCATCGTCCACGCGGTCGAGTGGTCACCGCCGCCGTGGCTCAGGTACAGGGTCGGGTACGGCGTGGCCCGGTTGGGGTCGTAGCCGTGGGGGGTGTAGACGACCAGGTCGTGCACGCCGGCCGGGTTGGTCGACAGCGGCGAGGTGTACCGGCGCGGCTCGATCGTGCCGCGCTTGCCCTCCGGCGACTGGTAGTCGGTGTCGTAGGTGGGGAACTTCTTGCTCTCGGGCACGAAGATGCGGCTGCGCACCGCACCCGGCGCGCCGGGGTAGGGGGGCGGCACTTCCCAGCGGTTGACCGGGTCGTCGTACAGGGTGCAGCCCGTGGCCAGCGGACTCGCGCAATCGTGGGTGTAGGCGTAGCGGTAGGTGCCGGCGGGCAGGGGGACCGTGGTCTCCCACACCCCGTCCTCACCCTTGGTCATCGCGATCGTGTGCCACGGAGTGGCGTGGATGTCACCGGGCTGCCACTGCGACGGCGGACGAGCGTCACCACAGTCGTTGCAGTTCACGTTCTCAGGCCGCGAGAAGAACCAGTCACCGTAGACGTGCACGGCGTTGACCCCGGCGGGGGCCTCGTAACGGAACTTCACCGCGTAACCGCTCGGCGGAGCGTCGGTCTTGACCACGGTCGGCCCGAGGGTCGACGGCGGAGTGGGAGCCGCCGCCGCCGGAACGGCCAGAGCTCCGGTCGTGAGCCCGGCCGCGACGGTGAGGCCGGCCAGGATCGACCTCAGCCGTCTGCTCTTCCGGGATCTGGTCGTGGGATGGGGGTGGACGACGGGCATGGTGCTTTCCCTCCGGGGGACGGGAAACGGCTGGAGAGTCGGCCCAGTCGTTTCTGGAGTTGCAACGATCGTAGAAACATCTGCAACGATGTCAAGACCCGATTGCACATCATGTTTGTGGCGTTGCGCTCTATGCAACAACCCCGTAGCGCGACCGACGATGCCACGGCCGTACCCCGGTCACGTCTCCGAACCGAGGCGCGTCGAACGGTGCGCACGCCAGCCGGTCGCCACGTCCCGGACCGTCGCCGCACGCCGGATGAGAACGTGACGCGAATACCGGAATCACCTCGTCCGGCGTGGCGCTCCATTCACGTATTTTCCGGACGTCCTATCGCGGCGCTGTCGCACACCTTCTTGCCGTGAGCGTGGACTACTGGTGACCGCCGACGTCATGGATGCGATTTCTCCCCGATCAACCGGTGGTCGACTTCACTGTGAGAACGCGCTCGATGATCGATTCGATGTCGACGCCGGACGGCAGGCCGCCGTAGGCCATGTTCCGTTCCGGTCCGAGGCGGGCGGCGCAGAAGGCGTCCGCGACGGCCGGCGGGCTGAACCTGACCAGAAGGGACGCCTGCAGCACGAGGGCCAGGCGTTCGGCCACCTGGCGTGCGCGGTACTCCAGGGTCGAGGGGTCGGTGAAGGAGTCCTTGACCTGGCGGACGGCGGTGTCGAGGTGGAGGTCGGCTCCCTTGGCCTGCTCGACCTCGGTGAAGTACGCGTCCAGGTTGGCGGGTTCCTTGGCGATGGATCGGAGAAGGTCCAGGGCGGCGACGTTGCCGGAGCCCTCCCAGATGCCGTTCAGGGGGGACTCGCGGAAAAGCCGTGGCATTTGGGAGTCCTCGACGTAGCCGTTTCCACCGAGGCATTCGAGGGATTCGGCGGCGTGGCCGGGAGCGCGTTTGCAGATCCAGTATTTGGCGGTCGCCAGCGCTATACGGCGCAGTGCGCTTTCTGTGGAGTCGCCGCGGATGGCTTTGTCGGTGGCGCCGGCGAGGCGGATCATCAAAGCGGTCGCCGCCTCGGATTCAAGGGTCAGGTCGGCCAGGACGTTGCGCATCAGGGGTTGGTCGATCAAGGGGTGGCCGAAGGCGGTCCGGTGGGTGGCGTGGTGGACGGCGCGGGTGACGCCGAGGCGCATGCCGGCGGCGGAGCCGATGACGCAGTCGAGGCGGGTCATGTTGACCATCTCGATGATGGTGCGGACGCCGCGGCCTTCCTCGCCGACCAGGTGGGCCACGGCGCCTTCGTACTCGACCTCGGCGGAGGCGTTGGAGCGGTTGCCGAGTTTGTCCTTCAGGCGCATGAGGCGCATGGCGTTGCGGGTGCCGTCGGGGAGGACGCGGGGGAGCAGGAAGCAGGACAGGCCGCGGGGGGCCTGGGCCAGGACGAGGAAGACGTCGCACATGGGAGCCGAGTTGAACCATTTGTGGCCGGTCAGCGCATAGGTGCCGTCGGCCCGGGGCTCGGCGGTGGTGGTGTTGGCGCGGACGTCGGAGCCGCCTTGCTTCTCGGTCATGGCCATGCCGGCGAGGACACCGCGTTTGGCCGACGCGGGCCGCAGGCCGAATTCGTAGCTGCGGGAGGTGAGCAGCGGTTCCCACTCGGCGGAGAGCGTGGGGGAGTGGCGCAGGGCCGCGACGCTGGCGTACGTCATCGAGATGGGACAGCCGTGGCCGGCCTCGACCTGGGACCACACGTAGAACTTGGCGGCGCGCGCCACGTGCGCTCCGGGTCGTGCGGCGGCCCACGGCGCGGCGTGCAGGCCGTGTCCGACGGCGACGGCCATCAGCTCGTGCCACGCGGGGTGGAACTCGACCTCGTCGACGCGGTGGCCGTACGGGTCGTGGGTGCGCAGGACCGGAGGGTGGTCGTTGGCGAGGCGTCCCCATTCCTGCGCGCGCGGTGAGCCGGCGAGCGTGCCGAGGCCGCGCAGTTCGCCGATGGCCCAGTCCGCCGACTCACGCCGCAGTCCCTCCACCAGCGCCGGGTCGGCCGACACGTCGTGGCCGGCGTACGGGGGGGCCTGGTTGAAGACGTCGTGCGTCAAGGAAGCCTCCGGACATCAAGAACAAACATGACAATCGGGACAATCGGCGTAATCGCCTACGCTTCGGTCACCCGTCTGACGCGTGCTGCACCATCCATCTCAACATTTCCACGGAAGAATGACATGCTCGGGTGTCTGACCTTTGGGAGGGAGGCCCTTGGAGGCGGCGGGCACCACCGATGACCGGTCGTTGCACCAGCGTGTCGTCGGCGGGGACGAGGACGCGCTCGGCGAGCTGCACGAGCGGTTCTACCCACTGGTGCTCGGGCTCGCGCTGCGGATCACCCGCGACCGGCTGGTGGCCGAGGACATCGTGCAGGAGGTCTTCGTCACCTTCTGGGAGCGTCCGCTGGCCTTCGACCCCGACCGCGGCTCCCTGCGGTCCTGGCTCGCCACCATCGCGCACCGCCGGGCCGTCGACCACGTACGCGCCGAGGAACGCCGCCGCGTCGCCGCGCTCGGGCCGCGTCTGACCGAGCCCGAGCCGAGCCCCCTTGAGGACTGGGTCCTCGCCGCCGACGAGGCGGCCCGCGTCCGCACCGCCGTGAGCCGCCTCCCCGGCGGTCTGCGCGAGGCCATCGAACTCGCGTACTACCGTGGCCGTACCTACAGGCAGACGGCGGAGGAGCTCGGTCTCCCCGAGGGGACCGTCAAGTCCCGCATCCGCCTGGGGCTGCGCAAACTGGCCGACGCTCTCGCGGACGAGGAGGTGTGACCGTGGCCCCTGCACCGGCGTCCGGGCCGGACACCCCATTCGTCCCCGAGCCCGGCCGCCTCGCACGGCTCGCGCTCGACGCGTACGCCGAGACCGCCGCCGAGCCGCCGGCCGGTGCGCGGGACCGGCTGCTCGCCGCCGCGCGCGTCAGGCGGGGGCCCGCCGTGCGCGCCGGCTTCGCCGTGTCGTACGCCGCCAGGGTTGCCGCCATGGACGCGCTGCTGGCCGGCGCCACCCCCGCCGACTGGGCCACGGTGATCGTCGAGGGCTGGACGCTGCAGGAACTGGTCGCGCACCTTGCCGCCACCGACAGCCTGGTGGCGGCGGCCATGGGGGTGCGGGTCACCGGGCCGCCGATCGCGGCCGACGAGGTGCTGTCCCGCACCGCCGACGTGATCGCCTACCAGCGTGACCGTGACCCCGCGCTGACCCGCGCCGACTGGCGGGCCCAGGCCGAGGCGATCTGCGCGCGTGCCGTCACCATGGACGCCGCCGTCCCGGTCGCTCCCGGCGGCATCGGCTTCCCGGTCGGCGACCACGTGCTGGCCCGCATGCTCGAGACCTGGATCCACACCGCCGACGCCGCCACCGTGATCGGCGTGCCGCTGCCGCCACCCCTGCCGGCCCACATCCACCCGACCGCGGACTTCTGCGCACGTCTCGTCCCGCTGACCATGGCCCTGTCCGGCATGACCCCCGGCGCCAAGGCCCTGCGGCTGGAGCTCACCGGGTCCGGCGGCGGCACATGGCACGTTCCGCTGGACCTGTCCGCGCCGGCCGCACCGCACGCGGGTCAGCCGGCCGACGTCTCCATCACGTGCGACACCGTCGCGTTCTGCTTCCTGCTCGGCGGTCGCGGCACCCCGGCGACATTCCCCGCCGATGTGGACGGCGACAGCGGGCTCGCGGCGGACGTCCTCACCGCGGCCCCGGCCCTGTCGGGCCCGTGACCGTCACCAGCCCGGCGGCCTCGGCGGGCCCGGCGGCGGGTTCACGTCAGGCGGCGGAGGCGGCGGCGGGGGAGGGAAACCGCCGTGCCGCATCTGACGGCGCGCCTCGCGAAGTTCGTGACGCATCATGCGGCGCGCGGAGTGCAGTTCCTCGCCGAAGCCGCGGTGCAGCTCACCGCGGCGCTGCATCCACCACTCGCTCCACGCGAACAGGCTGCGCGCGATCGGCTTGGCCCTGGAGTCGCCGATGACCTTGACGTCCCCCATCACCACGTACGCGCGGACCCGGACGACCGGGACGTTCTGGCCCGGCGGCGCCTCGATGACGTTGACCTTCTTGTCACCCATGAACGCGACCCCGCTGAGGTCCACGTCCACACCGTCCGGCACGATGATCTTGACGTCCCCCATCACCGCGGTCGCCACGATGTCGATCACATTGGACCGCACCTCGGCCTCACGCAGGTCGATCGTGACGTCCCCCATCACCGCGACCGCGCCGATCTCCTGGTCCACCCGCCACTTGCCGCGCCGCTTGGTGTCCCCCATCACCGCGACGTACCACCGGCGGGCCTTGCCGGGGGGTACGGCGGGGGGAGGCGCCGCGGGGTACGGGGCCCGCGCCGTGTCCGGCAGATCCGCGGTGATCTGCGCCAGCTCCGCGTGGGTGGCGGCCAGGTAGGCGGCCTCCGTGCGATCGGTCAGCTCCGCGAGCGTCAGGCGTCCCTCGACGGACGCCTCCCGCAGCCGCTCGACCACGGCCTCCCGCTCGGCGTCCGAAGCCCGCATACCCCCAGCATCGGTCATGTCCCTGAATCTAGCGCGTGATTTGTGCCGCGGTGCTCCTCCCTGGGGAGGAAAGACGTCACGAACCCGTACCCCGCCATGTATCCGGCGGGACACGGGTTCGTCGCGTGACGGTCAGCCGGCGGCGCTCGCCGCGGCCTCGGCGGCCTGGATGGCCTTGCGGAGCGCGCGGGGGATGGGGGCGATCGTGTCCCCCAAGGTGTCCACCCGGGTGCGCGCCGCGCGCCAGTCGGCGCGCGACAGTCCGGCACGCAGGCGGGCCATGGCGGCCAGCGCCACCAGCGCCGCGTCCCGGCGGTCGGTACGGGTGACCGGCGCGGCGCCGCGAACCGAACTCGCCACGATCGTGCGCAGGTGGCGCACCACCCGGGTGTCGCGGACGGTGACCGCGCTGTAGGGGAAGATCCCGAGCAGGCGCCGCCGTTCCACCCGGATCCAGTGGCCCCGCTCCAGGCGGTCGCGCACCTGGCCCGTGGCCTGGCGGTTCCGCTTGCCGACCCAGTGCTGCCAGCTACGGCGCCGCGACGCCGCGATCTGTTGCAGCACCTCGTCGAGCAGCGGGTCCGGCACGGCCTGCGTCTGCGCCACCGGCCCCCCGGTCGCGTCCGCGATGTGCCCCTGGATGAGCAACTCGGCCAGGATGGCGGCCCGCATCAGGTAGCCGAGCCGCGGCCGCGAGGTCAGGCGCCGCTTGTCGATGTCGTAGGCGAGCAGGTACAGCCGTTCCGGCAGGCTCTCAGGCAGGTCCATCGTCAGTCCTCTGGTACGTCGTCCTCGTCGGTCGCGGGGGACCCCGTGTCGCCGGGCTCCCTCTTGGGGGGACGGCCGCGCTTCGGCATCCGTCCCACGTCGCCGGGCAGGCGTCCGGCCGTGGCCAGCGCTTTGCGGAGCAGGAACTCGATCTGTGCGTTGGTGCTGCGCAGCTCGTCGCCGGCCCAGCGCGCCAGTGCGTCGTGTACGGCGGGGTCGAGCCGCAAGAGGATCTTCTTGCGCTCGGTCACTGGTACAGCGAGCCGGTGTTGACCACCGGCTGCACGTCCCGGTCGCCGCACAGCACCACGAGCAGGTTGCTGACCATGGCGGCCTTGCGCTCGTCGTCCAGGTCCACCACGTCGGCCGCGTCCAGCCGGTGCAGCGCCGCCTCCACCATGCCGACCGCACCCTCGACGATCTGCCGCCGCGCCGCCACGACCGCACCGGCCTGCTGCCTCCGCAACATGGCCTGCGCGATCTCAGGCGAGTACGCCAGCCGCGTGATGCGCGACTCGATCACCAGCACCCCGGCCGAGGCGACCCGCGCCGAGATCTCCGCCGACAACTTGGCCGTGATCTCGTCGGCGTTCTCCCGCAGCGACAACTGCGTCGAGTCGGAGGAGTCGTACGGATAGTTCCCCGCGATGTGCCGCACCGCGGTCTCCGTCTGGATCGCGACGAACTCCACGAAGTCATCCACCTCGAACACCGCCTTCGCGGTGTCCTCCACCCGCCACACCACGACCGCCGCCATCTCGATCGGGTTCCCCTCGACGTCGTTGACCTTGGACACCCCCGTCTCGTGGTTCCGGATCCGCGTCGAGAGCCTGTTCCGCTGCGTGAACGGCACCGTCCACCGCAGCCCGTCCGTCCGCACCGTCCCGACATACCTCCCGAGCAACTGCACCACCCGCGCCTGCCCCGGCGCGATGGCGAGCAACCCACTCGCCACCACCACCGCGACGAACACCAGCACCGCGCCGGCCGCCACGAACCCCCCGCCTCGCTCCGCCTGCGACAGGAAGTACCCCGCCGCTCCGAGCAGCACAAGGACCAGCAACGCCATCGGCCACCCCGACACGTTCGGCGCCGCCTTCTCACTGACCCGCGCCTCCGGCATCTCCACCACGACACCCTCGACTTCTCTCGCCGCCATCTCTTTCCCTCCACTTGCCCGACTCATGGCACAACCATAGCAAAGTGATATCACTTTGCAAGCCCCTGTCGTACGACGTCAGTGACCCGGGAGACGGCCTCTCGGTCGCGACAGGGTCCGCGACGAGGTGGATGTGACGACCGACGCAGAATGATCGCTTTGCTGAGCTTCAGGCGGATCGTGTGGTGTGATGTCCCGATGTCGACGGCTGCTGAGGAAGCGGGGCAGAGCTGTGGTGGCTCATGCCGGGTCGGGACGACCGGACGGAGAACTTGGCGCGGGCTGACGGCTCTCACCCTTGTCATTCCCCTCGCGGTCAGTGTTCCCTCTGGCGAGGTCCTGGCCGGGCCCCGGCCGCCTCTGCCGTCCGCCGGTACCGAACCCGTGGTCGAATCCGTCTTCATCGCGTACGTGCGTCGGCGCGGCGGTCCCCCTCCCGATCTCGCCGAAATCCTTCGGCACGCCGGCGATTCGGTCGCGACCGACAGCACTGGGGACCCCGGCGGGTCGCAGACGCGGATGTTCGGGCCGGTGCGTGTGGACGCCGCCTCGCGTGTCCGGTCCTTGTTCCGGGAACTTCGGCGGCGGGCCGGGCCGGACACCGTTGAGCGGTCACGCGCGTCTGAGTGACGTGGTCTGCTCGCCTGTTCATCGGCTAGGACGTGGTGATGAATTGGTGCCGGCCGGAAACGGTCCGCTGTGGTCATGACGATAACAGCTGGATTGGCTATATACGGTTTGTCCGCTGTGTCGTCTCCGATGGGCCGGATGCGGTGACGGGGAAATCGTCGAACGGGTGGCGGGGCGGTGGGTTCGTGGAATATTCGATGTGTCATGTCCATAGGTGAAAACAAGATCCGGGTTTGCCGCGACGGTGAGTCGAGGCGGTGCGGGGGCAGGGGGTCGTCACCCGCTTGAAGTGCCGGTCGTGGGTTCTGGCGTGGTCGCCGGCCCAGGGCCCGTTGTCGGGCCATCGCCGCGTGGTGTTTCGATCTGTCGGCTGTTCTGCAGGTCGTTGCGCTGTGTTGGATATATGGTATCGGGGGGGAAATGGCGGTATTTCGGGATGTCTTAGCGGATCCCGAGTGGCGTGCGGCGGTGGAGACGCTCACGCCTCGGCAGCTTGACGTGTTCTTGCTGCTGGGGAGGGGGATGTCGACCAAGCAGATCGCTGCGCGGCTGGGGGTCACGGAGCATACGGTGAAGGCGCATACGGCGAGGATTCTTCAGGTTCTAGGGTTCGAGTCGCGGTTGCAGGCGGGGTTGGCGGCTTATGTATATGAGACGTCGGTTTTGGAGGGACGGCCAGGAGTGGCCGACGGGTAGGTTGCACAGTTATCGGGGACGGTCAGGAGTGGCCGAGGGGTACGGTTTCACGGTTTTGAGGGAATGGCCAGGAGCGGCCGACGTGTAGGGTTTTCACATTTGTGGTGGGGTTGGTTACCCAAAAGGCTAATTGATTCGTCTTCACACAGAGCGCATTCTCGCTTTGAGCGACCCGGGGAGCCGTCGAATCGGCGGTGTGTCCCGGGTCGGTCGAGATCCGCGGGGGAATTCCCCGTTTCGTCAGACGGGAAGGAATGCGCGTGAAGATCAAGACCATGCTCGGGGTGGCGGCCACCGCGCTCATCATGGTGGTGGGTGCGCTGACGCCGGCCGATGCCGCGGCGGCGCCGCCGGGGGCCAGGGTCACCAGTACGTCGGCCACCGAGGGCACGATGACCTCCACCAGTTCCGAGGCGACGCGGACCAAGGGCGAGGGCAGGTCGGCGCTCGCGTCGAACCAGACGGCCGAGTCGGACCGGGCCGCGGTGTTCGCGGCGACCTGCTACAACGCGTACGTGGCGGGCCGCAACTTCTACATGACCTGCACCAGCGACGCCTACGGCTACCGGGTGTACGTCGACTGCTCCAACGGCTTCCGCTACTACTTCGGCACGCTCTACTTCGGCACGTGGAACCACGTGCTGACCTGCCCCGTCGGCACCTACGCCGTCTGGGGCGGCTGGTGGCTGTGACCCACCGCCGGTGAGCTGACCTGACAGCCCGCGAAGGAGCGGGAGAGGGGCTCCGGGTGCGAACCCGGGGCCCTCTTCGCGTCCTTGTGGTGTGGTCAGAGGTGGCGCGGTTGCCGTGTTCTCGTGGTGTGGTCAGGACTGGTGCCGTTCTCAACGGTCCGTGGTGCGGCCAGGAGTGGTGCGGCACTCCGCTGTGGTTTGGCGTGGCCGGGTCAGGAGCCGGCCGGGGTGCCCTGGGGGGTGTGGCCGGGGCCGATGGGGGCGACGGTCACTGTGCCGGCACCTGCGGGGTCGGGGGTGGCGGTGCAGGGGGAGGCCGTGCCGTCGATGACGCTCATGGCGATGCTGCCGGAGCGGGACGGGTTGTTCTCGGCGAAGGTGGCGACGAGGACCAGGGTCTGACCGGGGCCGACCTGGCCGGACGGGATGCGGAAGGCGGCGCCGCCGTCGGCGGGCTGCTCGGCGGTGAGGCGGATCGGGGCCGTCCGGGTGCCGCGGGGCAGGCGGCACGTCTGGCCGATCGGCAGGTAGTCGACCTCGGCGCGGATGCCGGCGTCCCGCAGGCTCGCTTGGAGTTTCTTCGGCTCAAGGAACTCGTTGATGCGGACGGTCACCGTGCCGTCGGGGAGCTTCCGCACCGCGAAGGCGGGGGTGCTGAAGGCGAACGGCACGGTGACGGCCGCGATGGCCGCGGCCGTCCCGGCGAGGACGGCGGCCCGCAGGCGCCGGCGGGGGGAGTGGCGGGACGGGGAGGTACCCGGAGTGTGGACGGGCCTGCGCTCGCGGGTGGTTCCCGGAGCGAAGGTGACGGCGGGCACGGAGTCCGTGGCCCTGGCCTTGGCGAGGAGCAGTGCGTGGATCCGGTGACGGGACGCGTCCGGCAACGGCGGGACGTCCGCGCCGGTCATCGTGAGCAGGTCGATCTCGTTCATGATGCAGACCGCCCTTCCAGGGTCGAGGTCGTGGTGAGGGAGCTGTGGTGAGGAAGCTGTTTTGACAGAGCCGTGGTGACAGAGGCATGTGACGGAGCCGTCTTCGGAGCCGTGGTGACAGAAGCGTGAGTGACGGAGCTGTCCTGACAGCGTGGTGACCGGGCCGTTGTGATGGAGCGTTGCCACGCGGGGTCGGTGGATCGTCGTCCGGCCAGCCTGGCTGGGGTCGTGGACGTGGCGGCGGTCTTGCCGTACGTCAGGTGGCCCGGCGTTGAGCGGCAGGGGTCGTGGTCGCCATGGGTCATGGTGCCGATGGCGTCGGAGAGAAAGCGTGACCGCGTAGCGGCTTGGCCGTGATGCCGAGTGGCCAGAGGAGCGCTCCGGCGGGTGAGCGGCCGGCATGGAACGTGGTGACGATCGAAGGCGGTGAGGTAGGCGCCGGAACCGGTTCCTCAGCCGACCTGGGGCCCGGGTGTCGTGCCAGGTGGTGGAAGGATCTGCTTCGGCTGACAGGGGAGAACCTGGGTGAACACCTCCAAAGGATCTGCTTCGGCTGACGGGGGAGAACCTGGGTGAACACCTCCAGTGGCCCGGGGGACTTCTCGATCAGGAGCGCGCCGGTCGGCTCGGTCATGATGTCCGTGCCGGGTGGATCGTCGTGTTGTCTCTTACACCTGTTATTGGTCCGCCGCGGCGATCCGGTTCGCACTTCATGGCTTCGAGACGTGGCCGGATGATGACACACGGTCAATAAGTCGATGTGCGCCTAGGGGTGGCGCGGGCCGCCGGTGAGCCGCCGCCGTGGTGTGCGGAATCGTGGCGGTTGTCGAGCCATATCTGGTACCGGGGGTCCGAAAACAGTGACCCACCGTCTCGCTCATGGTTTTCGGATACGGCCGGCGGGTGTTTTCATGCGGTGCGCCGCGGGCCTGTGAGCGTTCGCGGAAATAGAGGTGCGTCTGGCGGTTGGCACACCATCTGGTTCATGAAATATTGTGCGCGTGATGGCTGATGTCAAGATCTTAGTAAGATCCTGCTGTTGTGCTGGTTCGTGGGTGTCACGCTGCCGCCCTCCACCGGCGCGGGGCAGGCCTCGTCGGTTCCTGAGTACGTCTCCCTTTTTATGTCCGCTGTCTTGCCGCGCGGAGACGGAGAATAGGAGAGTGAAATGGAAGCGTTTCAGGATCCTCCGCTCGACGATGAGTGGAGTTCCTCCGTCGAGCAGCTAACCCCCCGTCAGCTTGATGTGTTCTTCCTCCTGGGTAAGGGCATGTCGACCAAGCAGATCGCGATGCGGCTGACCGTTACGGAGCACACGGTCAAGGCACATACGGCCAGGATTCTCCACGTTCTAGGTCTGGAATCACGGTTGCAGGCGGGATTGGCGGCCTACGTTTACAAGGCGTCGATGACCGGAAGGCGCGGCGAGTCACCGAATGCGTAGGGTGAGGATCATCCCCTGCCGTGCTTGATCGTCCGCGGAAACGTTACCCAAACGGCTAATTGATATCCACTTCACGGCGACGCATTCTCGTTCTTGAGCAAGCCGGGCGAGTCCGGACCGGATATCGCCTGAGCGGATGTCCCCAGGCCACATGCGATGCATGGGGGTATTCGCGAGTTGTCGTCCGCACTGGAAGGGGAAAACGCGTGAAGATCAGGACCATGCTCGGGGTCGCCGCGACCACACTCATCATGGCTTTCGGCGTCCTGCCCATGGCCGGTGCCTCGGCCGCATCGGGAAGCGCCGCGGAGCCGGGTGCGAGCGTTTCGAGCACCTCGACTTCCGGCAGCGTCAAGACCGCCGTTTCCAGCAAGCAGACCCGTCTGAAGTCCGTAGGCAAGAGCGCGACGGCGAGTGGTGAGACGACGACGTTCGCCGGCGTCTGCTACAACGGTTTCACCAGCGGCGCCAGCATGTACATGACCTGTACCAGCGACGCGGCGGGATACCGTGTCTTCCTCGACTGCAGCAACGGATTGCGCTACTACTTCCCCACGCTCTACATCGGCACGTGGAACCACGTGATGACCTGCCCGGCCCCGTACGCGGCGATCTGGGGCGGCTGGTACTGATCGACCCGGCAGTGATTTGACGTCAGAAGAAAGGGCCTCGGGAATTCGAGGCCCTTTCGGTTTTACTGCCGGACGGCATGGCTCGTTCAGCCGCCTGGCGGGGAGGCGCTCGGCCGTCCGCCGCCAGTAGGCCGGATATTTTTTGCGCGGCGAGAACACCGCCTCGGACATAACCGACTAGGTTTTTCGAGTGATGCGGTCCTCCGACCGGGGAGCGGGTTCCGGACAGGCTGTGCGAGCGGTGATTACGGCCTCCCCGGGGTCCTGGTCACCCCGGGCAGGCCGTACGAGCGGTGAATACGGCCTCCCCGGGTGCTGGTGGCACCCGGGGAGGCCGTGGTGCGGTCTCAGGAGCCGGCCGGAGTGCCCGGGCGCGCATCACCGGGTCTGTTCGGGACGACTTTGACCGCACCGTCGCCGGCCGGTGCGGGGACGGCTGTGCAGCGGGCCGCCCGGCCCTCGACGACGCTCATGGCGATGGTCCCCGCCTTCGACGGGTCGTCATCGGCGAAGGTGGCCACCAGGACCAGCGTCTGGCCGGCCTTCACCTGGCCCGCCGGGATGCGGAACGCAAGGCCCCCGTCCGCGGGCTGGTCCACCGCGAGCTGCGCCGTGGCGGCCTGGACGCCTCTCGGCTGCCGGCAGGCCTGGCCGGCCGGCAGGTAGTCCACCTCGGCGGGGACGCCTGCCTCACGCAGGCTCGCCTGCAGTTTCTTCGGCTCGAGGAACTCGTGGATCCGCACGGTCACCGTGCCGTCGGAAAGCCTGTCGACCGCGTAGGCGGGGGAGCCGAGCGAGAGCGGCACCGCGATCGCGGCCGTGGCGGCCGCCGCGGTGCCGGCGAGGGCCAGGACCCGCAGACGCCGGCGGGGTGCGCGGGACGCGTGCGGCGTGGTCGCCGTGTCCGCGGCGGCGGCCCGTGCGAGCAGCATGTCGTGGACCCGGCGGCGTGCCGTGTCCGAGAGGGGCGGTACGTCGCCGCCGATCCTCGCGAGCAGGTCGATCTCGTTCATCGTCCGGACCAGCCTTCCGGGGTGGTGGTCGTGATGGCCGCGCGCAACTGCGCGCGGGCCCGGTGGATCCGCGATCGCACGGTGCCGACCGGGATCTCCAGGGTCGCGGCGATCTCCTCGTACTTGAGGTCGGCCCAGGCGAAGAGCAGCAGCGCGTCACGGTCGCCGTCCGCCATGACGGAGAGGGTGCGTGCGATCGACCGCACCACGGCGCCGGCGTCGACGCGCTCGGCCACCAGGTCGGCAGGGGAGGGTTCGGCGGCCCCGAAGTCCGGTGGCGTGTGCGTCAGCGCCTTCCAGCGCCGCGCCTCCGCCCTGCCGTGGCCGCGCAGCAGAGTCGTCGCGATGCCGAGCAGCCACGGCAGGGCCCCGGTGGGGCTGCGCTCCGCCGAGAAGCGGTGCCGCAGTTCGAAAGCGGTCAGGAAGGTGTCGGACACGAGATCCTCCGCCGTGTCCGGACCGGCCCGCCGCGACAGGTAGCGGTGGACCTGGTCGGCGTGGCGGGCGAAAACCTCGGTGAACATCTCCGGTGCCCCGAGTGATTTCTCGATCAGGGCCGCGTCGCTCAGCTCGGTCGTCATACCCCACCAAATCGGTCGTCCGTCGTTTCTCTCACTACTTATTGGCACGACGAACGCATCGGGTTCACGCCTGCGGTGATTCACGTGGCCGATAGAGGACACGCGGGGGAGATAACGGGCCGGATCCGCTGACGGCGGATGGCGGGAAGGGACGGGCCGGATCGGTGCGGTCAGGACGGCAGAAGGCGGCGTATCTCCGGCCGGACGGCGCCGGCGTAGCGGTCGAGGAGCACCTCGGTCAGCTCCGGCGCCGGGCCGAGGGGATCGGCGACGGTTCGCGCTCCCGCCGCGAGGGCTTCCTTGCGGATCCTCTCCGCGAACAACCCCGCCGCCAGCAGGTACGGCGCGACCACGACACGCCGCGGCGCCACCTGTGCCGGGCCGGGGTTCAGGAGGTCGCGGACGGCGGCCTCGGGGGTGGGGGAGGCGGCCGAGGCGTAGGCGGGGGTGACCGAGTGCCAGGTGCGGGTGCGGGCCCAGGAGCGTGCGACGCCGGCGACGACCGCGTTGGCGCGTGGGTCGCCTGAGCCGGCGGACGCGAGCACCACGGCGGTACCGGGGTCGCCGATCGGCACGCCGGCCTCCGCTAGGCGGCGCTCCAGAGCCGTGATCAGCAATGGATGCGGGCCGAGGGTGGCCCCCCGGTGCAGGCGCAGCCCGGGACGGGAGCGCAGGATCTCGTCGAGGGCCCCCGGGATGTCGACCCGGCTGTGGTAGGCCTCGGTGAGCAGCAGCGGCACCACCGCGGCCTCGTCCAGGCCGGACAGGGCCTCGGCCAGGGACGGCCGTGAGTGGTCGAGGTACGCCGCGCGCACCTCCAGGCCGGGTCGTGCGCGCCGCACCCCGTCGAGCAGCGCCTCCACGGTGGCCGCCGCGCGCGGGTCACGCGATCCATGCGCCACGGCGACGAGCGGAGGCGTCCGCCAGGTGAGCGGCCGTCCGGCGAGGTGCACAGACGTCCGTGGGGCGAACCCGGCGGGGAGCGCCGGGGCCGGCGAGAGGTGCGGCCGTTCCGGGACATGCGGAGCGGCCGGCCGTACGGGAAGGGGCAGGCGCCGCGGGCCGGCGGGCTGTGGTGGGCCCGCCGGCCCCGCGGCGTCCCCTGGGACGCGAGCTCGAGGGGTCAGAGGTGGATTCCGCATTCGGTCTTGCCGAGGCCCGACCAGCGGCCGCTGCGCGGGTCCTCACCTGGTGCGACGCGGCGGGTGCAGGGGCCGCAGCCGATGGAGGGGTAACCGTCGTACTGCAGGGGGTTGACGATCACACCGTTGTCGGCCATGTAGTTGTCGACGTCGTCCTGGGTCCACCGCGCGATGGGATTGACCTTGACCATCTGCCGCTTGGCGTCCCACTCGACGACCTTGGTGCCGGTCCGGGTCGGCGACTCGTCGCGGCGGATGCCGGAGATCCACGCGAGGTACGGCTCGAGCGCGCGGTTCAGCGGCTCGACCTTGCGCAGGAAGCAGCACAGGTCGGGGTTGCGGCCGTGCAGCCGGGGCCCGAGCTCGCGGTCCTGCTCCTCCACCGTGCGCGACGGCCGTACGTTGATCACGTTGACGTCGTACACCTGCTGCACGGCGTCCCGTGTGCCGATCGTCTCGGCGAAGTGGTACCCGGTGTCGATGAACAACACGTCGATGCCCGGCCGCACCCGGCTGACCAGGTCGATCAGCAGCGCGTCGGTCATCGAGGAGGTGAGGCACAGGCGGTCGCCGAAGGTCGCGGCGGCCCAGCGGATGATCTCACGGGCCGGCGCGTCCTCAAGGAAACGGGCCGCCGAGTCCACGATCCCCCGCAGGTCGAGGACGCCGCGCTGATGCTCTAACTGTGACTCGATCTCCAAAAGTGTCATGACAGGCTCACTTCTCTCCTCGTACGTCAGGCGATGCCGCGATGAGTACAGGTCCTCGGGGCCGGGGTGTCGTGGCGCTCATGAGCGCGCTCCGATGCCCAGCAGCTTCACGGTGAAAGCACGAGCGCAGGAACGGCAGTACCAGCCGCCGTCCGCGGCGTAGGGCTCAAGGTCCTCTTCGCCGCAGTACGGGCAGTGGAACGGGACCGCGCGCTCGCTCACGTGGTCACCTCGGCCCCGGTGGCCTGCCTCATCGCAGGTCAGCCTCCTCGGCGCGCTGCACCCAGGCGGCGAAGGTCTCGCCGTCGAGCTTTTGGCCCTGGAAGTTCTTCAGCACGCGCTCGATGTAGTCGGGCAGCTCGTCGGCGGTGGCCTTCAGGCCGCGGACCTTGCGTCCGAAGCCGGGGGTCGCGCCGAGCGAACCACCGAGATGGATCTGGAAGCCCTCGACCTGCGTGCCGCCGTCGTCGGTGACGAGCTGGCCCTTGAGGCCGATGTCCGCCACCTGGATGCGCGCGCAGGAGTTGGGGCAGCCGTTGACGTTGATGGTCAGCGGCTCGGTGAAGTCAGGCAGCCGGCGCTCCAGCTCGTCGACGAGGCCCGCGGCGAGGCCCTTGGTCTCGACGATCGCCAGCTTGCAGTACTCGATGCCGGTGCAGGCCATGGTCTGGCGCCGGAACGTGCTCGGCGTGACCCGCAGCCCGGCGGCCTCCAGGTCGGCGACGGTGCCCTCGACCTCGCCGGGGGCGATGTCCAGGATGACCATCTTCTGCTCGACGGTGGTGCGCACCCGGCCGGAGCCGTGCCGCTCGGCGATGTCGGCGATGCGGTGGAGCGTGTCGCCGTCCACGCGGCCCACCGTGGGGGCGAAGCCGACGTAGAAGTTGCCGTCCTTCTGCGGGTGGACGCCGACGTGGTCGCGCCGTCCGCCGCGCGGCGCCTCAGGCGCGGGACCGTCCTGCAGGGTGTACCCGAGGTACTCCTTCTCCAGGATCTCGCGGAACCGCTCGGGTCCCCAGTCGTTGACCAGGAACTTGATGCGGGCCCGGTGCCGCAGCCGCCGGTAGCCGTAGTCGCGGAAGACGCCGGCCACCCCGGCCCAGACCTCGTGCACCTGGTCGGGACGGACGAACGTGCCGAGCCGCTTGCCGATCATCGGGTTGGTGGACAGGCCGCCGCCGACCCACAGGTCGTAGCCCGCCTCACCCTGGTCGTCGACGACGCCGACGAACGCGACGTCGTTGATCTCGTGCACGGTGCAGTGCGCCGGGCAGCCGCTCATCGCCGACTTGAACTTGCGCGGCAGGTTGGAGAACGCCTTGTCGCCGATGTACTTGGCGACGGTCTCCTCGATCTGCGGGGTCGCGTCGATGACCTCACCGGCGTCGATGCCGGCCAGGGGGCACCCCAGCATGACGCGCGGGGTGTCGCCGCACGCCTCGGTGGTGGACAGCCCGACCGCCTCCAGCGCCTCCCAGATCGCGGGAACCGACTCGATCTCCACCCAGTGGAGCTGGATGTTCTGCCGGTCGGTGACGTCGGCCGTGCCGCGTGCGTAGCGGTTGGCGATGTCGGCGATGGTGCGAAGCTGCTCCAGGCTCAGCTGTCCGCCGTCGATGCGGACCCGCAGCATGAAGTAGCGGTCGTCGAGCTCCTCGGGCTCCAGGATGGCCGTCTTGCCGCCGTCGATGCCGGGCCGGCGCTGCGTGTACAGCCCGAACCAGCGGAAACGGCCGCGCAGGTCGGCCGGGTCGATGGAGTCGAACCCCGCCTTCGAGTAGACGTCGATGATCCGCTGACGGACGTTGAGCCCGTCATCGTTCTTCTTGTTCTCCTCGTTCTTGTTCAGCGGCTCGCGGTACCCGAGAGCCCACTGACCCTCACCGCGCGGGCGCTTGTGGTGACGGTTGGCGGGCCGGGGCGGGCTGGTCATGAGGCGTCCTTTGCCGGGTTGGCCGGGGGTGGTCAGGTGGCATGGACGCGCGGGCAGAAGCCGTCCCGACTCGCCGATGAGTGCGGTGGCATGAAAAAACGCCCGTGGCGCGCCCTTGCCGCCAGGAGTGGAACCTGGCCGGGGTCAGGGGGCGACGATCAAATCAACGGGCGTCACAACAGATGGCACTGCGGACACGCAGGAAGTCGACGTGGCGTCGCACGACGAGAAGCGGGTCCGCTGGCATGTCCTAAACGATACCCTCCCCGTGCTGGATGTCCAATATCCGGTCCACAGTTTGGGACGCCGGTCCCACGCGGACCCGGTTCAGCCGCCGTTCAGCCCTGGCGGGGCCAGACCACCGGCGGCTCGGCGGGCTCGCTCGGCGGCCGGTGCTGGCAGCAGCACCACGAACCGCCGCGGCACTCGGTGTGCCGACGTTCCCTGCATTTCTCACAGATCACCCTTCCATTGTGCCCGCATACCGTCCTACCTGCGGTGATTCGTCGGCTGGCCGCGTCGGCGCGGTGCCAGGGACGGCTACTATGGGGGGCTGTGGCCGCCTCGCCGGATAGCGAGGCCGTCCTTCGGGTAGTCGGCGGTAGTCGGCGCGAACGCGATCGTTACACGGCGGGCTCGTGGTGAGGCCATGTTGCGAATACCTTTGGATGCCATGACGTCCACCGACGCGTCGGCCAGGACCAGGCGGGCCCTTCGGTGGAGGTCCATGGTCAGGTCCCGCGCAGCCGCGGTCCGCGATTCACGTCCGGTGCGCGCGGCCGGCGACTCCCGGCTGTGGGCCCTGGTGAAGGCCACCTCGATCGCCGGGTTCAACTTCCGCGTCACCGGCCTCGCCGGCGAGGCGGCGTTCTTCGCGCTGCTGTCGCTCCCGCCGTTCGTGCTCGGCATCATCGGCCTGCTCGGCAACCTCACCTCCGTGATCGGCGAGGCGACCGTCGCCGAGAGCAGGGCCTGGCTGCTCAGCCAGTCGCGGCTGCTGTTCACCGACAACGCCGTCGACCGCGTGGTGCGGCCCCTGGTGGACGACATACTCAAAGGCGGCCAGGTCTCGCTGATCTCGGTCGGCTTCCTGCTCGCTCTGTGGTCGGGCTCACGTGCCCTGTTCGTCTACGTGGACGTCATCTCCGTCGCGTACGGCCTCGGCGAGGCCAGGGGGATCATCCGCACCCGCATCCTGTCGTTCGGCCTGTACATCGCGGCGCTGCTCATCGCGCTCGTCGTCATCCCGGTGCTGGTGATCGGGCCGACGCTGCTCGCCGAGACCTTCCCCCGCTACGGGGGCCTGGTAGGGGTGCTCTACTGGCCGGTGGTCGTCCTAGGCTCGATCCTGGTGCTGACCCTGCTGTACCACGTGAGCGTGCCGGTGCGCACCCGCTGGTGGCGCGAGCTGCCCGGCGCGCTGCTGGCGCTGGTCATCTGGATCCCGTGCGCCGCCGTGCTGCGGGCCGTGCTCGCCGCGTGGTTCACGCCGCTGTCCATCTACGGCTCGCTCGCCGCGCCGATCGCGGTGCTGCTGTGGCTGTACATCACGGCGCTCGCGGTGCTCATCGGCGCCACGCTCAACGCCGAGGTCGACCGCCTCTGGCCCGCGGGGCGGACCGGAGGGAACGAGGGCTCGGCTATCGTTTAGGGATACGTGACTGGCGCGTGCGGGTGGGTCACCACCGGGGAGCGAACAGCGGAGGCCGGGCGCCTGGGTCTTCGCGAGAGCCGACGCAAGTCTTCGCGAGCCATCGAAGGAGCTGGGCCATGAGTTCTCTTTCCCACGTCGACCCGGAGATCGCCGAGCTGATCACGGCGGAGGAGCGGCGCCAGGCCGACACCGTCAAGCTCATCCCCTCGGAGAACTACGTCTCCAGGGCCGTGCTCGAAGCCACCGGCACCGTTCTCACCAACAAGTACTCCGAGGGCTACGCCGGCAAGCGCTACTACGAGGGCCAGCAGGTCATCGACCAGATCGAGACCCTGGCGATCGAGCGCGCCAAGTCCCTGTTCGGCGTCACCCACGCCAACGTCCAGCCGTACTCGGGCTCCCCGGCCAACCTCGCGATCTACCTGGCGTTCCTGAACCCCGGCGACACCGTCATGGGCATGGGCCTGCCGTTCGGCGGCCACCTCACCCACGGCTGGTCGGTGTCGGCCACCGGCAAGTGGTTCAGCTCCGTGCGGTACGGCGTGCGCCGCGACACCGGCCGCATCGACATGGACGAGGTGCGCTCCCTGGCGCTGGAGCACCGTCCCAAGGTCATCTTCTGCGGCGGCACGGCCATCCCGCGCACCATCGACTTCCCGGCGTTCGCCGAGATCGCGCGGGAGACCGGCGCGGTGCTGGCCGCCGACATCGCGCACATCGCGGGCCTGGTCGCCGGCGGCGCGCACCCCTCGCCGGTGGGCCACGCCGACGTGATCTCCACGACCACGCACAAGACGCTGCGCGGCCCGCGCGGCGCCATGCTCATGACGTCCGACGACGAGCACGCCAAGGCGCTCAACAAGGCGGTCTTCCCCGGCCTGCAGGGCGGCCCGCACAACCACACCACGGCCGCCATCGCGGTCGCGCTGCGTGAGGCGTCCACCGACGACTTCAAGACCTACGCGCACCAGGTCGTGACCAACGCCAAGGCGCTGGCCGAGGAGCTCGCGAGCCGCGGCTTCACGCTGATCTCCGGCGGCACCGACAACCACCTGATCCTGATCGACCTGACGTCCAAGGGTGTCGCGGGCAAGCCCGCCGCGCAGGCGCTCGACCGGGCCGGCCTGGAGACCAACTACAACACCGTGCCGTTCGACCCCCGCAAGCCGTTCGACCCGTCCGGCATCCGCATCGGCACCCCGTCGGTCACCAGCCGCGGCATGGGGGAGTCCGAGATGCGGCAGATCGGCTCCTGGATGGACGAGGTCGTCACCAGCCTCGCCAAGGGTGACGCCGACGCCACCGAGTCGGTCATCACGCGCGTCCACGCCGAGGTCAGCGCGCTGACCGCCAAGTTCCCGGCCCCGGGCCTCGACTGACCGGCGCACGTCACGAACGCGGGGCCGCACGGTCCCGCGTTCGTCATGTACGGAGCAGGGCCGCGTCCGCATGGAGGGGTGCGGCGCGACGGCGACACGCCTGGAAGAAATTCGCTTGCGCGGGGTGCGCGAGCGCGCGGTATGGTGAGCGCGCTCGCGCCGCACACAGGCGGCCACGGGAAGACAGGAGGTGAGGACGCCATGCGGGTCTTTCTGCTGACCATGCCCAAGTCCTGTTCCTCCTGGGTGCCCTCGAAGCGCTGACCGCCGCGGGCACCCGTTCCCGAAAGGGTGCCTGTAGTGACCACAACCGGTCATGAGCTTTCTCTTCTCGGCTGGCGTGACTCTCTCGCCGCCGATCTTCCGGGTGGTACCGTCCCCGCCCGGGTGGCCCGCGTCGACCGCGGCGCCGCCGAGGTCATCGCCGCGGACGGCGACCACCACGCGCCGTACTCGGCGAGGCTGCGCCGCGCCGCGGCCGAGGACCCCGTGGCCCTGCCGTGCGTCGGCGACTGGGCCGCGATCTCGTGGCTGCCGGAGGGCCGCTACGAGCTGCGCCAGATCCTGCCGCGCCGTACCGCGCTGGTGCGCGGCGGCGTCAGCAGGGACTCGCGTGGCGGCCTGTCCGGGGACTCCCAGGGGCAGGTGCTCGCGGCCAACGTCGACATCGTGTTCGTCGCCGAGCCCGCCATGCACGGCGACGACTTCGCCGACCTCGGCCGCATCGAGCGGCTGCTCGCCCTCGCCTGGGAGAGCGGCGCGCGGCCCGTCGTGGTGATCACCAAGGCCGACCTGCTCGGTGAGCACCTGCCGGGTCTGCTGGACGACGTCGCCGCCGCGGCGCCGGGGGTGGACCTGCACGCGGTGTCCGCTCTCGACGGCGAGGGGGTGGAGGAGGTGCGCGCGCACCTGTCCGGCGACGCCACGGCGGTGATCCTCGGGCCGTCCGGCGCCGGCAAGTCCACCCTGGTCAACGCGCTCGCCGGCGCGGAGGTCATGGAGACCCAGCAGGTGCGCGCCGTGGACGGCCGCGGCCGGCACACCACCGTGCACCGCGAGCTGGTCCCGCTGTCCGGCGGCGGTCTCGTCATCGACACCCCCGGCATCCGCCGCGTCGGCATGTACGAGATGAGCCAAGGCGTCGACATGGTCTTCAGCGACATCGAGGAGCTGTCGGAGCACTGCCGGTTCGCCGACTGCGCGCACGAGACCGAGCCCGGTTGCGCCGTCCTCGCCGCCGTGGAGGAAGGCGAGCTCCCCGAGCGCCGCCTGGCGAGCTGGCGCAAGCTCCAGCGGGAGGCCGCCTGGATGGCCCGCCGCGGCGACGCGCGCCTGCGCGCCGAGGAGACCCGCAAGTGGAAGATCATCCACAAGTCGGTCCGCGGCAGGTCCCGGCCCTGACGGCGGCCTCATGGCGGACCACGCCGGTTGTCCCGCGACGCGGCCCGGCGCTCGGTCTTACGGCGGCCTCATGGCGGCGGGGTACGGCCCCGTCGCCATGGGCCGCCATGAGCCGCCATGGGGTGAGCGATGTGGGGACGGGTACGGGAACGGTATGGGCATCGGCCGCAGGGTTTCGCTGCCGTTCGCGGGACGCGCGGAGGCGGGGGAGATGCTGGCCGAGATGCTCGTCGACGCCGGCCTCGCCGACCCGGTGGTGCTGGCACTGCCGAGAGGCGGGGTGGCGGTGGCCGCGCCGGTGGCGGCGCGGCTGTGCGCGCCACTGGAGGTCCTGGTGACCCGCAAGATCGGCCACCCCTTGCAGCCGGAACTCGGGCTCGGCGCGGTCGCCGAAGGCGGGGAGCCGGTGTTCGACGCGGCGCTGCTGGCACGGCTGCGGATGAGGCCGGAGGATCTGACGCCGGTCGTCGAGCGCGAACGGCGAGAGCTCGCGCGGCGGGTCACGGCCTACCGCGGTGACCGGACGCCGCCGGTGCTGACCGGCCGCGATGTGGTGATCGTGGACGACGGCCTGGCCACCGGCGGTACGGCGCGCGCGGCGCTGCGCGCGGTGCGGAAGGTGCGGCCGCGCCGGCTCGTGCTGGCGGTGCCGGTCGGGTCGCCCCAGACGGTCACGGCGCTGCGCGACGAGGCCGACGAGGTGGTCATCCTGGCCGCGCCGCCTGGTTTCCACGCGGTCGGCCAGTGGTACAGAGACTTCGAGCAGCTCACCGACGAAGACGTCCTCCGCCTTCTGCGGCGGAGGACGGACGGCGGTTCGGCCGTGTGAGGGACTGGTTCGCTCGCGTGGAGGGGTTCGTGCCGCGCGAGGTCAGGGGTTCTTGACGGGTGCCTGCGGGGAGGCACCCGCACGATCATGCGGCAATTTCGACCCTGGAGGCGTACAGGAGCGGAGAAGCCGCATGATCATGCTGGCAAACGCATGCCGGTGGAGGTTGGTCAGGCGGCGCTGATCCCGGCGCTGGCGGCACGCCGCATGCGGCGACGACGCTCGGACGCGCGCTCGTCCTCGTTGAGCCCGCCCCACGTGCCGTACTTCTCCGGACGGGACAGGGCGTAGTCGAGGCACTCGGCGCGGACCGGGCACTGCGCGCAGATGGCCTTGGCCTTGCGCTCGCGGATGTCGCGCTCCGGCTGGCGCTCGCCGTCGGGGCCGAAGAACAGCACAAGGTCCTCTCCACGGCACGCGGCATCATCCTGCCAACCCCAGCTGGGGCGGGGGCGGGCGATCTGCCGACGTACCTGAGACATGAGAAACCACCTTAGGTGAGATGTATTTCGTGTGTAAGCCACATTGGACGCTTTTGACGTCCCTAATTTGCCAACGCTGTGACGGGTCGTGGTGTTCCCGGCTCGCTTCGGAGCCTCAGGTCAGCACAGGCGAGCCGCACCGGAGAGACTCCAGCGAGGCAAGCCGGTAGGTCGTGACCGTGTCGGCGCACGAGGTGCCGCACGGGGCGGTGAACTCCGTCCGCTCGACCACGACCCGGAACCGCAACTTCCCGCGGCGTACAATAACAAACGCCTCGGTGACGTCGCCGTCCGACCTGATGGATTCCACGGCCACTCCGCCTACCGACACCTCGCCCGTGTGAACCCGGACGAAATGCTCGGCGGCCTGCGATGGCTCAGGGATGCCCGCGCGTCCCCGGTAACGGTCGAGAACGATCTCGCCGTGCCGGTACGCGTTTGCCGCCGCGACGGCGGCAGCCTGAGACATGCTGCCGTAGTAAAGCCCGTGTGGCAAGCACACAAGGTTGGCGGCGTAGCGATCGCCGCCGACATGGGTGGTTTCCCACACCTTTCCCGGCCCCGCTTGCGCCAAAACCCGCGCGATGGGGAGACCTTGGCGAGCACAGCACGCGTTGCGTCTGGCGTGGGTGCAGACCAGGAACACCGGTTCCTTCACCAGTATGCAGGACCCCGGAACCACTCCGCGCACAAGAGATCGCAGGTCAAGATCCCTTGGGTCCTCGAAGAAGCCCTCGGCGGCCCAGGGGACCTCGGCGGTGGTGTCCGCCACGAGGATCCTGCGCGGCCCCGAGACGGGCTCGCGGCGGCCGGGCCGCCGGATGAGCTGCGCACGGACCCCGAGGTCAGCGGCCTGGCGCAGCAGTTCGTGCACCTCGGAGGGGAGGTCGCACTCAGGCAGGTGGGAGGCCCAGGGGCCGTTGTGCTCGATGAGCAGCCAGAAGCGCGCGCCGACCGTGGCGCTCGCGCTCACCGGGATGCCACCCGTGTGCGCTCCGGTGGGGTGCTCACACCCTCTCGCACGCTCTCCGAACATGACCCCTCCCTCCCCCACTTAGGTAAGACTAACCTAATGGTTGCGAGTGGGGCGGGGGGCCGGATTCCCGATTTCCGGCAGGTACTGAACAGGGCCGGTTTGCGGCAGATCGGTGTGACGAAAATCACACCCGCGATGGCTCCTGTGGAGAGTCCCGATGAAGGGAATTATCCCCCACAAACGTCGCGAATGACGCGCTCGGCGATCGGGAGAGCCGTGGCCCGGTCCTCCGGCACCAGCCCGATGCGCGTACGCCGGTCGAGAAGGTCCGCCGTGTCCAGCGCACCCTCGTGGCGCACCCCCCACTCCAGCTCCGCCACCGTCACCCCGAGCGGCAGCCCCTCGTCCGGCCGGCCTTCCCCGAGCCGGTGCACGGCCGCGGCCTCCGAGCCGTACCGCTCGCTCAGGCGGCGCGGCACCCCGGCCGCGGCGCCTCCGACGGCGCCTCCGACCGGGCCTCCCACAAGGAGCAGCCGCTCCGTGCGGCTCGGCGGCGCCTCGGGGAACGCCGCGTCCACCGCGTCGCGCGCCATGCGGCGGTACGTGGTCAGCTTGCCCCCGACGATCGTCACGACGCCGTCGGGGCCCGTCAGGACCGCGTGGCGCCGCGAAAGATCGGCCGTGCGGCCCCCGCCGTCCAGCAGGGGCCGCAGGCCCGCGTAGGCGCCGGCCACGTCGGCGGGGACGAGCGGCGTACGCAGGACCGACCCGAGCACGTCGAGCAGGAACACCACATCGGCCTCAGGCGCCTCGGGGACGTCCGGCACCGGGCCGTCCAGCGGCTCGTCGGTCAGCCCCACCAGCACCCGGCCGTCCGCCTGCGGCAGCACCAGCACGAAACGCGCGGTCTCCCCGGGGATCGGCACGTGCATGCCGGCGCGCAGCGGCCCGAGCGCACCCTCGCGCAACACCAGGTGGGTGCCCCGCGACGGCCGCACCCGCACGGCGGGGGACAGGCCGCCGGCCCACACCCCGGCGGCGTTGACGACCTTGCGGGCCCGCAGCGTGAACGTCTCGCCGGTCAGCTCGTCACGCGCCTGCACGCCGCTCCCCGACAGCTCCAGCGCGCGGCACCGTGTCACGATCCGCGCTCCGTGCGCCGCCGCAGTGCGCGCGATGGCCACCACCAGCCGCGCGTCGTCCACCACCCGGCCGTCGAACGACACCAGCCCGCCGCGCAGGCCCGCCTCGCGCAACGCCGGCACCAGCTCCACGGCACGGGACGCGTCCACCCGCGAAGGACCCGGCAGCGTGCGCCGGGGGGTGCCGGCCGCGGCGCGCAGCACGTCGCCGAGCCGGTAGCCGGTCATCGTCACCGTCGCCTGCGCCGCCGAGACCTCCGGCGTGAGCGGCATCAGGTAGGGCTGCGCGCGCACCAGATGAGGCGCGGTGCGGCACATCAGCGCGTCCCGCTCCACCGCGCTCTCCCACGCCACCCCGACCTGGCCTTTGGCGAGGTAACGCAGGCCGCCGTGGATCAGCTTGGAACTCCAGCGCGACGTGCCGAACGCCAGGTCGTGCGCGTCGATCGCCACCACCGACAGCCCGCGGGACGCCGCGTCGAGCGCCACCCCGGCCCCGGTGGCGCCGAGCCCCACGACGAGCAGGTCGGCCACCGACTCACGGGCCTCGCCGAGATCACGGGCCCGCCGCGCGGCGTTCAAGGAGGAGTTCACGCCGAGTGCCCCTTTCGCGTGACGGGACCGGCGGGGGCCGCCGCGTGGCCGTCGTGAGGTGGGTCGCGCGCGGAGGCCGGGAGCGCGTGTCACAGTGTAGGGCGTGGAAACTCCCGACATCCCTGCCGAGCCGATGCTCTGGTCCGGCTGGGGCGACCCCGCCAAGGCGGCCGGCCTGCCCGCGCCGGTGCTCAAAATGCTGCGCGAGCTGCTCGGCGTCCGCGAGCCCACGCGGCGGCCCGTGACCTTCGGCGAGGTGCGCCTCGCGCCGGTGACCCTGTCGGCCGCGGTGTTCGCCGATCTGAGCGCCGTCGTGGGACGTACCGAGGTGCGCATCGACGACGACGCGCGCATCCGCCACACCCGCGGCAAGTCCACCCCCGACCTGCTGCGCATCCGCGCCGGCGACGCCTGCGACGCACCCGACGCGGTGGTGCGGCCCGGCTCGCACGAGGAGGTCGTGGAGGTGCTGCGGGTGTGCTCCAGGCACCGGGTGGCGGTCGTGCCGTTCGGCGGCGGCACCTCCGTGGTCGGCGGGCTGGTCGCCGACCGGCGCGGCTTCGCCGGTGTGATCGCGCTGGACGTCGGCAGGCTCAACCGGCTGCTGTCGGTGGACGCCGAGTCGCTGCTCGCCGACTTCGAGCCGGGGCTGCGCGCGCCGCAGGCCGAGAACCTGCTGGCCGGCCACGGCCTGACCCTCGGTCACTTCCCCCAGTCCTACGAGTACGCGACCCTCGGCGGGTTCGCCGCCGCGCGGTCCAGCGGCCAGGCGTCCGCCGGGTACGGCCGGTTCGACGACATGGTCATGGCGATCACCGTCGCGACGCCGCGCGGCACCATGGAGTTCGGCCGGGCTCCGAGGTCCGCCGCCGGGCCCGACCTGCGCCAGCTCGTCCTCGGCTCGGAAGGGGCCTTCGGGGTGATCACCTCGATGCGGCTGCGTGTGCGCCGCGCGCCGGCCGAGCGGGTGTACGAGGGCTGGCGGTTCGAGTCCTTCGCCGCCGGCACCGGAGCGCTGCGCCGCGTCGCGCAGAACGGGCCGATGCCGACCGTGCTGCGGCTGTCGGACGAGGCCGAGACCATGGTGGGCCTGGCCAAGCCCGATCAGATCGGCGGGTTCCAGACCGACGCGGGGTGCCTGGCCGTCGTCGGGTACGAAGGCGACGCGGCCGACGTCGCGTACCGGCGGGAGAAGACCGCCGAGACGCTGTCGGGGCTCGGCGGGGTCTACCTCGGGCCCGAGCCGGGGGAGGCGTGGGCCCATGGACGGTACGGCGCGCCGTACCTGCGCGACGGGCTGCTCGCCGCCGGGGCCACCGTCGAGACGCTGGAGACCGCGGCCTTCTGGTCGGACCTGTCCCGCCTGTACGACGCGGTGCGGCTGGTGCTGAGTGTGGCGCTCGGCCAGACGGGGCCGCAGGCCACGACGCCGCTGGTGATGTGCCACATCTCGCACGTGTACCCGTCCGGCGCGTCGCTGTACTTCACCGTGGTGACCGCGCAGACCGGCGACCCGCTCGGCCAGTGGGACACCGCCAAGCGGGCCGTGAACGAGGCCATCGGCATCGCCGGCGGCACCATCTCGCACCACCACGGGGTCGGCAGGGACCACAGGGACGCCTACGCGCTGGAGATCGGCGAACTCGGTGTGGAGATCCTGCGCACTGTCAAGGACCGGCTGGACCCGGCGGGGATACTCAACCCCGGCGTGCTCATTCCGTGATCGACCGGTTTCCGTGTTCGGCCACCCCGCGGGGGAAGATCACGGAGAGAATGGAGGCATGGTCGACGTCGATCGGGCCGCCGCGCGCGGGAAGCAGGTGTCCTCCCGGGTGTCGGAGGAAGGCGCCGGCTGGTCGTGCCAGGAGATGGGCACGTTCCAGGACCTGCGGCCGGACCGTTCCGGGTTCTCCTGGTTGCGGCCGTCGGTGCTGGTGCGGTCGCGCAACGAGATCCTCGCGCAGCTCTTCGGCGACCCGTCGGACGAGGTGCGGCGGCGGTGGATGGCGGTGCGCCAGGAGCACGGCGTCGACCCAGATTTCCGGATAAAGCCTGATGTCGGGCCCGAGTTCAGCTTCCTGTTGTTCGGGGACACCGGCGAAGGCGACGCCTCCCAGTACGCCGTGGTCCCCGGCCTGCTCAAGATCGGCGAGGGGACGGCGTTCGCCGTGCTCGCCAGCGACGTCATCTACCCCACCGGCGCCGGCGACGAGTACGAGGACAAGTTCTTCCGTCCCTACCAGGGCTATCCGGCCCCCATCTACGCCATCCCCGGCAACCACGACTGGTACGACGGCCTCGGCGGGTTCATGCGGGTCTTCTGCGACGAACCCGCGCTCACGGCGGAACGACACGGGTTCTCGCTGTCCCCCGCCGGGCTGCGCGGCCTGCTGTGGCGTCAACCCGAGCCCATCGACGAGGCCAGGCTCGCCAGGGCCCGCGAGCGTCGCGGCGCGTCGGGGCAGCGCGCGGTGCAGCCGGGCCCCTACTGGGTGATCGACCTCCCCGGGTTGCTGCTCGTCGGCATCGACAACGGCATCAAAGGCGGCATCGACCGCGACCAAGGGGACTGGCTTCGCCGGGTGTCGGCCGACCCGCGGCCCAAGGTGCTCGTCACCGGCAAGCCCATCTACGACCGCAACGCCTACCACCCCGGGCCCGTCGAAGGCGGCGGCACCGTCGACGACATCGTGCGCGACCCCGCGCACAACTACGTGGCGGTCATCGGGGGTGACACGCACAACTACCAGCGCTACCCCGTCACGGTCGACGGCCGCATCATCCAGTACATCGTGTCCGGCGGCGGCGGCGCGTTCACGCACGCCACCCACACCATCCCGAGGGTCGACGCCGGCGGGGTCGAGGAGGACGCCTTCAAGTGCTACCCGCTGCGCGGCGACTCGCTGTCCTTCTACAGCAAGCTGTACTCGCGCCGCCTGCGCATGCCGTGGCTCTACCTGACCCCCGACGAGTGCCTCGTGCTGATGTCCCGCCACATCGGCAACGCGCCACCCCGGCCGGTCAATCCTCCCGGCTCGGCGGACGCCGCGGCCTCCGGCGTCGCGGCCGGCACCCCCGGCGTGCCGGAGGCCAGGATCACCGCGCGCATGAAGTGGGCCGCGCGCATCCTCGGCGGCTGGCCCATGCCGTTCCACCTGCCGGTGGGCCGCACCTTCCACCGCTGGTTCTCCGAGCTGTCCGACTGGGACGACCCGCCGTTCTTCAAGAGCTTCCTCCACATCTCCGTGGAGGCCGGCACGCTGCGCATCCGCTGCTTCGGCGCGACGGGCTGCCGTCCCCAGGAGGTGGAGCCGCCGCTGGAGGACGAGGTCCAGATCCTCCTGACCTGAGCGGACCCGAGCCGGCTGACCGGCCTTCGCGTACGAGCCGGTGCCGGGTCAGGCGGCGGGCTTGAAGGTGTTCCAGAGGACGGCCATGGTCTGGCGGTTGCCTGCCTGGTCCCACTCGGCGTCGGGTGCGGTGAACGTCACCTGGTAGGCGGTGTCGGCGTCGATCGTGATGTGCCGGGTGACGGCGTGGGTGGTGACGTTGGTGAGCGCGGTGTAGGTGTACTCCCACACGCTGGCGTCGTAGTCGCCGAACGCGGCGGACTCCAGGCGGGCCTGCGCGTAGTCGGTGAGCGTGGCCTCGTCCTTGGCCTTGGTGAGCGCCTTCAGGCCGTCGTCGTCGGTGGAGGCGACGCGCTTGATCTGGATGCGCCGGCCCGAGCTCTTGGGGCCGACGTAGGTGACGGCGGCGTCCGAGGCCGACGCCGTCCAGTCCTCCGGGACGGCGACCGTGACGCCGGCCGCGGTGCGCGCACGGAAACCGGACGGCACCTGCGAGGACCCGCCACCCTCCTCGGGGGCCGCGGACGGATCACCGGAGCCGGTGTTCGACGAGGGCTGCGCACTGACCGCCGGGGGAGGCGCCGCCGCGCCGGGGTCGTCCCGCTGGTCCGCACCGGACGGCCACAGCACGAACAGCAGCGCCGCCACGACCCCCACGACGCCGGTACCGGCGAGGACCATCAGCACGGGGGAGCGGCCCTCACGCTCGTCGTCCCGTACGTCGTCCACCCGCACCCGCCGGCCGCCGCCGTCGTCGCGCCGGTCGCGAGGTCGGCGCTCGGGCTCACCGAACGGGTTCTCGATGTCCCTGGCCAGCCGGTCCGCGAGATTCGGCCCCCGGCGTCGCGACCCCGGCGTCCCCGCCACGAGCACGTCACCGGACGCGAGACCCGCGTCCGGCGCGTCCCCCGGGTCGCGCAGCGCGTCGTACGGGCTCGGCAGCGGACCGGAGGGGCTGCGCAGCGCGTCGTAGGGGTCCGGCGGTGAGCCCCTGCCGTTCCGCGGATCGGACGTGCTCCGCAAGGCGTCGTACCCCTGGGGTCCCGTGGGGCTGCGGAGCGCGTCGTACCCCTGCGGTCCTGTGGGGCTGCGCAGTGCGTCGTAGCCCTGTGCTTGAGAGGGGCTGCGGAGCGCGTCGTATCCCTGCGGTCCTGTGGGGCTGCGCAGTGCGTCGTAGCCCTGTGGTTGAGAGGGGCTGCGGAGCGCGTCGTATCCCTGCGGTCCTGTGGGGCTGCGGAGCGCGTCGTAGCCGCGAGGGCCGGTCTCGTACGGGCCGGTGGCGCCGCGCAGCGCGTCGTAGGAAGGGTGGTGGGCCGGGTCGTGGGAGGTGCCGCCGGGCTGGGGTTCGGCGGGGACGCGCACCGGGCCGGACGGCGTCTCGATGATGCGGGACGGCAGGGGACCGGAGGGTGGGTCGAGCGGAGGAAGCATGCCAACCGGGGTGGGGTCGTCGCGGGTGGGGATCGGGGTGGACACCGCGCCGTCCAGGCCGCGTACGGGAAGGCCGGAACCGTGGGTGCGCAGCACACGTTCGAGCAGCTCGGCCGCCTGCGCGGCCGGCATGCGGTCGGCGGGGTTCTTGCGCAGCAGCCCTTCGATGACCGGCAGCAGCGCTCCGGAGCGCTGCGTGCGGTTCGGTTCCTGCGTGAGCACCGCGCCGAGCACCGCGACCGCGTCGGGTCCCTCGTACGGCGGCCGGCCCTCCACGGCCGCGTACAAGGTGGCGCCGAACGACCACAGGTCGGCCGCGTGCGTGATGGGACGGCCTTGGAGCCGCTCCGGCGGGATGTAGGCCGGTGATCCCATCAGCAGGCCGGTCTGCGTGATGGTGACGTCACCCTCGATGGCGGCGATGCCGAAGTCGGTGAGCACGACACGGTCGGCCGTGAGCAGCACGTTGCCGGGTTTGACGTCGCGGTGCAGAATCCCCGACGCGTGCGCGTGCCGCAGCGCGTCGAGCACCCGCACGCCGATCTCGGCGGCCTGCACCACCGGCAGCGGCCCGCTCTGCCGGACGGCCTGCTCCAGGGACCAGGCGCGGACCAGCTCCATGACGATCCAGGGCCGGCCGTCCTCCTCGACCACGTCGTGGACGGTGACGATGCCGGGGTGGCTCAGCCTGGCCGCCGAACGGGCCTCGCGCAGCATTCGGCGGTTGGCGACCTGTGTGCCGGCGTGGTCGAGACCGAGGGGGAGGATCAGCTCCTTGACGGCGACGTCACGGTCGAGCAGCACGTCGTGCGCGTGCCACACCATGCCCATGCCGCCGCGGCCGACCGGCGACATCAGGCGGTACCGCCTGCCGACCAGTCGGCCTTGACCGTCCGGCGCAACCCCCGCGTTCAGCGGGCTCCTACCCTCTGTCATGGAGGGCGTCCTCCCGCGCACGCGATCGGCGGCCGATCCGTGGTCCCCAGTTCACGCTTGTCCGCGTCATATCCCTATGTATGGATCATCGAACGTTCGAGTGCGTCGTCATCTCGACAGTGAGCCTGGGGACTGATATTAGGGTCAAAGGGGGGTCAATGGGAATTCGGTCTTCCTTTACTCGTCGGCCAGTGCGGCCAGTGCGGCGGCGAACGCCTCGGCCGGCGGACTGACCAGACCCGCTCCGACCTGCCCCGTTCCGGCGACGCGTCCCGCGATGCCGGTGTTGACGACCGGCAGCACGCCGGTTCTGGCGACAAGGGTCACGTCGATACCCGTCGGTGTGCCGCGGAACCCGAGCCCCGGGATCTGGTACGCCGGGTGCTCCGCCAGCGTGATCTCGTACATGGACCGCGTGGCGGTGATCGCGTCGGACACGTCGCCGCCGACGAACCGCACGATCGCCGGGGCCGCCGCCATGGCGAACCCGCCGAGGCCACCGGTCTCGGTGATGGTCGAGTCGCCGATGTCGGGGTTGGCGTCCTGCGGGCCGTACGCGCCGAGGTACAGCCCGTCCGGCACCCCGGCGGGGCCGGTGAACCACCGGTCGCCGAGCCCGGACACCTGGATGCCGAAGTCGGTGCCGTTGCGCGCCATGGCGACCACCATGGACGACCCCGGCACGTCCCGCGCGGCGTCCGCCGACACCTTCCCCGCGGCCATGCCGGCGTTGAGGAAGAAGTGGTCGTTGCCGTTGACGAACCGCAGCACCTCGGAGGCGTACCGCGGGGAGGCGTCCACGATCGCCGGCGCGATCTCACGCACGAACAGCGACGTCGCCGCGCGGTTGCGGTTGTGCAGCTCGTCACCCATCTGCAGGGCCTGCGCGATCAGTGAACGCAGGTCCACGGGGCCGCTGAGCGCCAGCGCGGCGGCCAGCACCGGGCCGAGCACCTCACCCATCCAGCGCAGCCGCTCCACCACCTCGGGGCCGTAGGCGCCGTACCGCAGCACCTTGCCGAGGCCTTCGTTCAGCGAGCAGTACGCGGTGCCGCCGTGCTCCTCGTCGGTCACCTCGAACATCCACATCGACGGGCTGACCACCCCGGCCATCGGGCCGACGGCGCGGTGGTGGTGGCAGGAGTCGAGCGTCACGCCACCGGACACCAGCAGCCGCTCGGCCTCGGCGGCGTCGGCGGCGAGGCCCTCGAACAGCGCGGCGCCGATGAGCGCGCCGCGCATCGGCCCCGAGGCGCGTTCCCAGTCGATCGGCGGCCCGGCGTGCAGGAACGTGCGCGGCGGCAGGCCGAGCACCTCGGCGGCCGGCCGCACCCCGGTGAGCCGGGGCCGTGACGACGTCATGCGGCCGACGGCGGTCGCGTTGGCCTGCTCACGGCGCGGGTCGGCGAGCACCTTGGCCAGCGCCGGCGCGGTGCCGGCCAGCGGCGGACGCCAGTCGACCGCCAGGTGCGGCACGGCCTGCCGCGTCAGCGCCTCGGCGAGCACGGCCGTACCCGCGGTGATCACGCGGGCCTCGCTCTGCAGCATGGACAGTGTCACGAGGCCCTCCTGACGAGGCTCGCGGCGTGCCTGGCGGCGGCCGCGTTGGAGACGAACACCGATGCGCCGGCCTGGTGGAGCGCCTCGGCCTGGCCGCGCATGCCCTGCGGGTCGGCGTCCGTGCCGACCAGCGCGGCCACCACGGCGGCGCCGCGCTCCACGGCCTCGCGGACGGCGGGGGCCAGCCGCGCCGCCGGGTCGGGGTCGGCGGCGTGGCCGAGCACCACGTCCAGCAGGACCACGCCGGACGCGCGGGACAGGGCCTCCAGCCGCATCGCCGGGTCGATCATCGGATGCGGCCGGCCGCGGGTGTACTCGTCGTCGCCGAAGTCGGTGAACTCGCCGGTGCCGGCGATGAGCTTCGCCTCCGCGCACAGCGTGCCGCCGGAGTACAGGCCGCACAACCCGGCCGTGCGCGGCTCCTGCGGCACCGTCCAGGACGGCCACCGCGGAACCGGCCGGCCGAGAGCGTGCAGTGCCTTCTCGACGGCGGTCGTCAGGTCGTCCTGTCCGGGGCCGAGCAGCGCGGTGACCACCGGGGTGCTCAGCTCGTCGACGGCGCGGCGCACCACCTCGGCGACCTCCGGCGCCGGCGGTTTGGAGATCAGCACGATCAGCTCGGTGGCCGGGTCGGCGTCCAGCGCGCGCAGCGCCACCAGCGTGGAACGGCCGCCGACGGCCGCCGACAGGTCCCTTCCGCCGACACCGAGCACGTGGCTCACCCCGGCACCCGCGTGGTCCAGCAGGCACGTCACCTGCTGCGCGCCGGTGCCGGACGCCGCGACCACGCCGACCGGACCCGGCTGGAGCACGTTGGCGAAGCCGAGCCCCGCGCCGCCGACGACGGCGGTGCCGCAGTCGGGGCCCATCACCAGAACGCCGCGCTCGGCGGCGCGTTCCTTCAGCGCGATCTCCTGCTCCAGCGGCACGTTGTCACTGAAGATCATGACCGAGAGCCCGGCCTCGACGGCGTCCATGGCCTCGGCGAACGCGTGGTCACCCGGCGTGGACACCAGCGCGAGCGTCGCGTCGAAGACCTTGGCCGCGGCCCGTGTCGTACGCGGCGCGTGCTCGGTCGCCGCTCCGCCACCGCTCCGCGCGGCCCTGCCGAGCTCGGTGAACTGCCGTTCCAGCTCCGCACCCGCCGCCGCGAGCTCCTGCGCGGAGTCCGCGCGTATCGCCACGAGCAGATCCGTCGGCCCCGCCGCCGGCACGTCGAACCCGACGTCGCGGGCCAGGCCGACGTTCAGCTCGGTCGCCATGGCGACGATCGCCACGCCGACCCCCGGTAGGGACCCGAGGGCCTGACTGACCCGCATGAGACTCACCGAGTCGTGGTAGACGCCGGCGCGCACCTCGACCTGATCGGTGTTCGTGGTCAACCGCCGCTCACCGCCTCTCTCCTGGATCGATGGCGGTGCCCCCGCCGTCGCTGAAGCCGCGCGTCCCCGTGCCGGCGGCCGTACTCGTTACCTTCGACGCATTCCCGTGGCGCGTCGTTCATAAGGCGCGGGACGGCCGGGCCGTCCCGCCGAGCGCCAGCACAGCGGACATTCCCGTCCGCAGGCCCCAGGCGAGATCGGCGCCTGAGGTGTGCCCGATCTGCAGCAGGCGGCGCAGCGCCGGCTCCAGCGGCTGCCGTCCCGCGACACCCCGCAGCACCGCGAGCGCGTCGACGCACGCCTCGCCGCGTGCCGCGCAGTGCAGCAGCGTCGCGGAGATCGGAGTGGTCCTCGTGCCGGCGTCGAACGCCACGGTCGCGGCCAGCCAATCGGCCAGCCACACGGCGCGGCGCGCACCGGTCGACCCGCCGAGGTGGCGCAGCGCGACCAGCAGCCCGGCGAGCATGTCGTCACCGCTCGGCGTCAGCCCCGGCCCAAGGCCCATGAGCTGCTCGGCGGCGTTGATCGCCGTCGCCAGCGACCCCTGGTGGCAGCCCTCGGCCAGCAACTCGCCGGCCCCGCCGGACGGCAGGCCCGGACGGCGGCCGGAGGCCTCGCAGATCTCGGTGAACCGCGGCAGCACCTGCGCCAGCCGGTCGGCGGTGACCGGGCCGAGCGGCGGCGCCGGGTCCCACCAGCGGCGCACCCGCATGGTGACCCGGCCGACCTCGACGCACCCGTCGCCGACCGCGGCCTCGTCGCCGGCGGACGCCGGTGGCAGCGGGTCGCCGAGCACCATGGCGTTCGGCAGGCGCGTCGCCTCACCGGTCACCACGGCCACGACCGACGGCTCGTCCTCGGTGCGGATCTCCAGGTACATGCCGAGCGGGAACACCGCCAGCACCCGTGCGGGCCGCCGCGGCGACTCCAGTGCCGGCCGCAGGGCCGTGCTCGCGGCGCCGTACGCCTCGGTGGTCACCGGCGCGCGGTGGCGAATTCTCGTGCCCGTACCCAGAGTCACCCGGCCTCCCGTCGAGTCTTTGCGACGGTAAAACGGCGCCGGAAGCCACCGTACGGAGAAAGATGCCAACACTTCCGCGTTGAGTTGGCTCTTGTTGACAGAGATGTCATTCCGTCAGAATCACGGAAACGGCTTTTCACCCGGGAGCTTGACCATGACTGCTGACCCATCACCCCCGGCGATGCGCTTGGCCTCCACCGGCACCATCATTCACGGCGTGTCCGTGGGGGAGGTGCTCGGTGTCTCCACCCTGGCCGGAGCCCGCCTGATCGGCGGCAGGACCGGCCTCGACCGCATCGTGCAACGGCTCAACGTCATGGAGGTGCCCGACATCCTCGCGTGGGTCAAACCCCACGAACTGCTCCTGACCACCGGCTACCCGCTGCGCAACACCCCGCAGTCCCTCGGCAGGCTCGTCGCCGACCTCGACGAGCGCGGCCTCGCGGCCCTCGGCATCAAACTCGGCCGGTACGTCGACGAGCTCCCCGCCGAGATGGTCGAACAGGCCGACCGGCTCGGCTTCCCGCTGATCCTGCTCCCCAACGACGTCGGTTTCGACGACATCCTCAACCAGGTCCTCACCGACATCCTGAACCGGCAGGCCGCGCTGCTGGCCCGCACCGAGGAGGCGCACCGCGCGCTCGTGCAGATCGTGCTCGCCGGCGGCGGCCTGCGCGAGGTCGTCGCCGAGGTCGCCGGCCTGCTCGACGTCGACGTCGCCGTCGTCGACGCCGCGGGCCACATCCTGGAGGCCGTCGGCGACCCTCTGGCGCTGCGCACCTCTCCCGCGATGTCCGGCGGCGACTACACCGTCGTCCCCGTCGTCGCCGGGGGCCACCACCACGGCCGCATCGTCGCGCACAGCCCCTCAGGCGGCATGCGTGACGGCGACATCGGCATTCTGGAACGTGCCGCCACGGTCGCCGCTCTCGTCGTGACCCGCCAGGAGGCCGTCACCGCCGTCGAGAGCAAGTACCGCGCCGACTTCCTCCGCGACGTCCTCACCGGCCGCGGCGGCCCCCGCGTGGCCGCGCGGGCCAGTGCCTTCGGCTGGGACCTGGAACGTCCCGTAGGCGTCGTCGTCGCCGAGATCGACCCCGAGTTCGACATCCCGCCTGACCGCCTGCTCACCGCCTGGACCGCCGCGCTGCGCCGCCACGACCCCAGAGGCGCCGTCGCCGGCTTCTCCCACGAGGTCGTCGCCGTCGTCGGCTCGGAAGCCGACATGACCCGCCTCGCCAAGGACGCCGTCGCCGCCTTCGCCGACTCCCGTCCCGCGACCTTCTCCACCGGCATGAGCCGCGTCGCCTCCGGCGCCGAATCACTGCCGGACGCCTACGGCCAGGCGTTGAAAGCCGCCAGAGTGGGCCGCCAGCTCCACGGCCCCGGCGCCGTGGCACATTTCGACCAACTAGGCGTCTACCGCCTGCTGTCCCTCGTCAACGACACCGAGGAACTCCACGCCTTCGTCCGCGAAACCCTCGGCCCCCTGGTCCTGGACGACGACGCCGAGAACGCCGACCTCCGCCGCACCCTCCACGTCCTCCTGGAGACCAACCTCAACGTCGCCGAGACCGCGCGCCGCCTCCACTTCCACTACAACACCCTCCGCTACCGAATAGGCAAACTGGAGCGCCTACTAGGCAACTTCACCGAAGACGCACACCTGCGCCTCAACCTCACCCTGGCCCTCCACGTCCTGCGCATGCGCGGGATCTGACGACACACTCACCCGGCCGGGCCCCGGAGAACGCCAGACACTCGGATCCGGGGCCGGCCTGGCACTAGGCTTTCGGCTGGGTCAGGCGGATGGGATTGCCGAAGGGGTCGCGCAGCGCGCAGTCGATCCCGTAGGGCCGCTCCGTCGGTTCCTCGGTGAACTCGACCCCGAGTCCCGACAGCGTCTCGTACGTCTTGCGGCAGTCGTCCGTGCTGAAGATGACCGCCCCCATGGCCCCCTTGGTCACCAGATCGCGGACCTGCGCCGCCGTCTCCGCCGACATCGACGGCCCACCCGGCTTCTCCAGCAGAATCTGCCGTTCCGGCTGCCCCGGCACGTTGATCGTCAGCCAGCGCATGAAGCCTAGATCGACATCGGAGTTGACCTCCAGCCCCAGCTTGCCGACGTAGAAGTCCAGGGCCTCGTCCTGGTCGAGAACGTATATCTGTGAGTGCGTGATCGCGTTGAACATGCCCTCCACGCTAGTAGCCACCCCGCCGAAAAACTTATCCAAAACTGACCGATCACCTCACATCCTCCCTGGTGGAAGGCGCAGCCCCACATGCGCTCGGCCGCAGCCATACCATGGCGAAGCACGTCGGCACCGGCATGGAGGTGGACTCCTTGCGGTACGTCCTCGGCGAGCGGCCGACGATCTCGCGGAACGTACGGCTGAAGGTCCCCGGGCTGCCGAAACCGACCTCGAAACAGATGTCCGTCACGCTGTGGTCGGTCTCCCGCAGCAGGAACATCGCTCGCTCCACCCGCCGCCGCTGGAGGTACCGATGCGGAGTCTCCCCGAACGTGGCCCGGAACGTGCGAGAGAAGTGCGCCTCGGACACATGAGCGATCCGCGCCAACGCCGGCACGTCCAACGGCTGCGCGTAAGCCCGGTCCATCGCGTCCCGAGCCCTGAGCATCCGCCGGTTGGTGTCCTCGACAGCACGACTCACGCCGCCATCACACCACGTCCCTCCGACCGGCCCATCGGCCGACCCACGGCGTTGGTCCAGGGACATGTCCAGACGGTAGGGACGATTCTTTCCATGGACGACGTGTTGGGTGTCGGCGGGTGTCCGGGTCGTCTTGAGGGGTGGGGAGTGGCGACCGAGGTGGGACAGGAGGGGCCGGGTTCACTTGGAGGTGGGATGGGTGGTGCGTAAGAGGAGTGCTGGTCTGGTGGTCATGTTTTGGCAGGTTCTTACCATGTCGGCCGGGGGGTGTCGGTTTAATCTGCGCGGAACGGACGAGGATGTCCCCGCCTGTCCGCTTGCTGGCGTCAGGACACCCCGCCGGATATGACGTGCAGTGACGATGACGATGTATTCAGCGTGACGCCGTAGAGGTCTGCCTGCGGGGTGGCCATCGACCGAGCGGCCCGGTGATGAAGGGGCTCTCAATGGCCTTCGGATGGAAAGTGCATGGGGACGGGCGGACGCTGGCGCCGGGGGAGGTGGTCAAACCCGACGAGCGGCTGAGCTGGCCGCGCATGGTGGGGTTCGGGGCACAGCACGTGATCGCCATGTTCGGGGCGACGTTCGTGTTCCCGCTGGTGATGGGCCTCAACGCCAACGTCGCCATCATGATGTCGGGTGTCGCGACGATCCTGTTCCTGCTGATCGTGCAGGGGAAGATACCGAGCTATCTCGGGACGTCGGCGTCGTTCGTCGGCGCGGTGGTCGCGATCCGCGCGGCCGGTGGGGACAGCGGGACGGTCACCGGCGCGATCCTGGTGGCGGGCCTTGTGCTGGCGCTGTGCGGTGTCGCGATCCACTACCTCGGGGTGCGGGTCATCAACAAGGTGTTCCCGCCGGTGGTGACCGGTGCGGTGGTCATGCTCATCGGGTTCGGGCTGGCGTACGTCGTGGCGGACATCTACTGGCCGCAGGACCAGTGGATCGCGTTGATCACGATGGCGGTGACGGGGCTCGTCATCGTCGGGTTCAAGGGCTTCGTCGGACGGGTCGGCGTGCTGGTCGGCCTGATCGCGGGGTTCGTGCTGTCGTGGCTCGCCGATCTGGTCTTCGGGAACATCACGGCGTTCAACGCCGGCACCGGCCAGGTCGACACCCACCCCCGGGTGAGCTTCCAAGGGGTGGCGGACGCGCCGTGGATCGGCCTGCCGGACTTCCACGCGCCGAACTTCGCGGTGTCGGCGATCGTGCTGGTGCTGCCGGCCGTGATCGCGCTGATCGCGGAGAACGTCGGCCACGTCAAGGCGGTCGGCGAGATGACGGGGCAGGACGTCGACCCGTACATGGGCCGCGCGGTCCTCGCCGACGGTGTCGGCACGGCGCTGGCGAGCGCGGTCGGCGGCTCGCCGACCACGACGTACGCCGAGAACATCGGCGTCATGGCCGCCACCCGCGTGTACTCGACCGGCGCCTACTACATCGCCGCGGTGATCGCCATCCTGTTCGGCCTGTGCCCGAAGTTCGGCGCGCTGGTCGCGGCGACGCCGGGTGGCGTGCTCGGCGGCATCACGGTCATCCTGTACGGCATGATCGGCCTGCTCGGCGCGAAGATCTGGATCGAGAACCGTGTGGACTTCGCCGACCCGGTGAACATGGTCCCCACCGGAGCGGGAATCATCCTGGCGATCGGCCCGGTTTCCCATCAGATCACCAAAGACTTCTCCCTGGCGGGCATCGCGCTCGGTACGGTCGTCGTGCTCGGTGGTTACCACCTTCTGCGCGTCGTCGCCGGGCGGCCGTCCACTCTGTCCGGAGGTGCACGGCCCGCGCCGGTCGTGGAAGGGAGCGACAGCACCACGTGAAGCCTCCGCCGTTCGACTACCACGCTCCCCGTGACCTCGGCGAGGCCCTCGCGGTCCTCGCGGAGGCCGGGGAGCACGGCAAGGTCCTGGCCGGCGGCCAGAGCCTGATCCCTTTGATGAACATGCGGCTGGCGGCCCCCGAGCACCTGGTGGACATCAACCGGGTCGCCGGCCTCGACGGCATAGAGGCGGGGCCGGACGGCGTGCGGGTCGGCGCGCTGGCCAGGCACACCGCCGTCGAGCGGTCCGAGGCGGCGGCGCGCCGCCAGCCGCTGCTGCGCACGGCGCTGCGGCACGTCGCGCATCCGGTGATCCGCAACCGGGGGACCGTGGTCGGCAGCCTCGTGCACGCCGACCCCTCCGCGGAGCTGCCGGCCGTCCTCACCCTGCTCGGCGGCACCGTCCGCCTGGCCAGGCACGGCGGCACGCGGCGCGACGTTCCGGCCGAGAGCTTCTTCACCGGGCCTCTGGAGTCGGCGCTGGAGCCCGGCGAGCTGGCCGTCTCGGCGTTCTTCCCGGCGCTCGGACCCCGCACCGGCACGGCGTTCCACGAGGTGGCGCGCCGGCACGGCGACTACGCGATGGCGGGGGCCGCGGCCCTGGTCACCCTGGACGACGACCAGCGGATCGCGCAGGCGAGGGCCGCGTTCGTCAGCGCGGGCCCGGTGCCGGTGCTGCTCGACCTGACCGAGGTGTGCGAGAGCCGTCCGGCCGCGTCGGTGGACTGGCCGGCCGTGGAGCGGGCCGTGCGGGACCGGCTCGACCCGGACGCCGACATCCACGCGACCGCCGAGTACCGCCGGCATCTGAGCGGGGTCCTCGCGGCCCGCGCGCTGCGCGCCGCGGCGTCCGTCGCGGCGGGGGAGGGACACGATGGCTGAGGTCAGGCACCCGATCTCGCTGACCGTCAACGGCGTGGTCCATGAGGTGGCGGTCCCGGCCCGCCGCCTGCTGTCGGACTGCCTGCGCCACGACCTCGGCCTCACCGGCACCCACGTGGGGTGTGAGCACGGCGTGTGCGGCTGCTGCACGGTGCTGCTGGACGGTGAGCCGGCGCGGTCGTGCCTCACGTTCGCGGTCACGGCGGACGGCCACGAGATCACCACCGTCGAGGGCCTGGCGGGGCCGGACGGCACGCCGTCCCCGGTGCAGAAGGCGTTCTCCGAGTGCCACGCGCTCCAGTGCGGGTTCTGCACACCCGGTTTCCTGTGCACGGTCACGGCGCTGCTGCGCGACACCCCCGCGCCGACCGACGACGAGGTGCTCGAAGGCATCTCCGGCAACCTGTGCCGCTGCACCGGCTACCAGAACATCGTCAAGGCGGTCCACCGGGCCGCCGAGCTGACGGCCGAGGAGAGTGCCTCGTGACGACCAGGCTGTTCGGCGAGCGGGTCCAGCGCAGGGAGGACGGACGGCTCGTCACCGGCCAGGGCCGCTACCTCGACGACCTCGGCCGTGACGCACTCGCCGCGGCGTTCGTCCGCTCGCCGCACGCGCACGCGCGCATCCGCGACATCGACGTCTCGGCGGCCCTGGACGTCGACGGCCTGGTGGCGATCTACACCTGGGAGGACCTGCCGGAACGCGTGCGCGACCCGTTGCCGCTGCTGATCCCGCACCCCGCGCTCACCCACGGCCGCACGGCGTACTGCCTGGCCAGAGACGTCGTGCGGCACGTCGGCGAGCCGGTCGTCATGGTGGTCGCCACCGACCGCTACCTCGCCGAGGACGCCGCCGCGCTGATCGAGGTGGAGTACGAGTTCCTCAAGCCGGTCGTCGGCATCGAGGAGGCCGTGCAGGGGGTCCACCTGGTGCACGAGGACGTGCCGGGGAACGTCGGCGCTCACCTGGTGCAGGAGGTGCCGGACGCCACAGGCAGAGGCGCGCGTGACGCCGTGGACGCGGCGCCGCACGTGCTGGAGTTCCGGCTCGACATCGAGCGCAGCGCGTCCATGCCGCTGGAGGGACGCGGCGTGTACGCGAGGTGGGACCCCGACGACCGGTCGCTGCGGGTCTATTCCTCCACGCAGACCTCCACCAGCGTGCGCATGGCGCTGGCCGCCAAGCTCGGCCTGCCGCTGCCGTCGGTCGAGGTGATCGCGCCGGACGTCGGCGGCGGGTTCGGCGTCAAGATCGTGCATCCGTGGCCGGAGGAGGTGCTGGTCCCCTGGGCCGCCATGCTGCTCGGCCGCGAGGTCAAGTGGGCCGAGGACCGGCGCGAGCACTTCGTCTCCTCGGCCCACGAGCGCGCGCAGGTGCAGCACGTGCGCGTCGGCTTCGACGACGAGGGCCGCCTCCACGGACTGGACGTCACCATCCAGCACGACCACGGCGCCTACACGCCGTACGGCATCATCGTGCCGATCATCACCGCCACGCAGCTCCTCGGGCCGTACCGCGTCGGCGCCTACCGGGTGGAATTCTCCTCGATCTACACCAACACCGTGCAGGTCACGCCGTACCGTGGCGCGGGCCGTCCTCAGGGTGTGTTCTGCATGGAACGCACGATGGACCGCATCGCCGCGCATCTCGGCATGGACCGGACCGCGGTGCGGGCCGCCAACTTCATCCAGCCCGACCAGTTCCCCTACGACCAGGGCCTGATGTTCCAGGACGGCCGGCCGCTGATCTACGACAGCGGCGACTACCCCGAGTCGCTGCGCATGCTGAAGGAGCTCATCGGTTGGGACGCCTTCCCCGCCGAGAAGGAACGGGCCGCCGCCGAGGGCCGCACGATCGGCATCGGCATCGGCTGCTACGTCGAGGGCACCGGCGTCGGGCCGTACGAAGGCGGCCACGTGCAGGTCACCTCCGACGGCCGGGTGCACGTCTCCACGGGCCTCACCTCGCAGGGCCAGGGCCACGAGACGGTGTTCGCGCAGATCGCCGCCACCGAGCTCGGCGTGCCGATCGACCGGGTGTCGGTGGTCACCGGCGACACCCGCCGCTTCGGTTACGCCGTCGGCACGTTCGCCTCGCGGGCCGCCGTGATGAGCGGCAACGCCATCGCGCTGGCCTGCCGCAAGGTGCGCGACAAGGCGCTGCGGATCGCCGCCGACGCTTTGGAGGCCGATCCGCGTGACCTGGAGATCGTGGACGGCGACGTGCGGGTCGTGGGGAACCCCGGGGCCGCGGTGCCGCTCGCCACGGTGGCCGTGCTGTCCAACCCGCTGCGGTACGCCTTCGACGAGGAGGCCAAACGGGCCACGCAGTTCACCGGGACCGCGTCGATGGACCGGCCGCCGGTCGACGAAGGCGAGGAGCCGGGGCTGGAGGGCCGCGACTACTACTCGCCGGTGCGTTCGACGTTCGCGTCCGGCATGCACGCCGCCGTCGTGGAGACCGACCCCGGCACCGCGGAGATCCGCATCCTGCGGTACGCCGTGGTGCACGACTGCGGGAAGCTGATCAACCCGATGATCGTGGAGGGGCAGATCCACGGCGGGGTGGCGCAGGGTGTCGGCGGCGCGCTGTACGAACGCATGGTGTACGACGGCCACGGCCAGCTCCTCAACGCGTCCTTCATGGACTTCCTGATGCCGTACGCGACCGAGGTGCCGCGCATCGAGACGGCGCACCTGGAGACGCCGTCGCCGCTGAACCCGCTCGGCATCAAGGGTGCGGGGGAGGCGGGGGTGATCCCGGTGTCGGCGGTGGTCGCCGCGGCGGTCGAGGACGCCGAGGGCATCACGATCAGCCGCATGCCGATCTCGCCGTCCGACCTGTACGACCTGCGGCGGGCCGCCGGGTGAGGCCGTCTATGGCCTGACGGTCATGATCCACTCACCGTCAGGCCCGTCAGCCTCACCGCGACACTCAGGTCGCTATCTGTAGTCGAGTTGCTACATTCCGTGATTGTCGCGCGCCGGACCGGCCGTCCCGCCTGGGGACGTGCCGCCGGCGCACCCATCACAGAGGAGGACTCGGGTAGTGAGATCACGGACAGGCACGGCACGAGCGGCCCTGGCGGCGGCCGGCCTGATCGCGGTGGCGCTCGCCGCACCCGCGCCGGCCATGGCCATGGACGGCGACGCGGCGGCGTCGCTGCGGCAGGCACGCGAGCAGTGCGGCGGTGGCGAGATCTGCTTCTGGTACTACCGCGACTATTCCGGCACGCCGTGGCGCTGGACGCCGGCCAACGGCTACCGCGACATGCCGTCCAACCTGCACGACCACGTGTACTCGTTCTACGCCAACGCCGAGGGGTGCTTCATCGACTGGGACCCGGCGGAGCGCCGCAGGGTGAACAGCGGCGACTACGCGCAGGCGTACGACACCAACTTCGGCCGCAGGATCGACGCCGTCGGACCCTCCGGCATGTGCTGACCGGCCGGCGCCTCCGGCGAGGGGAGGCGCGGGGCTCACGCGGTGACGCGGCGGCGGAACACCCAGTACGTCCACGCCTGGTAGCCGAGCACGAACGGCAGCGCGGCCAGACCGATCCAGGTCAGCACGCCGAGCGTGTACGGCCCGGAGGCCGCCTGCGCCAGCGTCAGGCCGGGGAGCGGCGCGCGGTGCAGCGTCGCGAACACCGTCCCGGTGACCAGCACGATCGCCGCCGCGGTCGCGGTGAAGGCCCAGCCTTCACGCCGGCGCCACGCCAGTGCCACCGCGGCGGCGAGCGCCGCGACGGCCCCGGCCGCCGCGATCCACACCTGCGGGTGCGCCGTCCACCCGGCGCCACCCGCCACCCCGGCCGTCCCCGGGCCGCCTGACCCCGCACCCGCCGTTCCCGCCGCCAGGCCCGCGAGGGCCGGCAGGGACACGGCGGCGAGGGGGAGCGCGGCGACGGCGGCGGCCGGCACGAGACGGCGGGCCCTGGCCCGCAGCGGGCCCGCCGTCTTCAGCGACAGGAACACCGCGCCGTGCAGCAGCGCCACCGCCAGCGACAACGCGCCGCCGAGCGCGGCGGCCCGCGCCGAGCCGTACAGCAGGTGGCCGAACACCGCACCCCAGGTGATCGCGGTCACGGCGCTGCCTGCCGCGATGCCGATGTCGCACAGCCTGCGCTCGGCGGGCCGCACCTTGCCGCGCCACTCCAGCGCGACCCCTCGCACGATGAGCGCGGTGAGCACCAGCACCAGCGGCAGGTAGTAGGTGCTCAGCAGGCCCGCGTACCAGGCGGGGAACGCGGCGAACGTCGCGCCGACCGCGGTGATCAGCCACACCTCGTTGCCGTCCCACACCGGGCCGATGGTGCCGAGCGCCTGGCCACGTTCGGCGTCACCGCGAGCGGCCAGCGGCAGCAGCGCGCCGACGCCGAAGTCGAAGCCTTCGAGCACGAAGTAACCGGTCCACAGGAACGCGATGACCAGGAACCAGAAGGTCGTGAGCTCCATCAGGGTCTCCCTAGTACATCAGGGTCGGGGTGAGCGGGGTCGTCTCCGGCCGCGGTTCCGGCGCCGGCTCGGCAGGCTCGGGGCCGGTCCGGACGTGCCGGGCCAGCAGGAGGGCCTCGGCGGCGGCCAGCACGCCGTACAGCACCGTGAAGATCGCCAGCGAGACGGCCACCTCGCCGAGGGAGACGCCGGGGGAGACGGCGGCGGCGGTCAGCAGCTCACCCTGGACGACCCACGGCTGGCGGCCGATCTCGCTGAGCAGCCATCCGGCGATGACGGCGATCAGCGGCAGCGGCAGCGCGGCGAGACCGGCGCGTGCCAGCCACCGGGGGACCGGCCGGCGGCGCCGCAGGGCCCACAGGCCCGCCGTCGACAGCGCGACCGTGGCCAGGCCGAAGACGATCATCACGCGGAACGACCAGTACACCAGCGGGATGTTCGGGATGTAGTCGCCGGGGCCGAACCGTGCGGCGTACACCTGCTGCAGGTCGTCCACGCCGCGGACGACGGCGCCGGGGTCGTGCGCGGCGAGCAGGCTGAGTGCGTACGGCACCTCCACGCCGGGGACGGGGGAGAACGCGGCACCCCGCTCGTCGTGCCGCAGGCCCTCGGCGGCGGCGAGTTTCATGGGCTGCTGCTCGTGCAGGAGCCGGCCCGACAGGTCGCCGGTACCGGCGACCAGCGCGCCGGCCAGCGCGGTCATCACGAGCGCGCCGCGCAGGCAGGAGCGCCACATCGGGTCCACGTCGCCGGTCCGGCGCTCGCGCAGCACGCGGTAGCCGCACACCGCGATCACGAAGCCGCCGGCGACGACGAACGACGCGGCGACGACGTGCGGCACCTGCGCGAGCGCGGTCGAGTCGGTGAGCACGGCCCACAGGTCGGTCATCCTGGCCTTGCCGTCGACCACCTCGTAGCCGACGGGGTGCTTCATCCACGCGTTGGCCGCCAGGATGAAGTACGCCGACAGGTTGGAGCCGATCGCGGCGGCCCAGATGCAGGCGAGATGCACCCGTTTGGGGAGCCGGTCCCAGCCGAAGATCCACAGGCCGAGGAAGGTCGACTCCAGGAAGAAGGCCAGCAGCGCCTCCAGGGCCAGTGGCGCGCCGAACACGTCGCCGACGAAGATCGAGTACTCGCTCCAGTTCATGCCGAACTGGAACTCCTGCACGATCCCGGTGACCACACCCATGGCGAAGTTGATCAGGAAGAGCTTGCCGAAGAATTTCGTGAGCCGCAGATATTGCGCCTTGCCGGTGCGATGCCAGGCGGTCTGCAGTCCGGCCACGAAGACGCCGAGGCCGATCGTGAGGGGGACGAAGAGGAAGTGGTACACGGTGGTGATCCCGAACTGCCACCGCGCCAGGTCAAGTGCGTCCATTTCTCCCCCACGTGGGTGCGCACGAAGCTCTACGGGCCGTAGTGCTACATCCAGTAGTACTACAAGCTGTAGAGCAATTGCGTGCAGAGCAGCTGCGATCTTCGTCACACACGCAATGCCTGGTCGCGGCGTCAAGCCGATGTCAATCAGCCGTCAAGTCGATGCCCTCCGGCCGCAAGCACGCCGCAAGCAGCCCCCCGCACAGTTGAAGTGTGAACCGTTCACCCGCGCCGGGAGGAGCGACCATGTCAGCATCCGGGCCAGTGTCCGGGCCAGCGTCCGGGTCCCAGTCCGGATCACGGCGGCGCGGCGTCATCCGCAAGGTCGGCGCCTGGCCGCGCGGCAGCCTGCTCGGCGGGCTCGGCGAGGAGACCCGGGAGGAGTTCCTGCGGCTCGGCCGTCCCCGGCAGTTCGCCACCGGGGAGACCCTGATGATGGAAGGCGACCGCACCCGGCACGTCTACCTGCTGGTGGACGGCTGCGTGAAACTCACGGCCAACACCGAGAGCGGACGGCTCACGCTGCTCGGCATCCGCGTCGGCGGGGACGTCGTCGGCGAGTTCGCCGCACTCGACGGACAGCCGCGCGTCGCCACCGTCGTCGCGGCCGGCCCCTGCCTCGCCAGGCACATCCCGCACGAGACGTTCGTCGAGTTCCTGCAGCTCCGGCCCGAGGCGGGACTCGCGGTCAACCGCGCGGTCGTCGAGAAGGTGCGCTGGTCCACCCGGCGGCGCGTCGAGTTCGGCTCGTTCTCCACGCTCACCCGGCTGGCCCGCGTGCTCGTCGAACTCGCCAGGTCCTACGGGGAGCCCGTGCCGGAAGGCGTCATGATCGGCGTCGCGCTCACCCAGCCCGAACTCGCGGCCCTCGTCGGCGCCGCCGACATCACCGTCCACAAGGCGCTCACCACCCTGCGCCGCGCCGGGGTCCTCGGCACGGGGTACCGCCGCATCGTGCTGCACGACCTGCGCAGACTGCAGAGTTTCGCCGGTCAGGGCCAGAACCCGTCCGAGTACGAGGTGCCCGGCAGGCCCGGACGTGACTCTGTGAACATCTGACGACGCCGCCCCGGCGATACATCAGGTGACGTCGTCCCCGCCGTGAAGGAGATCGAACCGGTGAACGACCTGAGCGGAGAAGTCCGGCGGCTGTGCGTGGCCCTCGACACCGAGGACCCCGGCGGTGCGACCCCCGTCACCCGCGACCACGCGCACCGGCGGCTCGTCGACCTCGTCACCGAGGCCGTCGCGCGGGCCGGCCTCGACCGCCTGTACCTCGCCGACCGGGGTGCCACCTCCGGCACCCACGACCAGCGGGGAGCCTTCTACCTGCTGCCCTCCGGCGTGAACGAGGCCCGGATCGTCGCCGGCCTCACCGGGGAACTGCGCCTCGCCCTCCGGCGCCGCAACCACGGCCTCGGACCCGGCTCGTCCCTGCGGCTGCGGGTACGCGCCGCGTTCCACCAGGGCCCGACGAGGGTCGCCGACACCGGCTTCTTCGGCCGCGCCGTGGACACCGTGCACCACCTGCGCGACACCCCCGAGGTCCGCACCGAACTCCACCGCCACCCCCACGCCGACCTGGCCGTCGTCCTGTCCGCGCAACTCTTCGAGGACGTCATCGGCTGCGACCACCGCGACCTGCGCAGATCCCTGTTCCGCCGCCTCCTCGTCCCGTCTGCCGACGGCGTGGGCGAAGCCTGGCTCAGCCTCCCCGGCGCCGACACCCCGAGCCAGACCCGCCCCTACCGAGGCGCGACCGCCACCCCCGCCTACGCCCCCACCCCACCCGCCGGCCACTGACCCCACGAAAGGACCCTCGATGCCCCCCACAGGGACCCTGACGGGCCCAGAGGCCCCCATCCTCCGCGACCACGCCACCGTCAACTGGCACGTGATAGGCCGCCTGGACAGCCTGCGCCGAGAGGTCTTCCTGGCGTGCCTGCCTCCCACCCTGCGCACCGAGACCATGCTCGACCTCATGGCCATCAGAACCCGCGTGTGCTCCCGCACCGGCTTCGACGAGGCCGAGATCCGGACCCTCCTCACCCACCTGACCACCCTCGTCACCCACCACCCCCTCCTGTCCACCAAAGTCGCCGGCCTCTCTGCCGAGCTCATCGGCCGACCGTGAACCCACCCCCAATATCAACCCACGGGGCTAGCAAACCCACCCAATGGGGATAAAGCCGAAGCACAACCCCCCACAAACCGGGTGGGCGTCCCCAGGGGAGGGGACCGGGGACGCCCACCCTCCGACCAAACCGGCCCGTGCTCGGGGGCTCGTGGTTCCGACCAGGTGTCGGCCTGTTCGACCGAAGATGGGATCGATCCGTTTCTCCGTCCGGGGTGTCGGCTTGGCCGCGGTGTCGGTCCACCTTCGGGGGGTGTCGGCCTGCCGGTGGTTTCGACTGACGTATCTGCGTGGGGTGTCGACTTGTTCGTCCGTGCATGAAGTCGACCCGGGGTGTCGGCCTGGCCGTGGTGTCGACGCACCCGTCCGTGCGCGGACCCGGTTCGGCGCCGAGGCGGTGGGACGTGGTGCGGCGAATCCGGCGCCGTCGTACGGCGGGTGACCGGTCGCACGTGGAGGTGAGATCTGACGACGGGGGAGGTCGGCGTCAGGCGGAAGTTGCTCTTATCGGCAGGCTGCGGGGATCCTTAGTCTCTCGGGCATCGGAGGTGGTCATGAAGGTCGTCGGCAGTGCCGTCGTCGGGGTGGATCGGGAACGGGTGTGGGCCGCGTTGCGGGACCCGGCGGTGCTGGTGCGTACGATCCCGGGTTGTGAGCGGCTGGAGGCCACGGGGACGGACACCTACCGGATGACGGTCAGCGCGGGGGTCGCGTCGATCAAGGGGGTCTACCAGGGGGAGGTGTCGCTGTCCGACCCCGAGGAGCCGGAGCGGTTCACGCTCAGGGCACGTGGCGCGGGGGCCCCCGGCACGGTGGACGCGACGGTCCAGATCCTGCTCAGCGAGGTGGACGGCGGTTCGACCCGGGTGGACTACGACGCGGAGGCCGTGGTCGGCGGCATGATCGGCGGCGTGGGTCAGCGCATGCTGGGCTCGGTGGCCAAGAAGACGGCCGGTGAGTTCTTCACGGCGGTGGAACACCACCTGTGCGCACCGGCGGAGCCCGCCGCGGTCGCCGTTCCCACCCCGGGACCGGTGACCGCACCCGCACCGGTCACCACGCCGGCCGGTCCCACGCCGGTACCGGCGGCCGTCGACGTCCGGTACGCCGCGGCCTCCCAGATCTACGAACGTCCCGCGCAACCCTCCACGGCCGCGACCCGCGTCTGGCCGGTGCTGGCCGCGTTCGGCATGGGTGCGGGGATCGCGCTCGGCAGCACCGCCATCGGCTGGCTGTTCGGCCGCACGTCCCGCCGCTGACGCCACGGTTAGATCTTTGCCCCCTCGGCGGCAACGGCGACCCCTGCGTACGCACCCACCCGCGGCAGGGAGGCGCCGGGGACCGGCCGATATCTCGGCGCGGCCCGTGCGTACGGTCAAGCCGCCGGGCTGAGCCGCGGATCAGAGGTAGATCCCGACCTTGTTACCGAACCTCGCCTATGAGGATCTATCAGCGTAACGTGGCATATATGCGAGAGTTCCGTGCGGAGGACGCGCGAACCGAGGCGCGCCGGCTCACCAGGGACCTGCTGGGGGAGGAGCACCCCACGGCAGAGCTCCTGCTCAGCCGTGCCAGGGCCGCACTCGGGGACCACCGCGCGTACCGCTGTGCGGAACTGGCCCAGGGTGCTCCGCTGATCCGCAGGTCCGCCGAGCTGGCCGCCATCGCGGGACTGGCCGTCGGCACCGAGATCACCGGCCAGGAGTGGTGGTCCACCGGCCGCGCCGGCAAGATCCCCCCGCCGGACGAGGCCCTCGCCGCCGCCACCGGCATCGACCCGTGGACCAACCTCACGGTCCTGGAGATGCTGGCCGCCTGGATCGCCGACGACGCCGCCGACCATGCGTGGGGGGTCCCCGCCGCCACAGTGGACCTCAACTCCTGGCAGGCCGAGGACCGCATCCACGTCCCCGTGGGAACCGCACCCGGCACGACCCTGGTGGTCGCCTTCGACTCAGGCGGCCGCCTGGACGCCGTCGTACGGCCACGGCCGGACGGGACCCCGGGCTCCACCCTGGACTTCACGACCCTGCGTTACTCCCGTCCCGCCGAGGCCCAGTGGAGCTGGGGTGTCGCCGCGGGTCTCGGCCCGCACCCCCTGCCGGATGAGGACCCCGACCCGTACACCGTCACCGTGGACCCCGAGGTCGCCGAGACCCTGCGCCGCTGGGCCCTGCGCCACGGCGCCACCCCCGAGCTGGTCGGCACCCGCTGGCAGGCCAAGGGCGACGTCGTGGCGGCGGTCGAGCGGGTCGACTGGATGTGGCGCAGCGGCGAGTGGTTCGCGTGGTGGCGTGCGGCGTCCGCGCTGCTCGGCGGCGACCCCGCGCAGATCGAGGCCCGCATGAAGGACATCTCGGCGGCGCCTTAGCGATGCCTGCCGACAGTTGGCCGGTTCGCTTGGCGGATGTCGCTGATTCGTCAGGTCACGCGGGTTGAGTAAACACTAGGAACATGCGCAGCGTCCGTATCGGCGTGGACACCGGCGGCACCTTCACCGACGTGGTCGCGGTGGACGAGCAGACCGGTGAGATCACCACCACGAAGACCCCGTCGACCCCGGCCGACCCGGCGGACGGCTTCATGAACGGCGTGCACAAGGTGCTCGGCGGCGAGGACCTCGCCGGGGTGGCCGGCATCGTGCACGGCACCACGGTCGCCACCAACCAGCTCCTCGAGGACCGGCCGGTGAACCTCGGGTTCGTCACCACCGAGGGGTTCGAGTTCATCCTGGAGATCGCCAGGCAGAGCGTCCCCGACGGGTACGGCAACTCGTACTTCTGGGTCAAACCACCACGCATCGTGCCGGTGCACATGGTCCGCACCGTCGGCGGCCGGCTGGACCACCTCGGCCAGGAGGTGCGGCCCTTCGACGAGGACGAGGCCGTGCGGGCGGCCCGCTGGTTCCGCGACCAGGGGGTCACCGCCATCGGGGTCTGCTTCCTGCACTCCTACGCCGACCCCGCGCACGAGCTGCGCATGCGCGAAGTTCTGGAACGCGAGCACCCCGAAGCCGTCGTGTCGATCTCCAGCGACGTGCTGCGCGAGTACCGCGAGTACGAACGCTCCGTCACCACCCTCGTGGACGCCGCCGTCAAACCCACCATGCGCCGCTACATCGCCGGCCTGTCCGCGCGCCTCGGCATGCCGTTCTCCGTCATGAAGAGCAACGGCGGCGTGCTGTCGGCCACCGAGGTGGTGCACCAGCCGATCACCACCGTGCTGTCGGGACCCGCCGCCGGCGCGCTCGGCGCCGCGCTGATCGCCGCCACCGCGGGCCACCCCTCGGTGATCACCCTGGACGGCGGCGGCACCTCCACCGACGTCGCCGTGGTCGTCGACGGCGAGCCGTCCCTCACCACCGAGGGCTCCATCGGCCGGTACCCCTGCAAGATCCCCATGATCGACATCGTGACGGTCGGCGCCGGTGGCGGCTCGGTCGCGTGGATCTCCCCCGAAGGCACACTGAAGGTCGGCCCCCGCTCGGCCGGCGCCGACCCCGGGCCGCTGTGCTACGGCCGAGGCGGCACCGAGGTCACCGTCACCGACGCGCACGTGTACCTCGGCCGCGTGCCGCCGCACCTGCTCGGCGGCGAGATCCCCCTGTCGGCCGACGCCGCACGGGCCGGGGTCGAGGCGCTCGCCGCCAAGCTCGGGCTCACGCCGGAACGCACGGCGGCCGGGGTGCTGGAGATCAGCGCCTACAACCAGTCCAACGCCATCAGGCAGATCACGGTGAAACGCGGCCTCGACGTGCGCGACTTCCCCATGGTCGCGTTCGGCGGGTCCGGGCCGCTGCTGATCTGCCGCCTCGTCGACATCCTCGGCCTGCCGGCCGTCGTCGTGCCGCCGAACCCGGGGAACGTGTCCGCGTTCGGCCTGCTCACCGTGGACGTCAAGAACGACTACGTCCGCACCCACGTCACCAAGGACCTGTCACCGGACACCGCCGCCGCCATCCTGTCCGACCTGGAGGACCAGGCCGCCGACGCGCTGCACCGCGAAGGCTTCCCCGCCGACCGGCACGTCTTCGCGCGCAGCGCCGACCTGCGGTACAACGGCCAGGCGTACGAGGTCCGGGTCCCGGCCCCCGCCGGCCCGGTGGACGCCGCGTGGCGCGACGAGGTGACCGCGCGGTTCCACGAGGCGCACCGGCGGCTGTACGGCTACGGCTACCGCGACGACCCCCGGCACGCCGTGGAATGGGTCAACCTCCGCGTCTCCGGCATCGGCCCCATCACCCGTCCCGTCATCCCGGAACACCCCGAAAGCGACGGTCCCACCCCAGAACCGGCCTCCACCCGTCCCGTCCACTTCGACGACGGCTGGCACGACACCCCCGTGTACCGGCGCGCCGGTCTCCGGCGCGGCCACATCGTCACCGGCCCCGCCGTCATCGAGGAGTACGGCTCCACCCTGCCCCTGCACCCCGGCTTCACCGCCGAGGTCGACGCACGGGCCAACCTCGTCGTCCACCGCATCGACCCGGCGAACGGCGGCCGGCGGTGACCGCCGACCCGGCCCGGATCGTCGTCCACCGCATCGACCCGGCGAACGGAGAATCGCGATGACCGCCGACCCCGTGCTGGTCGAGATCGTCGAAGGCACACTGGCGTCCGTCGAGATGGAGGTCGAGACCGCCATCGCGCGCACCGCGCGCTCCCCGATGATCCGCGACGCGCACGACTTCCGCGCCGGCATCCACGACGTACGGCTGCGCAAACTCACCGGCCGGTCCTACTCCGCGCTCGTCCAGCCCATCGTCCGCGACTTCCCCGTCGAGGACATGAACCCCGGCGACGTGTTCTTCCACAACGACGTCTACCTGTCGGAAGGCGGCATCGGCCACCTGCCGGACCTGTGCGTCACCGTCCCCGTCTTCCACGACGGCCAGGTCGTCGCGTTCGTCCAGGCCTTCGGCCACCACGACGACATCGGCGGCGCCGTCCCCGGCTCCATGCCGTCCCACGCACGCAGCGCGTTCGAGGAAGGCCTCATGGTCCCCCCGATCAAGCTGTGGGACCGCGGCGAGCCGAACCGCGCCGCGCTGACCATCATGACCCGCAACTCCCGCATGCCGGACTCCCTCGCCGGCGACCTCGACGCCGAATGCTCCGCCTGCCTCATGGGGGCCCGCCGCCTCGGCGAGCTGTTCACCCGGTACGGCAGGGCAGCCGTCGAGGCGTGCTTCGACGCCATCATCGCCAAGACCACCGAGACCTTCCGCCGCGAACTCCTCTCCAAGATCCCCGAAGGCACCTACGTGTGGGAGGACTACGCCGAACACGACGGCGTCGACCCACCCCGCCTCCACACCCAGCGCATCACCCTCACCGTCGACCACACCGCCGCCGCACCGCTGCTCATCGACTTCACCGGCACGTCCCCGCAGGCCAAAGGCCCCATCAACCACGCCGGCGACTACGCAGACGGCGTGTTCCTGAAGAAATGGCTCGCCCCCATCCTGCGCAACCTCGCCGACACCCCCGAACGCATGGCCGAGCTCGACGTCAACGAAGGCGTCGTCCCGCTGATCGAGATGCGCTTCCCCGAGAAAGGCACCCTTCTCACCCCGATCTTCCCGGCCCCCACCAACGCACGCACCTTCGTCATCCTGCGCCTCCTCGGCGTCCTCGGCGGCGTCCTCGCCAAAGCCACCGGCGGCCGCATGCCGGCCGACCAGGAGACCATCCGCTACACCGGCGTCTACGGCGACGACCACGAAGGCCGGCCGTACCTGATGCGCGAAGTCCTCGGCGGCGGCTCCGGCGGCCGCTGGTACGCCGACGGCGAGGACACCATCCACGTCGTCCCCGACTCCCGCAACATCCCGGTGGAGTTCGCCGAGTCCCGCTGGCCCTTCCGCGTCGAACGCCTGGGCCTGGCCCGCGACTCCGGCGGCCCCGGCAAGTACCGCGGCGGCCTCGGCTACGACAAACACATCCGCATGCTGCGCGACGCCTCGTTCATGTCCATTGCCGACCGCAGCATCCTGTCCTGCTGGGGAGTGGCAGGCGGCCGAGCCGGCCGCCCCTTCCTGGTGACCGTCGACGACGTCCCCATGGACGGCCTCGTGGACGACCACCCGGTGAAAGCCGGCGAACTGATCAAAATCCAGACCACAGGCGGCGGCGGCTGGGGCTCCCCCCTGGACCGCGACCCGGCCGAGGTGGCCGCCGATGTCCGAGACGACAAAGTGAGCCTGGAATCCGCCAGGACGTCCTACGGCGTCGTCTTCACCGGCCCCGACTTCCCCCCGGGCACCCTCCTCGAAATCGATCACCCCGCCACCACCGAGCTCCGCGGCCGCCTCCGCGGCCGATCCCCCGACGCCTTCTTCGACCGGGGCCCCGGCTACCTCCGCCTCTCCGACGGCCATCCCGACGTGGACCTCCCGTGACCCCACCACCTCATCGGCCCGGCACCCCGCCGGGCCGGTGAGGTGGTCCACGATGGCGCCGCCATACCCGCCGGAGGAGACGAGACGCACGAGAACGCCGGCTTCGAACACATTGACAGGGACGGAATCGTCCCTCGTTCAGGCCCGGAAAGGATCTCGAGCGACAGGCCGCTTTTCTCCGTTCAGGCGCGGAGGACGTTTTGCGCGAAAGCACCCTTCATGTTTCCCGGCGGCTCGAAGACGAAGACGATGTACGTCTCGAAGTATTCGCTGCCCTGACCCGAAACCCGTCCGATGCCGACCTTCGTGCTGCCCTTCCAGACGAGCTGCGTGAAGTGTCCGCTCGCGCCGCTGAACTGGGCCGCGTCGAAGTCGTACGCACTGATCTCGTCGTACCAGCTCTTGACCGCGTCCGATCCGGGCAGGACCTCGGAGCCGCCACCCCAGAAGATGTTCTCTCCCGTTCCCGCACGCAGACCCGTATGGCCGGCCTGCAGGTCCTCCTGCTCGGACCGGGAAGCGGCGCGCGACTTGGCGTAGGCGTTGAGCTCCTCGTCGAGCACCAGCGGCGGCGCGTGATGCTTGGCCCGGTAGGCGTTGGCTTCCGCGAGGGCTTCGGCCTGGAATTCAGGCGTCGTGCTGTCCGGGAACGGGGGGCGAGTTCCTGCCACGGGACGTCCTTGTCTGACGCAATAGGCGCCTGCTCATGCCGCAATTCCTGCTGAATGCGGCTTCGTCGCCAAATCTTCTATCGCACGTCTCCATGTGACAAGTCCCTATATCGGCCAGGCGGACTATAGGGGAAAGTCCTAATCGATTCGGCCGGCTGGAATCGCACCGGTGGCATCGCAGATACACCTGGCGGGGCGACACCCTGAAATCAGTGCAAGGTTGCTTGCGTCCCCAAAATTATGACATGTCAGCACAAGTCACCAGGTATCAATGGCCACGAAGAGTAGCTATATCCGCTTCGTACCAGAGCAGATAAAACACACCTGCCAGGGAACGCGCCGTCGCCGGTCGGTTCCCATCGGCGCCGCGACGACGGCACGCGGTACGGCGATCACGCTGCCCCCGGCGGACCTCCACCGGCATCGCCTCAACCAGCCCCGTCGAAGGCGAACCACACGACGCACCACGGCGCCTCCTCGAAGAACCCCCACCGCGCCGACATCGCACGCAACAACCCGACCCCGCGTCCCCCTTCCTCAAGCCGTTCCGCGGCCCGGTCACACGTGCACGGCACCGTGCCGGCGCCGCCGTCCACGACCTCCACCTGCACCTGTCCGCCGTCCCCTGCGAGGACCACGACCCCGACGGCGTCCGACCGGGTGTGCACCACGGCGTTGGTGAAGGTCTCGGACAGCAGCAACACCGCGTCGTCACACCGCGGATGCCCCGCCAGCACCTCACGCAACCACCGCCGCGCCTCCGCAACCGCACCCTCAGTGGCCGCGAAGCCGGCCCGCGCCACCACCCGCAGCGGGGGAGGCTCCTCACCCACGACACCGTCCTGTACCGGAATCACATGCCCTCCAATGCGGAAGAAGTCCAATGCCGAACGCCGAACCGGGTCTCACCGCGGCCAAGCCGGTGACATGACCACGATCGGTGCCACCGCCACGGCCGTCAGCGCCGCCGTTCACGGCGGCACCCCCAGCCACTCCGCCGCCTCACGGTCGCGCACCCCGGCGGCCACCTCGTGAGCCACACGAACCTCGAAACCGTCCCCGCCGCCATGGGTACGGCCCGAGACCCCGGACGCCACGTCGACCAACCGCAGCACCCCCACCCCCGCGACCAGCAGCACCACCCCCGTGAACGTGACATCCGGCGCGACCGTGACCCTTACCGCCCCGCCGTCCGGACACGCCACCGCCAACTCCGCGAGGATCCACCCCAACGCGAGAACACACGACCCCCCACAGAGCAGCACCCCTCCCACCACGGCCCTCCGCGGCCACACCACGGTCAGCACCGCCATGGCCAAAGTGATCCCAAGCAGCACAACCCCCGCACCCCCCGCCGCTCCGACATCCCCGGCGAAAGCCCACGGCAGTTCCCACAGGGAAACCCGCCGACCCCCCGGCAACATCACCCACGGCCGCGTACTGCCGACCAGCACCACGCCGGCCACCCCTCCACACCACACCGCGTACCGAACCCGACGGACCCACTCATACGGCCTGGCCTCTGCGTACGTCACAGCTGAACATCCATTCCAACGGGGGAGACGAATGAACCCCCGAAACCGCCGGCTCCGGCCGGACAGCGCCGCGGCCCGGCCGTGACGCGAGCCCGGTGACCTCCCGGAACCCGCCGATCTCGGTGTCCGGCCGCCGACGCTAGGCCGCCCCCAAGGTCACCGGAAACCACCTGCCACGCCGCTCCCGGTCACCACCACGCCCCACCGTGGCCAGACCCCGGCCGCATCCGACGTAGCCGACTCACCACACCCCCGACCTGCTCAGAGCCACTCCACGGCCCCTTCCGCCGACCTCACCCCATCGCCGGTCATCCCTGCGTCGCGAAGGCGCCGTCTGTGTGCCGTCCCCGCCCTTGCCAACCCGGAATCCCCGTCCCGCCACGACCAGGACCCTTACGGTGATGACACGAACACATTCAGTGATCGATGATCCCGCTGTGAAGAGGAGTCGCACATGTCCGGTCGGCTGACCTTGCTGAAGGCGCTGCTGATGAAACGCCACCAGGTGACCCACCGCGCGTTCTGCCTGGAGTACGACAAGGTGGCGAGAAGCATCGACCGCACCCTGGTCGGCTCCTCACCCAGCAAGGAGGCCTTCAACCGCTGGGTGAACGGCCGCGTCCGGACCAAGCCCCAGGCGGACCACTGCCGTGTCCTGGAGCGGATGTTTCCCGGCCACACCGTTGCGGAACTGCTCGGCCCGTACGACCCTGGAACCAAGGACTCCAATGTCCCCGGCACCCGCTCCGACTCCCGGGAGGCGGCCACGAACCGGCGAGAAGTTCTCCACCTGGGCGCGGCCGTGGCGCTGGGCCTGCCTGAAAGCATCCGGCGCGGTCCCGACCTGCTGGAACAGGCTCTCGACTCCACCAGCGCCGGCGAAGGCCGCCTGCTGTACCTGGAATCGGAAAGCGACCGCCTCGGCCTGACGCTGGAGAGCGTCCTTCCCGCGACCCTCATGGCCGGTGCGCTGACCCACCTGAGCAGCGTGCGCGAACTCCTCACACAGCGCCAGCCGATCGAGACCCAGCGACGACTCGCGCGCATCGGCGCGAAACTCTCGATCGTCGTGGGCCACATACTGTTCAATACGGATCAGTTCCCGATGGCGCGTCGCTGGTACATGGCTGCCGCACGCGCAGCAGAGGAAGCTGGCGACTCCGTTCTTGCCGACCTGGCTTTGGTCGGCAGTACGTTCATTCCTATGTATTCGGCGGAACCACAAACCGTCCTTAGTGCGGTCACTCCGAGGTTGGAGCAGGCTGTAGGCGCGACTCCTCCTCTCGCCTGGTTGTGGGGTATGGCCGCAGTGGCGCACGCCTCGTTGGGGGAACGGGCGGTGTTCGAGCGCTGCATCGAGCGGTCCCGTAACATGCTCGACCGGTGCGAACCCACGGCCCTCCATGCGGGTGTCCTGTCTTTCGAACTGGCGCGTCAAACCTTCTACGAGGCCCGCGGTCGTGCGGACCTCGGGGACGTCGACGGGACCGGTGACGCCACGAATCGAGCCTTGGCTATCTACGACCCCACCGTCACCAGCGACCCCGCACTCGTACGATTTGCTCACGCCAGCGTCCTTGCCAAGACCGGTGAGGTCGAAGAAGCCTGCCGTATCGCCACGGCTGCTCTTCGTGACCCCCACACGCTACCGATCATCAGCGTGGTGGTACGGGCCTATGACTTCGACGCTGTGCTCACTCAAACGGGCTCAACCACCGCCGATTGGCGAGAAGCGCTGGCAGACCTTCGTGTTCTTGACTCCGCTGGGATATCTCAACAGGGCAGGTGACAAGAGTCATCCCCAGCCGATCAGTGCCGAAGCCGTGGCACGCGATACCTCACTCGGCGTGGACCGCAACTCCGCTTCCAACTCCTCAACCACGCGCCGAGCAACCGTCTTGATCCGTGCGTTCCTACCACTGAGCTCCTGCTCGAAGGTCCGAGCAGTCGGCCCGACCCATATCGCCTGACTTCCGAACTGGGAGCAAACTGGGTCAAGTACGGTCTCAAGCACCTGCACGTGACTTCGGATGATAGCGAGAGTGGCTTCCAGTTCCGTGTACTTGGGGTTGGGAACCAGGTCATCGTCAATAGGCAAGGTCAGGCTCCTACCGCGCGGGGAGGCTGGATACTTGTTGGCGCAGAGGTTCTCACTATGATTATGCGACTCTAGACAGCGCTTCGGCCAGACACGGAGGCTAGCCCATGCTTGGCATATCATCTCCGATTAGACTCCGCTGTGGCGTTTTCTGCTTTTTGGTGCTACTCACTATATCTCTGGCGTCATGCTCCAATGCCGATGGTCCCACGGCTGCGCAAGCGGGTCAAACTCTTAAGTCTCATGTCATTCGGCTACTAAAGGAGAGAAATGCGCAAAACGTAACAGTGACAGATCCGGGAGGGAGAAACCTGCCTTGTGCTGAGGGTCAGGCGAGGCAAACGTTCGCGGCAGAAGGGGCTGATCTGGATCCTGGTACTAATCCGGATGCCCTCAATGACATGTTGGTTGGTGCGTTAAAGCGTGTCGCTACCTACAGTATAGTTAGCGACAGTGGCGGAGTTGTTAGACTTGCTAGTTCCTCGACTCGCACAAATCTGACGCTCAACTCCCGAACGCCTGGAGTCTATGTCGTTCGCGGGGAGACTGAATGCCTTCCTGTTGGTTAGTTTATCTATCGAATTCCAGGCTTCGTAACATGCCACGTTCCTTGCGTCCCTCGAATCGATCCGCATATCGGTTCGTGAGTTGACCGAACGCTAGATTTTCCTTTCCACCCATGCCGTTTGCTATAAACCAGCGATCGAGTTCATCGTAGCCGGTGGTACCCAAGTCGATAATTTCTGAAAATGGCCGAAGGTTGCCATTCTGGTCGGCAAGTTTAATGCCAGATCGGCTAGTCGTATCGTATTCGCTTGGAGTGGCATCGGGATGGAATCCAGCATTTAGGAGAGCTTGGGCGATAGTGTGCTGACGGCCGAGGGTTTCTTTCATGTCAGACGCTCTGATCTTGTCGACCTCACCCTCAGGCTCATCCTTGGTGGTGTCGTAGTAGGACACACGGCGCTGAGGCCGGTGTAGATCATCGCTTTGCCTCCCTCGAAGGCGAGGCCGACGACCCCCATGGCGTTGCCGATCAAGAGGCTCTGTAGTTGACGGGTCTCTTCGGCGGCTTGGTCCTTGGCGTTCCCCCAGGCTTCTCTGGCTGTCAGTTCGAAGCCTCGGACGTTGCCGAGAGCGCCGAAGATGTCGTCCAGCCGGGTCGGGTCATTGGACTTGATCATCTGGGGGACGGCTTCGTCGACCAGGCGGGTGGTGAGGCGGTCCATCCCTGCGTGGAAGGGAATCTGGTTGGCCAGGTTGTTGGTGAAGGTCTTCAGGAAACGGTAAGTGTCTTCGGGGCTGAGGCGGAAAGCGGGCTTCAGGCCGGGGAGGGAAGAGTCGACGGGGGTGTTGGAGCTGTCGAGTATGTGGTTCCTGTCGCCTAGGTTGGCGCCTTCCAGGATTTCGGTGGCATAGGAGCCGGCGATCTCCGACAGATGCACTCTGGTTTCCTCGCCGAGGTTCACGTCGTCGAGGGTGGTCATGACGGTGAAGGCGAAGCGGGAGGCTTCGGGGGTGTGTGCGCCGTCTTTTTCGTTGTAGGCGCCGGAGGCGGCGGCCAGGAGTTTGCCGAAGGCGTCGGCGGAGGTGGGGTCGGTCGAGGTGCGGGTATTGAGGGTTCTGAGGAAGGTGGCGAGGTCGGGTCGTTTGTCGGGGGTGGGGGGTGTGGGAGGGACGAGGGTGGTGAAGGTGTCTTTGGGGAGGGGGGTGTCTTTGGTGGCCAGGGCTATGGCCAGGCGAGCTGCGCTGGGGTCTTCGGCCAGAGCGTTGAGGTAGGGGGTCAGGGTTTTGCCGGTGGCTTTGGCGTCGAGGGTGAAGATCTGGGCCGCGGCTACTTGAGCGAGCCATTCAGTGGGGAAGCGGCCGGTGGAGATCAGGTCGCCGATGGCCTGCTGGTCGTTGTGGGACTCGGCTCGGTTCTTCATGGCGTTGGCGATGGTGGCGAAGCCGGGGGTGGCGGTGCCTGCGGTGACGGCGGTGGCGAAGGCTTTGCTGACGGTGTCCACTGCGGAGTCGTCGCTTTCCTGGAGGCCGCGGCGCAGGTGGTGGCGGAGGGTGAGGGTGTGGCGCAGGCCGAGGGTGGCGAAGAAGGCGGCGGTGACGTTGGGGTCGGCGGTGTGGTCGGCGAGGGTGTCGATGATGTGCTGGTACTTCTCGTCGAGGCCTGGGTCGAACAAGGCGCCGGGGTCGATGGTCTTGTACCGGGTGGCCAGTGCGGTGCCTAGTGCTCGGGCCTCGGCGGGGGTGAGGTGGGTTTCCTCTTTGTAGGGGATCAGGTGGGGGGTGCCTTCGGGGGTCCAGCCGGGAAGGTTGCTGGTGGCGCGGGCTGTTTCGTTACGGCGGCGGAGTTCGACGAGTTTTGTGTCGATCCAGTGTTCTATTTCGGTTATGGGGTTGAGGGAGGAGGTGGGGAGTGCGGCGGCATTGAGGGCCAGGCGGATGGCTTCTGTGTGTTCTGCGATCTGGCTGCGTGCGTGGTCGAGGGTGTTTATGAAGGCGTCCATCTGGGGTGGGTCCATGCCGGTGAAGTCGGGGGACAGGGGGCCGGTGCCTGGTTGCGGTTGTCCCATGTCTTCGCCCCCTGTGGATGCGTTGATGGTCCTGTCTTCACGTCCCACGGATGTGTCGATGGCCCCGGTTCCGCGCTCTGCCGATCTGTTGATTTCCCCGTCTTCACGGTAACGCAGGTGGGGGTGGGTGCGGCGTGGAGTTCAGCGGGGGAGCTGCTCGGTTGACGGGAGGTCGGGGAGGGTGGGGTCGGCCAGGTCGGCTTGGAGGCCTGCTTGGTGGCCTTTGTGGTAGCCGGTGGGGTTCAGGGAGGTTTGTCGGGCTTTACGGAGGCCGGGGAAGCGGCGGGTGAATTCTTGGATGACCAGGGGTTTTCGGTCGGCCAGGACCAGGGCGGCGGTGGTGTCTTTCAGGTCTTCGGCCAGTTGGGTGGTCTGGGTGTGGATTTTGGTGGCCACTCCGGCGCCGAAGCCTACGTAGAAGGCGCGGCGGAAGGATTTGGTGGCGGATTCACGGTTCGCCGCAGGAGGCGGGGTGTAGGTGGCGAGAGCCGGTTTTACGTGGATTTCCATTTGGAGGGTCAGGGACGGCAGGAGGAGACGGAGGCTGTCCAGCACCGGGGTGGGGCCGATGATGGTCATGGTGACCCGGACGGCGGCGCGGATGCCTCGGCCCTGGGGGGTCGTCCAGTGCTGGGCCGCCTTGCAGCCCATGGCGTCGCAGACGAGGTGGAGGGACCAGCAGCGTTCCCTGGCGTGGCCGCCGCGGTTGGAGACGTCGAACTCCAGTGCGTCGATCTGCTCGGGACGGCCGGTGGCGTGGCGGCGGACGGCGGAGGCGTCGAGGCCGTGGCGGAGCATGAGAGCGGCGGCGTGGGCCGAGGCCACGGCGGCTTCCTCTTCGCCGGTGGCGGGGTGTTCGGCGAGGTCGAGGAGGCGGCGGACGCGTTCCATGATCTTGTCCAGGTGCGCCTGGCCGGTGCTGGTCAGCGGACGGGTCTCCTGGTCTCGTGGGTCCGGACGGTGGGAGATCACCAACTTAGCCGATGTGCCGACGCGGCCGAGGTGCGTGTGCGGGTGCGGTTCGGGGGGTGGGTTCGCGAGTGGGGAGGTGACCGGTTGGGGTGATAGGAGCGGGATGTGTGGTCGTGGGGTCGCGGGGAGCCGGCTTGGTGGTGAAGGCGCGGATCAGGGGAGTCGTGCTTGGTGTGATGGGAGAGGTGGGTGTCTGGGGAGGGAGGGCTGTTGATCCCGGCATGGGGGGAATATCGGGAAACGGTGATTGAGGGGTGAATATAGGGGTGGAGAGTTATGTGCGTGGGTGTCCGGGGGGGTGGTGGGGGCCGGGTTGGGGTGGGGGAAAGGTTGGAGGGACATTTGACGCGCGGGACTAGAGATACCGAGAAAAGCCTTGCCTTTGCTTTGCGGGTCGCCGACACATTCGGTTAGCGTTGAGTGGACAACCTGGGCCGGAGGTCGCGTGCTGAAGGGTGGGTGGACCCGCGGTCGCTGGAGGAGGGCTCGTCGATGGACCCGCTTGTGATCGACCGGCTGCGTCCCGGGGACCACGTGTGCGTGACCTATGACGATGACGACCAGCGGCGGGCCGCGCTGGTGGGGTCGGCTTTCGCAGGGGTTCGTCATCATCAGAAGCTGCTGTATTTCGCGGGTGAGCCCCTCGCCACGGTGTTCGCCGATCTGGAGGCCGGTGGGGTCGATGTGCGGCGTCTGCTGGACGCGGGGCAGTTCCAGGTGCGGTCGATCGCCGAGGGGTATCTCGCGGCGGGACGGTTCGAGCCGGAGGCGGTGATCGGCGGCTGGGCGCGCGAGATCGACAACGCGCGGGACCTCGGGTACGCGGGGTTGCGGGTCATCGGCGACATGACGTGGGCCGCGGGGGAGGTGCCGGGAGGTGAGCGGCTCGAGTGGTACGAGGCCGAGGTGAACCGCGTCTTCGCCGGTGGGTTCGCGATGGCGCTGTGCCAGTACGACCGGCGGTTGTTCGCGCCGGACCGCCTCAGGCGGCTGTCGGCGGCGCACCCGAGTGCCTTCACGCCGAACGCGTCGTTCATGTGGCGTCCGCTGCTGCGCATCCTGCGTACCGCCGACCCGCCGGGGGTGCGGCTGATGGGTGAGGTGGACGCGTCCAACCGCGGGGCGCTGGCGGCGACGCTGGCGGGGCTCGCGGAGGACTTCCCCGACGCCGGTGTGCCGCTTACTCTGGACGTGGAGCGGCTGAGATTCGCCGACGCCGCGGCGGCCCGCATGCTCGTCCAGGCGGCCGACGCCGTGCCGGCGGGGGTGCGGTTCACCGGGTGCTCGCTGCCCCTGGTCAGGTTGCTGAAGCTGGCGGGTTTCGACCCGCGTCCCGTCGGAGGCCCCGGCCTCCGGGGGGGTGCCGGTTCCGGCCACATGAAGTCCTCTGCTTTGGGTAGCAGGGGACGCGACGGGCCGGGTGCCGGGGAGGCGGCGGACGGCGCTGGTGAAGGACGACCGGAGGCGTTGAGATGACGGTGTCGGCGTCGGCGCAGGAGCCGACGGATGATCCTTTTCGACATATCGGTCTCATCTACCGTGACTTCGACGAATATGCCGCCGGGTGCGTGTCGTTCCTGGAGCAGGCCCTGGCGCTCGGCGAACCGGCCTTGGTGGCCGTGCCGGGTGACCGGGGTGAGCTGATCAGGTCACGCCTCGGGGAGAGGTCGGCGGACGTCGTGTTCCGTGACATGGCCGTGGCCGGCCGCAACCCCGGACGTATCATCCCGTCGGTGCTGCTCGCCTTCGCCGAGGCCAACCAAGGCAGGCGGGTGTGGATCATCGGTGAGCCGATCTGGCCGGGCCGCAGCCCCCTGGAGTACCCGGAGTGCGTGGCGCACGAGGCGCTCATCAACACGGCGTTCACCGGCCGGGACGCGGCGATCCTGTGTCCCTACGACGCGGCCGGCCTGGACCCGAGCGCCATCGACGACGCCGCGGTCACCCACCCGCATCTGCAGGACGGTTCGGACGTCTGGTCGAGCACCGCGTACGGCGACCCGGTGGTGACGGCCATGACGTTCGACTGGCCGTTGCCGGCGCCGCCGCGCCAGGCCGCGATGTTCCCGTTCGACGGGTTCGGCTCGCTGGCGCCGCTGCGGGAGTTCGTGGCGGGATGGGCCGGGGCCGCGGGGCTGACGGAGCAGCGCACCTGCGACCTGCTGATCGCGGTGAACGAGCTGGCGACCAACACCGCCGAGTACTCCAAGGAGCCCGGCACCGTCTGGATGTGGTGTGAGGACGGCCTGCTGGTGTGCCAGATCGACGACTTCGGCACACTCGACGACCCGATGGCGGGACGGATCCCGCCGCCGGACGCCGTGAGCCGGGGACGCGGCATCCTGATCGTGAACGAGCTGGCCGATCTGGTGCGGATCCATCGCCGTCCCGGAGGCACGTCGGTGCGCATCCATTTCGAGCTGCCGTCGCCGGTCGAAGGCCGCTAGAACGCCAGGGTTGTCCTGTTTTTGGAGCAAGTGAGCACTTTGCGTGATTGATCAGGGAGTCTGCGGGTAGCCGTTCAGTGAAACGGTGACCCGACGGACGAGGTGACGACGATGGCATCCATGGTTGACCGCATCAAGGAATACCTCCGCAGCCCCAAGGGCCACGAGCACGTGAACCGGGCCAAGACGATGGCCCGCGACCCCCGCACACAGCACCGGGTCCGCGAGTTCATGGACCGGCTGCGGACCCGCCGCACCCATCACTGAGCGACGTGACCGAGGCGCGCCACCCGGCCGAGGGCCGGGGCGGCGCGTCCCGCGTGAAAGATCCGCGGGGCCGGGTGTCGGGAAGCGGTGCGGACCTGGCAGGCTTGCCTGAAGTGTGATCTGCCGACCTGTGGAGGCTGGCCTTGCGGGGACCTCTCAGTGACATCGTCGTCCTCGACCTGTCCCGCGCGCTGGCGGGACCGCACGCGGCGCAGATGCTGGGTGATCTCGGCGCCACAGTGATCAAGGTGGAGCAACCCGGCACGGGTGACGAGTCACGCGGGTGGGGACCGCCGTTCGCCGGGCCGGACGGCGACATATCGACGTACTTCCTGGCGGCCAACCGCAACAAGCGCTCCATAGCCGTCGACCTCAAGAGCGAGGAAGGCGCGGCACTGCTCACCCGCCTCGTCCGGCAGAGCGACGTGCTGGTGGAGAACTTCCGCACCGGTGTGCTCGACCGCCTCGGCTTCCCGGTGGAGCGGCTGCACGAGCTGAACCCCCGCCTGGTCGTGCTGTCCATCACCGGCTTCGGCCACGACGGCCCGGAAGGCGGCCGTCCCGGCTACGACCAGATCGCGCAGGGCGAAGCGGGCCTGATGAGCCTCACCGGCCCCTCACCCGCCGAGCCGTACCGGGTCGGGGCCTCCATCGCCGACCTGCTGGCCGGCATCCACGGCGCGTACGGCACGGTCGCCGCGCTGTACGAGCGGGAACGCACCGGCGAAGGCACGGTGGTGCGCACCTCCCTGCTCGCGTCGGTGGTCGGCGTGCACTCCTACCACGGCACCGCGTGGACGGTCGGCGGCAAGGTCCCCGCGGCCGGCGGCAACCACCACGCGTCCATCGCGCCGTACGGGGCCTTCCGCTGCGCCGACGGCATGATCCAGATCGCGGTGGCCAACGACACCCAGTGGCGCAGGCTCGCGCCGCTGCTCGGCATGGACGCCGCGGATCCGAGGTACGCCGCCAACAAGGACCGTTTCGCGCACCGCGAGCAGCTCGTCGCCGACATGGAGCGGGCCCTTTCCGCGTACGACCGCGCGCACTGGCTGGCCGAGCTGGCCGCCGCCGGCATCCCGGCCGGCGCGATCCGGTCCATCGACGAGGTGTACGCCTGGGACCAGGTCCGTTCCCAGGGCCTGGTGGTGACGGTGGACCACCCCGTGCTCGGCCCGATCGAGCTGCCTGGCCCGCCGCTGCGTTTCGACGGCGCGCCACCCGCCGAGCACCTGGCCCCGCCGGGACTCGGCCAGGACGAGCGGGCCGTGCTCGACTGGCTGGCCGAGCGGGAAGCGTGACCGCGGCACGACCCGACGTCCGCACGCTGATCGGCACCGTGCTGGACCCCGGGACCTTCACGTCGTGGGACGACCCCCCGGCGGACCCGGCCGCGCCGGGTTCGGCGTACGCCGAGGAACTGGCGGCCGCGCGGGCCAAGAGCGGCTACGACGAGTCGGTGATGACCGGTGAGGGGTTGCTCGGCGGACGCCGGGTGGCCGTGATGACCTGCGAGTTCTCCTTCCTCGCCGGCTCCATCGGGGTGGTCGCCGCCAGGCGGCTGACGCGGGCCGTCGAACGGGCCACCGCCGAGGGGCTGCCGCTGCTGGCGTCACCGGCGTCCGGCGGCACCCGCATGCAGGAAGGCGCGCTCGCCTTCGCGCAGATGGTGAAGATCAGCGCCGCGGTGTCGGCGCACCGGGCCGCGGGCCTGCCGTACATCGTGTACCTGCGGCATCCGACGACCGGCGGGGTGTTCGCCTCATGGGGGTCGCTCGGCCATGTCACGGCCGCCGAGCCCGGCGCGCTGATCGGCTTCCTCGGGCCGAGGGTGTTCGAGTCGCTGCACGGTTACCCCTTCCCCGGTGGGGTGCAGGTCGCGGAGAACCTCTTCCAGCAGGGCCTGGTGGACGCCGTGGTGTCCGCGCGGGACGCACGCGAGGTCGCCATCCGCGCGCTCGCCGTCCTGTGCGCGCCGAAGGACGGCCCGGTCGAGCGGCGGCCCATGCCGCCGGAGGAACCGGCCCTGACCGTGGACGCCTGGGAGGCCATCACCCGGTCACGCAGGGACGACCGTCCCGGGGTCCGCGGCCTGCTCAAGGTCGCCGCCACCGACGTCACGCCGCTGAACGGCACCGGCGCCGGTGAGAACGACCCCGGGTTGCTGCTGGCGCTCGCGAGGTTCGGCTCCGTGCCGGCCGTCGTGATCGGCCAGGACCGCGGCAGGCAACGGGCCGGCCGGCACATCGGCCCCGCGGGGCTGCGGGTGGCGCGGCGCGGCATGCGGCTCGCCGAGGAGCTCGGGCTGCCGCTGGTCACGGTGATCGACACCCCCGGCGGGGCCCTGTCGAAGGCCGCGGAGGAAGGCGGACTGGCCGCCGAGATCGCTCGCTCCCTGGCCGACCTCGTCATGCTGGACGCGCCGACCGTCTGCCTGCTGCTCGGCGAAGGCGCCGGCGGCGCCGCGCTGGCCCTGCTGCCGGCCGACCGGGTGCTCGCCGCGCAGCACGCCTGGCTGTCGCCGCTGCCTCCCGAAGGCGCCTCGGTGATCCTGTACCGCAGCGTCGACTTCGCCGAGGAGATCGCACGCGCGCAGCGCGTGCGGGCCGCCGACCTCGCCGCCGACGGCATCGTGGACCGGATCGTGCCGGAACTGCCGGACGCGGCCTACGAACCGGAGGCGTTCTGCCGGCGCGTCGGCCACGCGCTGGAACAGGAGATCGCGGACCTGCTGGCCCGCGAGCCGGACGAGCGGCTGGCGGGCCGGCTGGACCGCTACCGGCGGCTCGGCGAGGGCTGACCGGCTCCGGGCCGCGTGGGGATGGGGACCCGCTCGACCCTGATCGAATGCACCTCGTCGTGCGGCACCACGACCTCGTACGCGCCGTGGTCGACCATCCAGTAGCCGAGCGCCTCGGCGCGCAGACCGCTGTGACCGGTGTAGGCGATGTGCAGCCCGTCGTCGTCCTCGTCGAGCACCACACACGGCTCGCCGCCGAACGCGCCGACGGTGCGCAGCAGCACCAGCCACTCCAGCTCGTCGCGCCGCACCTGCCGCCGCCAGTAGCCGCCGGCGGCGTCGAAGCCCTCGCGGGCCTCCTCGCTGAACAACGTGACGTCGTCGGGGCCGGGGCCGAGGGCCGCGGCGAAGGTCTGGTCGTCGAGGCGCGCGACGTAGCCGAGGCCGACGGGCTCGATGCCGGTCATGCCGCGCGCCGCCACGTCAGCCCGTCGAACGCGGCGAACCCGCGCTCGCCGCGTGCGGTGATGTGCCGGATCTCGGCGCCGGCCGGGATCGGCATCGGCGGGGTGTGGAACTGGGGGACGACGTGGCGGCGCGAGGTGGTGAACCCGTTGCCGGCGAACGGCGGCGAATCGTTCCAATCTCCACCCATGTGCTGGCCGTACGGCACGACATAGGTGTCGGTGTCGCGGACCTGCCAGCGCAGGACGTACACCTCGGGGACCGTCGCGTCGAGCTCGGAACCCTCGAAGGTCAGATCGAGCGCGGAGACGAGCTGCTCCGGGCCGTCCAGCCGCGAGCAGTCCTGCACGCGGTAGACGTAACCGGAGATGATCGTGCGCTGACCCGCCAGGTAGGGCACCAGCAAGCGCGGCGGGATGACCTTCTGCATCTGCGTCAGTGGTGCCAGCTCGCTCACACCGGCATTTTACGATCTGCCGACCTCGGCATTCGGCACTGCGCGATAAATATCTGGACGCCGGTGCGCGAGCGACGGCACGGTCGCGCGCACCCGGTCGGTCTCGGCGGGGTCGATCTCGACGACCTGGACGGACGCGGCCGGGCCGAGGTCGGCGCGCACCACACCGAGGGGATCGACCAGCATGCTGCGGCCCACGCCGAAACCGTCGGCGGCCTCGGGGTTCGGCGCCTGGCCGACGGCGACGGTCCACGTCGTGTTCTCGATGGCCCTGGCCCTGACCAGGGTGGCCCAGTGCTCTTCCTTCATGGGGCCGGTGCCCCACGCGGCGATCACCACGAACGCGTCGGCACCCTGGTCGACCAGCGCGCGCGCCAGCTCGGGGAAGCGCACGTCGTAGCACGTGATGAGGCCGAGCCGCAGGCCCGCCAGCTCGGCGACCACCGGCGTGTCACCGGGGGCCACCAGGTCGGACTCCTTGGCGCCGAAGGAGTCGAACAGGTGGATCTTGCGGTAGGCGGCCACCCGCCGGCCGCGCCGGTCGAGCACCACGGCCGTGTTGAACACCCGGCCGTCCGCCGGCTCGAACGTGCCGAGCACGACGGCCACCTCGTGGGTGCGGGCCGCGTCGGCGACCGCGGTGAGGAACGGCCCGTCGAGCGGCTCGGCGGCGTCGGCCACGCCTTTGCCGAACCGGGTGAGCGTGGCCTCGGGGAACACGGCGACGGACGCGCCGCGCGAGGCCGCCTGGCCGAGCGCGTCGCGCACCCGCTCCAGGTTGGTCTTGGAGTCGGTGGACACCGGGATCTGGCACAGGGCGATGCGCGTCACGCCTCAAGGGTACGGGCCCGCGGGCTCAGGCGCCGGGTTCCGGTGCCGTCCTGTGGACGGCGCGACGGTTCGGCACGATCTCCCACCAGGTGAGGCACCGCCACACCCACTCCAGCGGGCCGTGGCGGTACCGCGCGAGCCACCATCTGGCGAACGCCGCCTGCGCCACCAGCGCGGTACCGGCCAGCGCGAAGACGCTCCACCGGGTGAGGTCGGCCGCCAGCAGCGGCACCGCGGCCAGGATGATCACCGTGCCGGACAGGTACATGGTCAGCGCTGTACGGCCGAGCGCCTCCAGCACGCCGAGGGAACCGGGCCGGTACCGCAGCCACAGCAGCAGGCCGGTGCAGTAGGCGGTGGCGGCGAGCAGGCCCGCCACGGGGTAGACGCTCACGGTGAACGGGAACTCGAACGTCTCGGGCCTGGCCCACAGGTACCCCCACACGGGGACCAGGACCGCCGCGACCGTGCCGGTCACGAGGAACACCGGCCACAGCAGACGCGGCGACGGCTCGCCTCGCATGACGGCCGTGCCGAGCAGGCACAACCCCGGGATCAGCCACACACCCCCCGCGTGGAACAGCACGGCCCACAGCGTGCCGCCGGCCCCGGCGAGCAGGACCACCCACCGCGGCAGGTAGGAGGCCGGCAGCAGCAGGAGCGCGCCGCTGAGCGCGTACGGCAGCAGTACCTCGCCGGGGTTGACGAGCCGGTGCAGCAGCCCGAGCGCCGCGAGCACGGCGAGCCGCCGCAGCAGCGCGGCACGCGGGAAGGGGGTCCGGCCGGCGGCCGAGCGGAGGAACAGCACCACGCTGACGCCGAACAGGAACGAGAAGATCGGGTAGAAGCGGCTCTGCGCGAGGTTCTCCACGAGCCAGTCGGCCGTGGCCGGCACGCGGTCCTCGACGGCTCCCGCGGTGTGCTGCCAGGTGTTGACCACCATGATCCCGCACACCGCGAACCCCCGCAGGACGTCGATGTCGCGTATGCGGGTCATGGCCGTACGGTCCCGGCATAGGGTGCGAAACCGGCAATCACTCGACGAGGGTAGCCGAGCCCGTTCCCCGCACGAGCCGGGAAGGCACCCGGCCAGGGACGGCCGAGGCCGCCGAAGGCGACGCGCGGGGAACACGGCTAGGCTGACCGCGTGGACGAACCTCTGGTCAGTCGCATGCGTGTCTTCGGCACCACCGTCTTCGCCGAGATGACCGCGCTCGCCGTGCGCACCGGGTCGATCAACCTCGGCCAGGGGTTCCCCGACACCGACGGTCCGCCGGCCATGCTCGACCAGGCCGCACGGGCCGTGCTCGGCGGCGCGAACCAGTACCCGCCGGGCCCCGGTCTTCCCGAGCTGCGCCAGGCCGTCGCCGACCACCGCAAGAGCCACTACGGGCTGGCGTACGACCCCGACGGCGAGATCCTCGTCACGGTCGGCGCCACCGAGGCGCTCGCCGCGTCGATCCTCGCGCTGTGCGAGCCCGGCGACGAGGTGATCGTCTTCGAGCCGTACTACGACTCCTACGCCGCCTCCATCACCCTCGCCGGCGCGGTCCGCCGCGCGGTGCCGCTGCGGCCCGTGGACGGCAGGTTCACCTTCGACCCCGCCGAGCTGCGCGCCGCCGCCGGCCCGCGTACCAAGGTGATCCTGGTCAACTCGCCGCACAACCCCACCGGCACCGTGTTCACCCGCGAGGAGCTCACGGTCATCGCCGAGCTGTGCCAGGAGCGCGACATCATCGCCGTCACCGACGAGGTGTACGAGCACCTCACCTACGACGGCGTCGAGCACGTCCCCATGGCCACGCTGCCGGGCATGCGCGAGCGCACCGTCATGATCTCCTCGGCCGGCAAGACGTTCTCGGTGACCGGCTGGAAGACGGGGTGGATCTGCGCACCCGCGCCGCTGGTGCGCGCCGTGCAGACCGTCAAGCAGTTCCTCACCTACACCGCCGGCGGCCCCTGGCAACTCGCGGTCGCGTACGCGCTGCGCGAGGAGCTCCCCTGGGTCGCGCAGCTGCGGGACGCGCTCGCCGCCAAACGCGACCGGCTGTCGGACGGCCTGCGCGCCGCAGGGTTCGCGGCGTACCGGACGTCCGGCACCTACTTCGTGCAGACCGACATCCGGCCGCTCGGCTTCACCGACGGCATGGAGCTGTGCCGGCGGCTGCCGGAGCTCGCCGGGGTCGTCGCCATCCCCACCCAGGTGTTCTACGACCGTCCGGAACTCGGCCGGCACTTCGTCAGGTTCGCGTTCTGCAAGCGGGACGAGGTCATCGACGACGCGGCGTCCAGACTGCGCCGTCTGCAGGGAAACGCCTGACGCGGTCTGTAAAGAGTTCTACACTCAACGTGTCCAAAACCCCTGATAACGGATGCGCACCGTGGAGGTATGGCAATGACGCTCCGCCTCAGCGACGACCGCCTGGAGGCCCTGCGCCGGCGTGCCGACAAGGAGGGGCGCACGGTGCAGCAGGTCGTGCAGGCCGCCGTGGACGAGTACCTCACCCGCCACGACGCCGACGAGGAGGTTCGGCGACTAGGCGCGGCGGCCGTCGGCCACTGGCGCACCGCGCTCGACCGCATGGACGGCCCTGACGGCACCGGCGGCCCTGGCGGCACCGGCGGCCCTGGTGGCACCGGCGGCCCTGGTGGCACCGGCGGCCCTGGTGGCACCGGCGGCCCTGGCGGCACCGGCGGCTCCGGCGGCCCGCACGGCCTGTCTGGCCTCGGCGGATGACGCGGTACCTCACCGCACCCCAGATCGTCGACCTCGCCGCGCTCACGCTCGGCGAACAGCCGGTGCTGCGCGACCCCGGGTCGCTGGACGCCGCCGTCCACCGGCCCCAGGCGTCCATGTTCGGCCACGAGGCGTACCGGCACCTGCTGAGCAAGGCCGCCGCGCTGCTGCACTCCCTGGTCACCGGCCGTCCGTTCGCCACCGGCACCACGCGGGTCGCCTGGGTCTGCACCGTGGTCTTCCTGTCGTACAACGGGATCGAGCTCGACGCCGCCGACGACGCGGTGTGCGAGCTGGTCCGGACGGTTGCGGCGGGACGGTTCGCCGACATGGACGAGATCGCGCAGGCTCTCTGGGGGTTCCGGGCCATCGTGTGACCCCCGAGCGTTGGCGACAACAGCCGAAGGACGCCGCTTTCCTGGGCGATTGTGGCCAATGAGAGGGAGGCCCAAGGGGGCTAGCTTCGGGCTGTGGGTGAACGCGTACTTATAGCTCTCGGCGGGAACGCGATGACCGCGCCGGACGGGACCGCGTCCCCCGTGCACCAGCGGCTGGCGGTCGAGCGGGCCATGCGCCACGTGTCCGCGCTGATCGACGCCGGCCACCAGGTCGTCCTGACGCACGGCAACGGCCCCCAGGTGGGGAACCTGCTGCTCAAGAACCAGATCGCCGCGGCGGTCGTGCCCCCCGTACCGCTGGACTGGTGCGGCGCGCAGACCCAGGCCACCATCGGCGTGCTGGTCCTCAACTCCCTCGGCCACCGCTCCGTCGTGGTGGTCACCCGCACCCTCGTCGACGCCGCCGACCCGGCGTTCAGCGACCCCGTCAAACCCATCGGCAGCTACTTCGGCCCCGACGAGGCCGCCAGGTTCGAGGCGCTCGGCGAGACGTGGCGCGAGTTCCCCGGCAAAGGCTGGCGCCGCGTCGTCGCCTCACCCCGGCCGCTGGAGATCCTCGACGCACCCGCCGCGCTCACCCTCATGGAGGCCGGGTACACCGTCGTCGTCGCAGGCGGCGGCGGAGTACCCGTGGTACGCCTGCCGTCCGGCGCTCTCACCGGGGTAGAAGCCGTGGTGGACAAGGACGCCACCGCCGCCGTGCTCGCCCCCGCCGTACGGGCCGGCGTGCTGGTGCTCGCCACCGACGTACCCGCCGCCGTCATCGGCTACGGCACCCCCGGCGCCAGGCCCATCGGCCGGATCTCCGTGGCCGACATGCGCGCGCTGCTCGACGCCGGGCACTTCGGCAGTGGCAGCATGGGGCCCAAGGTGGAGGCCGCGCTGCGGTTCGCCGAGACCGGGGGCCGGGCCGTGATCACCTCGCTGGAGAACATCGGCGAGGCGCTGACCGGCGGTGTCGGCACCGTCGTCGAAGGATGAGAGGTAGAGGACATATGCCGGACCCGATCGAGGTGCGCAAGGTCGCCATCGAGAGCGTCACCGACGCCGGAGGGCTGTCGAAACTGATCGACGAAGGGGTCATCGAGGCCGACCGGGTGCTCGCCGTGATCGGCAAGACCGAAGGCAACGGCGGGGTGAACGACTACACCCGCATCCTCGCCGACCGGGCCTTCCGCGAAGTGCTCGTCGCCAAAGGCACCCGCACCCCCGACGAGGTCGCGCAGGTGCCACTGGTCTGGTCCGGCGGCACCGACGGCGTACTCAGCCCCCACGCCACGATCTTCGCGACCGTCGACCCCGCCTCCGCACCCGCGAGCGACGAACCCCGGGTCTCCGTCGGGGTCGCCATGAGCGACGTGATCCTCCCCGAGGACATCGGCCGTCCCGCCATGGTCGAGAAGGTCGCCGCCGGCGTACGCGAAGCCATGAAGGCCGCCGGCATCGAGGACCCCGCCGACGTCCACTACGTGCAGACCAAGACGCCACTGCTCACCCTCGCCACCATCACCGACGCCAAGTCCCGCGGCCACGACGTCATCACCGAGGACACCGGCCCGTCCATGGACATCTCCAACTCCACCACCGCTCTCGGCATCGCCGTCGCCCTCGGCGAGATCGACATGCCGTCCGCCGACCAGATCCACCGCGACCTGTCGCTGTACTCCAGCGTCGCGTCCTGCTCCTCCGGCGTCGAACTCGACCGCGCGCAGATCGTCGTCGTCGGCAACGTCCGCGGCATCGGCGGCCGCTACCGCATCGGCCACAGCGTCATGAAGGACGCACTGGACGCCGACGGCATCTGGGAGGCCATCCGGTCGAGCGGCATCGACCTCCCCGACCGCCCCCACCCGAGCGACCTCGCCGGCCGCCTCGTCAACGTCTTCATGAAATGCGAAGCCGACCCCTCCGGCCGCGTCCGGGGCCGCCGCAACATCATGCTCGACGACTCCGACGTCCACTGGCACCGCCAGATCAAAGCCACCGTAGGCGGCGTGGCCGCCTCGGTGACCGGCGACCCCGCCGTCTTCGTCTCCGTGGCCGCCGTCCACCAGGGCCCCTCCGGCGGCGGCCCCGTGGCCGCCATCGCCGACCTCGGCTGAACCTCACCGTCCGGCTCGGAAGCACCGGTACCGGAACGCTTCGGAGCACCCTGAAAAGCCTGGACTGCCGACTCTCGTCTTCAGACGCCGGGCCGTCACGGCTTCGTGGTCGTGCCGGCCCGAAGGGAGATGCGGCCCCTTTCGGGACCGGGGCTCCTGTGGTCGATGCCGACCCATCGGAGGCCGGCAGCCCAGCGCACCTCCCGGTGTCCGTGGGTGCGACGCCGCACCGGGACCAGCGAGTTCCATTGGCCGGTAACGGTGAGTTCCGTATCGGCGGTCCCTGAGGTTTCGGCTGTGCTGTGGCGAAGCGTCGGTCTCTCTGTCTCTCTGTGGAGCTCCTCACGAGGAAGGGCGGCCGCCGGTACTTTCTGTCGTGCGTGTCGCTTCATTGTCCTTTTCAGGCAGTCGATCTGCGGTGATCGCCGAGGAGGATCGACGCGTCGTTCGTGTTCCCTTCGGGAATCAGAAGTGCTTATGGCCAGCCGAATCTCGCGACGCGCGTCATTTGATGCACAAAGCTTGTCAAAATGCACAGATAGATGTATCTTTCATGAATGGGACATTGTGCGCGAAGTGTATATATCGTGCATGTCTGACATTATTGAGGCTTGCCAAGTCTGTCATAGTGAGGGATATTGACGGCAGGTGTTCCGGAGGGTGTCGCGGGAGAAGAGATATGCCAGAGACGTGGGTCCATGGAAACGTATTCATTCCCCGACTGTATGGGCCGGACAATCTGCGCAATATAGACAACATCGGCTGGACCGATCAGCAAGGATTAAAAGAAGGGCATGTCGCCAGGTTCTTCATGCTGGATGAGAAGCAGAACTACTTCCATGCCCCGGTTCCCGTCACGGGGCAGCCGCAGTTGCTGGAAGTCAGAGTCGAATTCTCCTCGACCTACCCACGCGTTTTCCAGGCATGGGTTCATGCGGCCGGTCGGGTCGTCGCTCAAACCGATGCGCCGGTCGTCAACAACATAGGCGGAGAATCGATCTTCGTTCTGGGAGGAATAAACAGACCCGTGAACAGGGGTCTTTGCATCTCGCTCGGATTCACGACACAAGGGCAAGGCCTCGGCCCGGGCGAGATCAACTTCCGTGCGGCCGGGGCTGTCTTCGCGTAGCGGCACGAGACGGCGCAGGCGGGTGGACGAGCGCGGTGGTTTGCAGATCATTTCCGGTCACGTGCCTGGCCCGCGTCCCCAAGAGGGCGGGATGACGGCAGACGGGACGCTCAGGCAGGGCGAGCACTGGAGGAGGACCGTCAGAGGCGCACCCGCGAAGGCCACGTCCCGTCCTGCGGCATGGCCCACACAACGTCGGCGTCGAGCACGTGGCCTTGGGGGACTGCCCGTCTGATTCTGGCCCGTGGCGTACCTCGCGAACGGTGAGTCACAGTGAGTGGCCATGGACACCGGTTGGATGCCTCCGCTCCGCCTGTTCTGGTGTCTCCCAGGGTCAAAGAGGTGATAGCCCGCAGGAGGACTGCGAGAGCCCGCCAGCACTCACGCACCGGTGCCTCCGCTTGTGGGTGGGGACCGGCTGGAGCGGCCGGGTAGGCTCGCTGGTCGTGGTGAGTATTCCGCGGCCTTTGGTGGCCGACGACGATGGTGCGGCCGACGCGGCGGTGGCGGGGGTGCTGGCGGCGTACGCCGCAGGGGAGGCGGAGGTCGCGGGGGTCGCGGCGGTGCTGGCGGAGGTGCGGTTGCTGGTGCCGGTGGTGGCGGTGCTCACTGAGGCGGAGACCGGTGAGGACGGGCTCAGGCGGGAGAAGGAAAGCGAGATGGCGCTCCCTGTGCTGGTGGGAGGTGACGGGAGGAGAGCGGTGCCGGCGTTCACCGGTGCCGAGGCGTTGCGGCGCTGGCGTGCGGACGCGCGGCCGATCCAGGTGCTCACTCCTCAGGTCTGTCAGGCCGCCATCAGCGAGAACGCGGCGGCCGTCGTGGTCGACGTGGCCGGGCCGGTGCCGTTCGTCCTGGAGGGCTCGCTGCTCCATGCCATGGCCGCCACAGGAAAACCTCTCACTGATCTCGGCGCACTGGTCGAGTCGCTGCGACCTCACGCGGACGTGACCGTCGCACGGCCGGGGAGGCGCCGCCTCCTTCCTCGTCTGCGCCGCCAGAGGGGCTGACCTCCACTAGGGTCGCGGACGTGTGGGCCTTCGTGATCGGAGCTGGAGCCGCCGGCCTTCTGGCGGGAACGGTCGTCCGGGTGCTCGCGGACGGGTTCACCGCCGAGCGGAGCGTGGAAACGCCGCGGCACGACCAGACGCTCGACGTCCCGCAGCCGGAGCCGGCCCCTGGAGACCCGCGGTCCGAGCGGATTGCCAGGCGGGCCGAGACTGACCCGCGGTCCGAGCGGAGAGCCGGGTGGGCCGAGACTGACCCGCGGTCCGAGCGGAGAGCCGGGTGGGCCGAGACTGACCCGCGGTCCGGGTGGAGAGCCAGGTGGGCCGAGGCGCGTGCGGTGCTCAAGGAGGCGCCGCGCAGGTGGCCGGTGTGGTCGTGGCCGCCGTGGGTGGAGGTGGGTACGGCGGCGGTGTGCGCGGTGGTGGCCTGGCGGCTCGCGGGGACGGCCTTGTTGTGGGCCTGGGGGTACGCGGCGGTCGCCGGGGTCCTGCTCTCCGTGGTCGACTGGCGGACGCGGAGGCTGCCTGACGTGATCACTTTGCCGTCCTGCCTCGTGCTCGCCGTCCTCCTCGTCCCCACAGGTGACCTGGGGCCGGCGCTGCTCGGCGGGCTGGCGCTCGGTGGCGCGTACGCCGTCATGTGGTTCGTACGGCCGGACGCGCTCGGGTTCGGTGACGTCAAGCTCGCGGGGGTCGCGGGGATGCTCGCCGGGCCGCTCGGCGTGGACCGGTGGCTGGCGGCGGCGATGGGGGGACTGGTTCTCGGCGCGTTGTACGCCGTCATGCTGCTGATCACGCGCAGGGCCACGATGAAGACGCAGTTCCCGCTCGGCCCTTTCATCGCCGCGGGGGTGCTGGTGGCGCTGTGGTGACCCCCCGGTCGTCCACAGGAGGGCCCCTGGGATGTGAGGGCAGTCGCTGGTACGTGGAAGACTTGTCCCCATGCTGCGCTGGTTGACCGCAGGCGAGTCCCATGGCCCGGAGCTCGTCGCGATCCTTGAAGGGCTGCCCGCTGGAGTCGCGGTGACGACGGCCGACATCGAGCATGCCCTCGCACGGCGCCGTCTCGGTTACGGCCGGGGGGCGCGCATGAAGTTCGAGAAGGACGTGGTCACCGTCGTCGGCGGTGTGCGTCACGGTCACACTCTCGGCGCTCCGGTGGCGATCCGGGTCGGCAACTCCGAGTGGCCCAAGTGGGAGACCGTGATGGCGGCCGATCCGGTCGACCCGGACGTTCTCGCGGCGCAGGCCCGCAACGCGCCGTTGTCACGGCCCCGGCCGGGTCATGCCGATCTGTCCGGCATGCAGAAGTACGGGTTCGACGACGCGCGGCCGGTGCTCGACCGCGCGAGCGCGCGTGAGACGGCGGCGCGGGTGGCGCTCGGTCAGGTGGCGCGTAACTTCCTCAAGCAGGCGCTCGGGGTCGACATCGTCAGCCATGTCGTGTCCATCGGGGCCGTCGAGGCCCCGGACGGCGTGGTGCCGGGTCCCGACGATCTGGCGGCCGTGGACGAGAGCCCGGTGCGGTGTGCCGATCCCGCCGCCGGCGACGCCATGGTCGAGGAGATCGATCTCGCGCGGCGTGAGGGTGACACGCTCGGCGGTGTCGTCGAGGTGCTGGCGTACGGGTTGCCACCTGGTCTCGGCAGTTACGTGCACTGGGACCGGCGGCTCGACTCGCGGCTGGCCGCGGCGCTGATGGGAATCCAGGCGATCAAGGGGGTCGCGGTCGGCGACGGCTTCGAGACGGCCCGCAGACGCGGCTCCACGGCGCACGACGAGATCGAGAACACCGAGTCCGGGGTGCGCCGGGTCACCAACCGCGCCGGCGGCGTCGAGGGTGGCATGACCAACGGCGAGCCGCTGCGGGTCCGCGCCGCCATGAAGCCCATCTCCACGGTGCCGCGTGCGTTGTCCACGGTGGACGTGCTGACCGGTGAGCCGGCCAAGGCGATCAACCAGCGGTCCGACGTGTGCGCGGTGCCGGCCGCCGCCATCGTGGCGGAGGCCATGGTGGCGCTGGTGCTCGCGGACGCCGCCGTCGAGAAGTTCGGCGGCGACTCCGTGGAGGAGGTCGCCCGCAACCTGTCCGGCTACCTCTCCTCGATGGTGATCAAGTGACGAGTCCCAGGATCGGCCGGCCGGGGCCGGGGAAGATCGTGGCCTGTCCGCGTGTCCGTTCGGTGGTGATCAAGTGACGAGTCCGAAGGCTGTGCTGATCGGCCCGCCGGGGTCGGGGAAGTCCACGGTCGGCCGCGCGGTGGCCGAGCGTCTCGGGGTGGGGTTCCGTGACACCGATGCCGATGTCGAGGCGGTGGCCGGTAAGGCGGTGTCCGACATCTTCGTCGACGACGGTGAGGAGCGGTTCCGCGAGCTGGAGGCCACGGCGGTGCGCGACGCGCTGGCCGAGCATGACGGTGTGGTGTCCCTCGGCGGTGGCGCGGTGCTCGACCCGGCGACCCGCGAGCTGCTTATCGGACATTTCATCGTGTACCTCCAGGTGGGGCTGTCGGACGCGGTGAAGCGCGTGGGGCTCGGGTCGGCCCGTCCGTTGCTGGTGCTCAATCCCCGCAGCCGGCTCAAGCAGCTCATGGAGGAGCGCCGTCCCGTGTACGAGTCGCTGGCCTCGCTCACGGTGGCCACCGACGACCGCGACCCGGCCGAGATCGCCGACGAGATCGTCAAGGGGTTGCCGTCGTGACGAGCACACCTGTCACGGTCACGCGCGTCCTGGTCGTGATCGCGGACGAGATCGTCGAAGGGCTGTCGTGGTGACGAGCACGTATGGCACGGTCGGTCGTGTCTCGGTCGTGGTCGCGGATGAGAGGGTCGAAGGGCTGTCGTCGTGACGAGTACACGTATCACGGTCAAAGGCGAGCGTCCGTACGACGTGGTCGTCGGCACGGGGGTGCTCGCGGAGCTGCCGGGGCTGCTCGGTGACGAGGTCCGTACGGTGGCGGTGGTCCACCCGGCCGGTCTGCCGGAGATCTCGCGGCCGGTCTGCGGCGCGATCGAGTCGGCGGGGTACTCGGTGGTGGCGCTTCCGGTGCCGGACGGTGAGCGGGCCAAGTCGGTGGACGTGGCGGCGGAGCTGTGGTCGGCGTTCGGCCGGTACGGCGTCACCCGGTCCGACGCGGTGGTGGGGGTCGGCGGCGGCGCCACGACCGATCTCGCCGGGTTCGCCGCGGCCACGTGGCTGCGTGGTGTCAAGGTTGTCCAGGTGCCGACCACGCTGCTCGGCATGGTGGACGCCGCCGTCGGCGGCAAGACCGGCATCAACACCCCCGAAGGCAAGAACCTCGTCGGGTCGTTCCACCCGCCGTCCGGCGTGCTGTGCGACCTCGCCACCTTGGTCTCGGTGCCACGGGACGACTACGTCGGCGGCCTGGCCGAGGTCATCAAGGGGGGGTTCATCGCCGACCCCACGATCCTGCTGCTGATCGAGGACGACCCCGAAGGCGCGCGCCTCCCCGAGGGCCGGCACACGCGTGCGCTGATCGAGCGCAAGATCCAGGTCAAGGCCGACGTCGTCGGGGCCGACCTGCGTGAGTCCGGTGTCCGCGAGACCCTCAACTACGGTCACACCCTGGCTCACGCCATCGAGCGTGTGGAGGACTACCGCATGCGTCACGGCGAGGCTGTGGCCATCGGCATGGTCTACGCCGCCGAGCTGTCCCACCTGTCCGGCCACGCTCCGCTGTCCCTGGTGCAGCGCACCCGCGACATCCTCGCCGCCGTGGGCCTCCCCACGGCGTACCGCCACGACGCCTGGCCCGAGCTGCGCGACCACATGCGGGTGGACAAGAAGAACCGCGGCACCCGCCGCCGTTTCGTCATCCTGGACGACGTCGCCAAGGTCACCCGCCTGGAGGACCCCCCCGAGGAGCTCCTCGAAGAGGCCTACCGCAAGATCGCCCGGTGACCTCGTCGCGGGCCCGCACGGCCGGGCCCTTCGAAGCTAAGGAGAGAGTGGCATGAGGGCGGTGCTGGTCCTGAACGGCCCCAACCTGTCTCGCCTGGGTACGCGCGAGCCGGACGTCTACGGCGCGGAGACCCTGGAGGACCTCGCCGCGATGTGCCGCAAGGCCGGCGCCGAGCTGGGCCTCGACGTCGACGTCCGCCAGACCGACGACGAGGCCGAACTGGTGGGCTGGCTCCACGAGGCGGCCGACAAGCGCCTGCCGGTGGTCCTCAACCCGGCGGCGTTCACCCACTACTCGTACGCGTTGCGCGACGCCATCGCACAACGCACCGCGCCACTGATCGAGGTGCACATCTCCAACCCCGCCGCACGTGAGGAGTTCCGCCACACCTCGGTGGTCGCGGCCGTCGCCACCGGCACCATCGCCGGCTTCGGCCTCCGCTCGTACGAACTGGCACTCCGGGCCGTCGCGGACCTGACCGCCTGACCGCTTCCGGTCCTGTGGGTGGGCCGGGTGGACGGGGTTCGGTCAGGCGGTGGTGAGGCGGCGGAGGGCGGCTCGGACCTTGGCCGGGTCGTCGGTGGTCCAGAAGGGGGGGAGGGAGGCTCGGAGGAAGGGGGCGTATCTGGCGGTGGCGAGGCGGGGGTCGAGGACGGCGATCACGCCTTTGTCGGTGTGGGAGCGCAGGAGGCGGCCGGCGCCTTGGGCCAGGAGGAGGGCGGCGTGGGTGGCGGCCACGGACATGAAGCCGTTGCCGCCTTTGGCGGCCACGTGGCGCTGGCGGGCCGAGGCCAAAGGGTCGTCGGGGCGGGGGAAGGGGATGCGGTCGATGATGACGAGGCTCAGGGAGGGGCCGGGGACGTCTACGCCTTGCCAGAGTGACAGGGTGCCGAACAGGCAGGTGGCGGGGTCGTCGGCGAAACGCTGGACGAGCTGGGACGTGGAGTCGTCACCCTGGCACAGCAGGGGGACGCCGATGCGGTCGCGCAGGGCCTCGGTGGCGGCCTTGGCGGCGCGCATGGAGGAGAACAGGCCGAGGGTGCGGCCGCCGGCGGCTTCGATGAGCTCGGCCATCTCGTCGAGGTAGGCCTGAGGCAGTCCGTCGCGGCCGGGTTGAGGCAGGTGACGTGCGAGGTACAGGATGCCGCTGCGTGCGTGGTCGAACGGCGAGCCGACATCGAGGCCGGTCCAGCCCTTGTGCTGTGGCGCATCCGCGGCCTTACCGGATCCGGTGGTCTCCGTGGCCCTGCCGGAGCCGGCGGTTCCCACGGACGTGCCGGAGCCGGTGGTTCCCACGGACGTGCCGGAGCCGGTGGTCTCTGCGGTGCCGTCGGAGCCGGGGGTTCGTGTGGTCTCGTCAGGGGCGGTGGTCTCGGGGGCGGGGCCGTCGGGGGTGGAGGGGCCGAGGCCCCATTGGCGGGCCATGGCGTCGAAGGCGCCGCCGAGGGCGAGGGTGGCGCTGGTGAGGATGACGGTGCGGTCGGCGAAGAGTTTGGCGCGGAGCATGCCTGCCACCGTCAGGGGTGCTACCCGCAGGGTGGCGGGACGGCGGTCGGTGGCGGCTTCCAGCCAGACGACTTCGGCGCGGTCGATCTCGGAGTCGCCGCCGAAGGCGTCGAGGATGCGGACGGCGGTGTCGTGGATCTCGTCGAGCGCCGTGAAGGCGGCCTTGCGCAGGCCGGCGCGCTCGGGGTCGTCGCGGTCGGCGCCGCGCGAGCCGAGCGCCGTGATGCACGTGAAGGCGGCGTCGCGGATCACCCCGAGGGTGACGCCGAGTACGCCGGGAAGTGTGTCGAGACGGCCGGACGGCGCCACGGCGAGCAGGGCCTTGAGGTCCTCGCCGGCCTCCTGGAGCCGGTCGGCCACGGCCTGCTCGATGAGCCGGCCCACCCGGCGGACCGCGGTGGACACCGACACGTCGGACAGCTCGTCGGTGACGACGGATGTGACCCGGTCGACCAGCTCGTGGGCCTCGTCGACCACGACGACGTCGTGGTCGGGGAGCACCGCGAAGTCCTCCATGGCGTCGATGGCGAGCAACGCGTGGTTGGTGACGACCACGTCGACCTGCCCGGCACGCTCCCTGGCCAGCTCGGCGAAGCACTCGGCGCCGCTCGGGCAGCGCTGCGCGCCGAGGCACTCGCGCGCGCTCACGGAGAACTGCCGCCACGCCTGCTCGTTGACGCCGGGTACGAGCTCGTCACGGTCGCCGGTCTCGGTCTCCTCGGCCCATTCCTGGATGCGCTGCACCATGCGGCCGGTGAGGCTGATGTCGCGCGGGTCGAACAGGCCTTCTTCCTCGTCGTCGGCCCACCCGGCGGTGGCCTTGTGGCGGCAGAGATAGTTCCGTCTTCCCTTGAGGATGGCGAACTGTGGCTCATGGGGGAGGTGGTCGGCCAGGGACTGCGCCAGACGGGGGAGATCGCGGTCCACGAGCTGCCGTTGCAACGCGATGGTGGCGGTGGAGACCACGACCGCGCTGTCGGACTCGATGGCGTGCCGCAGCGCGGGGACGAGATAGGCGAGGGACTTGCCGGTGCCGGTGCCGGCCTGCACGGCGAGGTGCTCGTCGTGCTCGATGGCGTGGCGCACCGCCTGGGCCATCTTGACCTGACCTGGCCGCTCGGCGCCGCCGAGCCCGGTGACGGCCGCGCTCAGCAGCTGTTCGACCGAGGGGAGGTCGTCCTCATGCTCCTCTGCGTCGTCGAAGTGGCCGAGGTCGTCGGTGTCGCCGGCGGCGTCGTCTGACGCGCGGTGGAAGTCGTCGAGCACGGCATGAAACGCTACCCGTCCACGGAGGGTCGCCGTGCCGGGTTGTGGACGACGGCCCGCCTGGGCGATACGGGTCCATCTCGGCATTCCGGAACCCAGGCGGCGATCGGCATGGCACACTGGCGTGGCCGGGTCCTGGGGGTCGACGACGATCTGCCGTTTCGCGTGCCCCCGGGGTGGGGGGAAGGTGCGAGGAGGGCCACACTGATGAGCCATGGTCGGTGATACGTACGGTTCGGTAGTGTTTCCTGAGGTCTAGTGGACGAATAAAGGCTGGTCATAGTTCGATGTCTGCCATGTCGGAAGTTGTCCCACTGCCATCCTTCGGTGAGGTGTTCTTCGACGCGCGAGGTCAGGAGCGTGTGCTCCGCGTGACCTGGCACGAAGGGACCCTCGTCCTCAGCCTCTGGCGAGGCGAGATGTGCACCGCCAGTTTCCGCATGCCCATGGAGGACGTCGGCCGTCTGCTCGACACCCTCGACGACGGCTACAGCCAGGTCGGCGGTCAGTACGCCGAGGACGGTTATCCACAGGAGGACTACGCCGACGACGGCGAGGAGTACGACGGCGAGGACGCCGAGCACGACGGTCCCGCCGAGTACGCCGACCATCCCGAGTACCCCGGCACCGGCCAGTACGCCAGGCCGCCGCGCGAGCAGGCCCCGGGGCCCGGCCTCGGCCCGAACGACGTGCTGGTGGCCCGTGGCGGCGCTCCCGCTGCCGACCGGCTCGTCGCGTCCCACGGCGCACCGGCGCACCAGCCGCCGATGCCGAGCACCGGCGCGCAGGCCGTGCCGCCGCCGGCCTACCAGCCGCACGACGCTCCCTACCCGCCGGACGACCGTCCGCGTGAGCGTCCCGCCGCGCAGTGGCCGTCCGCCGCCGAGCCGATCGCCGCCGACCACGGCACGCCTGCCGAGCACCTGGCCCATCCCGACTTCACCCCGCCGGACGGCTTCACCCTTCCGGAGCCGCCTCGCACCGGCCGCCGCGCGGCCCCCGGCGACCACGGTGCCGCCGCGCGGTACGCCACGGCCTCCGCGGCCGGGTACGGCGAGGCTCCCGCGGCGGGGTACGGCGACGCCTCCGCGGCCGGGTACGGCGAAGCCCCCGGGTACGGTGACGCGCCGGCCGCCGGTTACGGCGAGGCCCCCGCGGCCGGTTACGCCGAGCCCCCCACCGGGGAGTACGGCGGCTACAGCTCCTCACGCACGTACGGCAACCCGGCCGAGAGGCCGGAACCCGAGGGCTTCGGCCGGCCGCTGGAGCCCCACGGCGACTACACGGCCCCGCCGCTCGACTACTCGGCCCCCCCGGACTACCGCAACGCACCCGAGTACGAGCCCGCCCCCGCCTACGGCGCCTCCCCGGGCTACACCCCCGGCTACGGCAACGAGTACGGCGAGCCGGCCGACTTCGAGACGACCCGGCGCCACACGCCGGCCGCCTACACCCCCGCACCGGAGTACGGCTCCGACTACCGCGTCCCCCCGGCGGCCACCCCCCCGGCCACCCCCGGCTACGGCGCGCACCAGGGCTACGCACCCGCGTACGGCGGTCCCGGCTACCCCCCGCAGCCCGACTACCCCCCGGCGGCCGAGTACGGCGGCGCGCGCCACGGGGACGCCGTCCCCCGCGAGAACATGATCGTCAACGACTCCCTGCCGTACGACCCCACGAGGCCCGCCGACCCCTCCTACCCGCCACGCGTCCCCCCGCAGTCGCAGGTGGACCCCGCCGACCCGCTCGGCCTCGGCTCCATGGGCCCCTCGCCTGACTCCACCGACCCGCAGCTCTCCCGGCCGTACGTCCACGAGCCGATGTACAGCACCGGCGAGCGCGTCCGCCCCGAGGACCACCCCGGCTACGCCGACGACCGTCCCTACTCCAGGGAGAAGTCCCGCGACTGGTGACGGCCGGGATCTCCGCCTGACGCGGGGGACGTATCCTGACCGTCGATGAATCTCTACATGGAGCTCCAGCTCCTGGTGCCGGCCGCCGGCGCCGTCGCGGTGGCGGGGCTGGCCCGGTGGCGGGGCTGGCCGGCGCCGCTTCTGCTGGTGCTCGTCGGGCTGACGGCGTCCTATGTGATGTCCACGTTCTTCCCGGGGGGCCCGCGGTACGACCTCGACCCTGAGGTCGTGCTGCTGGTGTTCCTGCCGCCGTTGCTGTACTCGGCGGCGCTGGAGAGCAGCTATCTGCGGCTGCGCGACGTGAGCCGGTCCGTCGGGTTGCTGTCGGTCGGCCTGGTCCTGTTCAGCGCGGCCGTGGTGGCGGTGCTGGTGCGGCTGCTGGTGCCGGAGATGCCGCTGGCGGCGGCGTTCGCGCTCGGCGCGATCGTGGCGCCGCCGGACGCCGTGGCGGCGGTGGCGGTGGCGCGGCGGTTCGGGCTGCCGCGCAAGATGATGACGATCCTGCTGGGGGAGAGTCTCTTCAACGACGCCACCGCGCTCACCGCCTACCGGGTCGCGGTGGCGGCCGCGGCGGGGGAGGGGTTCAGCCTCCTCATCGGGGCCGGACGTTTCCTGTACGCGGCGGGTGCGGGGCTGGTCATCGGGTACGTGCTGGCGCGGCTGTCGGCACGCATGTTCCTCCGGGTGCGCGATCCGCTGATCACCAACACGGTGTCGCTGATGCTGCCGTTCGCGGCGTACCTGGCGGCCGAGGCGGTGCACGCGTCCGGTGTGCTGTCGGTGGTGGTGGTCGGCGTCTACCTCGGCCACCGCATGAACCGCGTCGGGTACGGCACGCGGCTGGTGTCGCACTCGGTGTGGAAGGTGCTCGACTTCTTCCTCGAAGTCGTCGTGTTCCTGCTGATCGGCCTGCAACTGCCGCTGATCCTGCAGGGCCTCGGCGGTGAGAACCCCTGGCGGCTCGCGTGGTACGCGATCGCGGTGTTCGCCGCGCTGGTGCTGGCGCGGTTCGTCTGGACGGCGGCCACGACCTATCTGCCGTTGCTGTCGGGGAAGTCCCGCGAGGCGCGGCCGAAGCGCGTGATGGCCCACGTCACGGTGATCAGCTGGGCCGGCATGCGGGGTGTGGTGTCCCTGGCCGCGGCCTTCGCGCTGCCGGAGGGCTTCCCTGAGCGCGACCTGCTGCTCTTCCTCACCTTCACCGCCGTGATCGGCACGCTGCTGGTGCAGGGCCTGACGTTCCCGATGGTCGTGCGCAGGCTCGGTGTGTCCGGCGACCAGGACGTCTACCGCGACAACCTGGCGGAGGCCGCCGCGCAGCAGGCCGCGGCGACCGCGGCGCTGGCGAGACTGGACGAGCTGACCGCCGACGGCGTGCCGGAGACCCACGCCGAGGTGGTCGACCGGCTGCGCACCCTCGCCGAGCGCCGCGCGATGGGTGCGTGGGAACGGCTCGGCGGCGGCGTCGGCCAGGACGGCGAGGAGACGCCGAGCGCGCTGTACCGCCGGCTGCGGCGGGCCATGCTGGAGGCCGAGCGCGAGGTGCTGGTCCGCATGCGCGACGAGCGCCGCATCGACGACGAGGTGCTGCGGCGGGTCACCCGTGAGCTCGACTACGAGGAGGCGAGCCTGGCCCGCGACTGAGCGGCCCGCCGCGCGCCGCGCCGGGGTTGGCTAGGGTCGGGGCATGCGATTCCTCCCCCGTGCCGCTTTCGCCGTCTCCGCTGTCGCCGCCGTGGTCCTGGTCACCGGGTGCAGCTCGCTGGACAAGGCCCAGGGCTGCATCGAGGCCAACAAGGTCATCAGTGACACGGCGGCCAAGGTCGGCAGCCTGGTCAACGACCCGGAGGCCATGGAGAAGGCCTTGCGGGACGGCGCCACCAAGCTGGAGGACGTGGCGGACAAGGCCGGCAACACCACGTTGAACGAGGCGCTGCAGAAGCTCGCCGACAGCATCGGCAAGCTGGACGTCAACAACGCCGCCGACGCCGCGCAGGCCGCGCAGAAGGTCGCCACCGACGCCGCGCAGGCGCTCAGGACCGTCGCCGAGGAGTGCACCTGACCTGCGCGTACCCCGATTTCTCTAGGGGGATTGCCAGCGAATTAGCGTTGCCGGCATGGACGAGGAGAGCGAGCCCGACCCCCGGTTCACGCTGGCCAACGAGCGCACGTTCCTCACCTGGCTGAGCACCTCGCTGGCCCTGAGCGCCGCCGGTGTCGCGATGGCGGCGGTGCCGCGCGAGGTGTTCGTCTCCTGGGTACGGGTCGCGGTGGCCGTGGTGCTGGCGCTGCTCGCCACGCTGGCGGCGGCGCTCGCCTACCCCCGGTGGCGGCGGGTGCAGACCGCGCTGCGCCGCCGCGCGCCGATCCCCGCGCTGGCCCTCGCGCCGGTGTTCGGGTACGGCGTCGCGCTGGTGGCGGCGCTGGCGCTGGTGCTCATCGTGGTGGCCCGATGACGGCGGACCCCACGCCGGGGCTGCATCGTGAGCGCACGCTGCTCGCGTGGATCCGTACCGGTGTGGCGCTCGCGGCAGGCGGGCTGCTGGCCGCGGGCGCGGCGGGACGGCGGTTCCACGAGGGCCGCGCGGCGGCGCCGTTCGTGCTCGCCGCGCTGTGCGGCGCGGTGCTGCTGGCCCGTGCGCGCGTGCGGCACCGCCAGGCCGAGCGGTGCGGCGACGGCCCGCCGCCGGACGTACGCCTCGACGCGGTGTTCGCCTGGCTCGGCACGCTGGCGGTCGCCACGGGGGCCCTGCTGCTGGCGCTGCTCGCCGGCTAGCGCCGCGCGGGGTCCTCTCCCGTGCCGAGGGAGCCTGTGCCGAGGGAGATGGTGGCGGCGACCTCTTCGGCGCGTTCGGCCTCCTCGGCGGCGAAGCGCTCCACGTCGAGCTTCTCGGCGATCTCCTCGTCCTGGCGCATGAGCGCGTCGAGGTTCTGCCCCGCCATCTCCAGGACCCCCATGTCGGCGTAGGCCTTCTGCAGGCGCTCGCTCCACAGGCCGATGTCCTTGACGCACGGCACGATGCGGCTGAACAGCAGCGAGCGGAACAACTGGAAGTATTGCGACTCGTCGGTGGCCGCCAGCGCCTGCCGCACCTCCTGCGGCGACAGGCCGAGGTTCTCCCACTGTTCGACGCCGCGCAGGCGGTCGCGCATGAGGTAGCAGCCCTCGATGACGAAGTCCTCACGCTCGCGGCGCTCGGCGTCGGTGAGGTTCTTGTAGTAGTCGCGCAGCGCCATGCGGCCGAACGCGACGTGCCGCGCCTCGTCCTGCATGACGTACGCGAGGATCTGCTTCGGCAGCGGTTTGTCGGTGATGTCGCGCATGACGCCGAACGCGGCGAGCGCGAGGCCCTCGATGAGCACCTGCATGCCGAGGTACGGCATGTCCCAGCGCGAGTCGCTCAGCGTGTCGTCCAGCAGGGACTTCAGGTACGGGTTGATCGGGTACGCGATGCCGACCTTCTCCTTGAGGAAGCGCGCGTACGTCTCGGCGTGCCGTGCCTCGTCCATGGTCTGCGTGGCGGCGTAGAACTTGGCGTCCAGGTCGGGGACGGACTCCACGATGCGCGCCGAGCAGATCATGGCCCCCTGCTCGCCGTGCAGGAACTGCGAGAACTGCCAGGCCGCGCCGTGCCGCCTGACCTCCTTGCGCTGCTGTTCGTCCATGCGGTGCCACAGCGGCGTGTTGTAGATGGCGATGGCCTGGTCGGGGATGCCGAGCACGTCGTACGGGTCGACCTCGATGCCCCAGTCGATGCGCTTGACCGAGTCCCACTGCTTGTCCTTGCCCTTCTGGTACAGGGCGAGCATGCGGTCGCGGCCGTCGTCGTACTCCCACGTGAAGCGGGAGGAACCGGCCATCTCCACGTCCCACGTGGAGAGCTCGGCGGGGATGGTGTAGAGCTCATGGGTCGACACGGGGGGCCTCCGTCGGGACGTACACCGTACGTACATCTGGAGGGTGACACGTACGCTGTACGTACGTCAATCGGCCAGGAGAGAATGATCCTTATGCCGCCTCTTTCCCGTTCCCGTATCGTCGGCGCCGCCATCGACCTGATCGAGCGGGAAGGCGCCGACGCGATCTCGATGCGCAGGATCGCGGCCGGTCTCGGCGTCGGCGTGATGTCGCTGTACAACCACGTGCCGAGCAAGGCCGCGCTGCTCGACGCGGTGGCCGAGACGGTGCTGTCGCAGCTCGCCTTCACCGACGACCCCGGCGCGCACTGGACCGAGCGGGTGCGCAGCCAGGCGAGGGCCTTCCGGCAGATCGCGCACCACTACCCGCGCTCCACCATGGTCGTGGTGAGCCGGCAGATGCAGTCGACGGCGGGACTGCTGCCGGTGGAACGGGCCCTCGCGACGCTGCGGGACGCCGGGTTCGACGCACAGGACGCGGTGCACGTGCTGCGCACCTTCATCGCGTTCATCGTGGGGTCGCTGCTGCGTGAGGTGGGGGTGACCCCGGCGATCACCCCGGCGCCGCGGGCCACCGACGTGGACCCGGTGCTGTTCCCCGAGACGGGGGCCATGGCGGGCTTCTTCGCGTCCTACGACCACGAGGAGACGTTCGAGTACGGCCTCGACCTGCTGGTCAACGCGATCGCGGTGCGCCTGGAGGAACACAGGGGCGCCCGGGGGTGACCCGGACGCTCCCCGCGCCATGCTCAGTACCAGTTGTGCGACCTGAAGTGGCCCCAGGCGCCGCACGGGTTGCCGTAGCGGCCCTTGATGTACTTCAGTCCCCACCGGATCTGGGTGATGGGGTTGACGCGCCAGTCCTGTCCGACGCCGACCATCTTGTTGCCCGGCAGGGCCTGCGGGATGCCGTAGGCGCCGGACGACGGGTTCTGCGCGCGGTGGTTCCAGCCGCTCTCCCTGGTCCACAGGCTGTCCAGGCAGCGGAACTGCGCGAGCGGCCAGTCCCGCTGGGCGACCAGCCGGTAGGCGATCACCTTGTTCCTGCCCTGCGGAGCGCGCGCCAGCCTGCGTACGTGGCGCCGCGCGGCGGCCCTCGCGATCCGCGCGGCCCGCTGAGCCCTCAGGGCCCGCAGTGACCTGACGGTTCTCGCCGTCCTCGCGGTTCTCGCCGACTTCGCGGCGTTCGCGGTGCGCACGGTTCTCGCGATACGTGCGAGATGCACCGTCGTCGCGGTCGGCGTGGTGTGTGCCGCTTTCGAGGCCCGTGCGGTGTGTGCCGCCGTCCAGGCCTGTGCGGTGCGCATGGCCTCCGTGACCCGCGCGGTCCGCGCCGCGTTCGTGGTCGTGGCGGCCCTCGCGATCTTCGCGGTCCGGGCTCTGGTGGTGCCGGTGCGCGTGGGAGCGGTTCTCGCCGTCGCGGTGGTCCGCGCGGTCCGTCCTGCTCGCGGTGTGGCGGCCGGGGCCTTCTCCGGCCGGAGTCTCAGGCCGGCCCTCATGCCGATCGGCGGGCCGGTGAGTTCGAGAGCCCTGCCCGGGTCGGCGTGCGCCTTCACGGCGGCGCCGTACGGGAGGGTGGCGGCGGCGAGGCCGCCGCGGCCGGGTATGAGCGGCTCGGCCGGGCCGTTGACGGCCTCCGCGTCGCCGGCGATCAGGGCCTGTGCCGTGCCGGCGCCCCCGTGCAGGGCGGCGGCAGCGATCACGACCACTACTGCGCTGCGGAAAGCGCGGGTTCTCTCCAAATCGGTCCTATTCGTCGGGTCGCGTGCGGAAGCGCGGTCCACCACGAAGGCGGGCCGCCACATCCCCGCGCGCATGGCGTGCGCGCGAGGCGTCCGCGTGGCCGGTCCGGATTCTGGAGAGACGCTTCTCCCGCGCCTCCCGGACGGCGCCGCGACGGGTCCTACGGCGGTTTCTAACGGCGTCCCGGCCCTCGCGCCGCGACCGGGGACACGCCGCGGACACTTGTTTGCGATCACGGCGGCACATCTCTGCCGTCCCGCGAGCCCCTGTTGGCCCGCCTCGTACGTGACATGATCGCGATCTGACGAAGAATTCCGGTGACCTTGACGTTTGGTTCCGAACATGCCGGAAAAATCAGCCGGTGCGCTGTCGCGGGCCCGGCGCGTCGAGGCCACGCGGAACCCCCGCGACGGGCCGTCGCAGGGTTTTTGTCCCGGTTCAGCGGCGGGGTGCGCAGCTTCCCCGGATGATCAGTTCCGTGGGGAGCGTCACGGTGCGGGGCCGGCGCGACTCCCGCAGGACGAGTTCGGCGGCGCGGTAGCCCATGTCCTGCGGCGGCTGGGAGATGACGGTCAGCGGGGGGGAGCACAGCTCGGCCCAGGGGACGTCGTCGAACATGATCAAGGAGAGGTCTCTCGGGACGCGCAGGTCGAGTTCGCGTGCCGCGAGGAAGGCGACCTCGCCGAGCATGTTGCCTCCGGCGAGGACGGCGGTCAGGTCGGGCCGGTGCTGGAACAGGCCGGACGCGGCGGCGTAGGCCGAGTCGCGGGTGGCGTGCGCGCGTGCGATGAGCTCCTCGTCCACCTGCATGCCGAGGGAGGCCAGCGCCTCCCGGTAGGCGCGCACGCGCTGCGACTGGCCATGGCGTGCCAGGAAGGCGATGCGGCGGTGGCCGAGGCCGATGAGGTACTCCACGGCGACGCGGACGCCGGAGCGGTCGTCGGCCAGCACGGTGGGGACGTCGTCGCGGCCCGCGGCGCGGCGTTCGACGAAGACGACCCCGAGGCCGGCGCGGAAGGCGGGTCCCCACATCTCGCCGTCGCCGCACGGGACGGCGATGACGCGTTCCACGCTCTGCTCCAGCAGCGAGCCGATCAGCTCGGCCTCGCGCTCGGGGTCGTCGCCGGTGATGCCGATCATCACCGGTTCCCCGGCGGACTGCGCGCACGCCAGCACGCCGTCGGCGAGGCGGCTGTAGAAGGCGTCGGTGATGTCCGGCAGCAGCAGGCCGATGCCTCCGGTGTGCTGCCGCCGCAGGTTGCGGCCGAGCGCGCTCGGCCGGTAGTCGAGCCGTGCCGCGGCGGCGAGCACCCGCTCCCTGGTGGTGGCGCTCGCCGATCCGGTGCCGGACAGCACGCGGGACGCGGTGGCCACGCCGACGGCGGCGGCCTCGGCCACGTCCTTGATCGTCGTACGGCGACGGCCGCTGGGGTTCATGGAAACGATTCCATCATGTTTTCCACCGCGAGGCCAGCCGGTGCGCCTCTCCTGACCGTGTGATGAGCCACTATTTCGCAAGGGCTTGACAGGGATGTCCGGTTCCGGTGAGATTCATGAAAACGTATCCATTTCCGGCGGCGAACCGGACGCACGAAGGACTGTCATGGCATCAATCGTTCTCCGCAACGTAGACAAGATCTATGCGGGCGGTGTGAAAGCCGTGAACGGCCTCAACCTGGACATCCAGGATGGCGAGTTCATGGTCCTGGTCGGCCCCTCCGGGTGCGGCAAGTCGACCGCGCTGCGCATGATCGCCGGTCTTGAGGACATCAGCGGCGGCGAGATCTCCATCGGTGACCGCGTGGTCAACCACCTGCCGCCGAAGGACCGCGACATCGCGATGGTGTTCCAGAACTACGCGCTGTACCCGCACATGACGGTCGAGGAGAACCTCGCCTTCGGCCTCAAGCTCCGCAAGATGCCGAAGGCCGAGATCGGCAAGCGCGTCCAGGAGGCCGCCAAGATGCTCGGCCTCGACCAGTACCTCAAGCGCAAGCCCGCCGCGCTGTCCGGTGGTCAGCGTCAGCGTGTCGCCATGGGCCGCGCCATCGTGCGTGAGCCGCAGGCCTTCCTCATGGACGAGCCGCTGTCCAACCTCGACGCCAAGCTGCGTGTCTCGATGCGCGCCTCGCTCAACCAGATGCACGAGCGCCTCGGCGTCACCACCGTGTACGTCACCCACGACCAGGTCGAGGCCATGACCCTCGGCGACCGGGTCTGCGTGCTGCGCGACGGTGTGCTGCAGCAGGTCGACACCCCGCAGAACCTCTTCGAGAACCCGGTCAACCTCTTCGTCGCCGGCTTCATGGGCTCGCCGTCCATGAACCTCGTCACCGCCGAGCTGGTCCGCTCCGACGCCGGCCCCGCCGTGTCGTTCGCCGGCCACAACCTGCCGGTGCCCGACTCGACGTTCAGCGAGAAGCCGGGCCTCGACCAGTACCTCGGCAAGAAGATCATCCTCGGCATCCGCCCCTCCGACTTCGAGGACTCCGGTTCCGCCAACGGCCACTCGGCCGGCTGGGCCCGCATCCCGGCCCGCGCGGAGGTCACCGAGGAGCTCGGCAGCGAGATCAACGTGCTGTTCCTCATCGACGCGCCGCCGGTCGAGCACCGCGACACGGTGGCCGCCGCCGACCACGGCGAGGACGAGGAGGCCGCGCTCCCGCTGGTCGGCGACAAGTCCCTGTGGACGGCCCGGGTGAACTCCCGCAGCCACGTCCGTCCCGGCCAGAACGTCGACCTGGTGGTGGACACCCACAACCTCCACTTCTTCGACACCGACTCGGGCCTGTCCATCGGCCACCCGGCGAACCTGACGCGCTGACCGACCCGCTCCTCCCATAGAAGGCCCCCGCCGCGTACCACCCCCGCGGCAGGGGCCTTCTTCGTCCAGTTCGAGCAGAAAGCGAGCGATCTTTCAGCAAAGGCCCTGCGCGGTCGCGGCATCCCGGTTCGGGCGACGACTACAAAAGAGCACGTCGACTTCGATTTCCGGGCGAGGCTCTCAACGGCTCGGATCGTCGCCCATCGGGGAGAATTGAATGGCTGGCAAGAACTACGCGATACCTCTGCTACTTTCCGTGACCGTCTCGAGCGTCATGGCGACATGCACGGCTGCGAACGCCGGAGCCGCTCCTGTGCCACAGGCGGCGCACGCCTCGGCGTGGCGGCAGCCCGACACGCAGCCGCCGACCGCACCGACGAACCTGACGCTGACCGAGTCGCCACCCGACTTGATCATCCTGACTTGGGGTCCGTCCACGGCCCTGCCGATCTACCCGCCGGGACCTGGTGTGGTGGCGTACGAGATCTTCGCCGCCACCTCGCCGTTCCGCCTCATCGCGGTAGTCCCGGCCACCCAGCTCACCTTCACCGACCGGCGTCCGCCGGAGGTGACGGTGTCGTACTTCGTGAAGGCGCGTGACGCCGCGGGCAAGGTGTCGGCTCCGAGCAACATCGTCACCCGTCCCGGCAGGGAGCCGGTCCGCGAGCTGGTGCGCCACGAGAAGGGCGGGGGTCACCGCTCCGACGGCCACGACGAGCTCATCGGCGGCAACACCCTCCTCGTGCACGAGGAGGGTGATGACAGAGGCGGCGGTGGCAGAGGCGGCGGCTACGACGACCTGTACGGCGGTCCCGGCGAGTACGACGAATCGTACGCCGGCGACGGCGGCCGTGGTGGCCACGGCGGCGGTGAGCGCGGCGAGCAGGGTGAGCGCGGCGAGCACGGTCACGGGCCCAAGGGCGGCGTGATCGCGGGGACGCTGCCGTTCACCGGCGCGCCGGTCGCTGCGCTCGCCGGGGCCGGCGGTGTGCTGCTGCTGGCCGGCGCGGCGGGTGCCGTCGTCGCCGTCCGCCGGCGCAGGTCCGCGGAAGCCCGCTAGCGACACGCGGCCCGTGCCGCCGACCCGGTGCCGCCGGACCGTACGGGCCGGCCTGCTCGTCCTCGCCGTGACGCTGGTGGCGGGGGTGGGCTGGCCGGTCCATCTCGGGCTGAGCACGCGCGACCACCTGGAGGCCGCGCACCGGTCACTCGCGCGTCTGCGCGGGTTGATCGGCGCGCGTGACGCCGGCCGGGTCACCGTGGCGCTCGCTGAGGCGCGTGACCACACCGCCGAGGCCCGGCGCCTCACCACAGGCCCCGCCTGGTCGCTGCTCACGCACCTGCCGTTCCTCGGGGACGCCGCGGCGACCGTGCGGGGCCTCGCCGTGTCCGCGGCCGAGGTCACCGGCGCGATGAGCGAAGTGCTGGACGCCGTGACGCCGCTCACCGCGGCCGAGCCGGGCTCCGCCGCCGGCACCCGCCGCGCGCTGGCCGACATCAGGACCGCGGCGCCGGTGCTCTCGCGAGCCGCCGGACGGATCGGCCGGGCCCGCGCACTGCTGGCCGCCACCCCCGCGCGCACCGGCTCGGGACAGGTGGACGAGGCGAGGGCCATGGCACTTCGCGAGGTGGAACGGCTGCGCGGCCTGGTGTCCGCCGCCGCCACGACCGCAGAGCTGCTGCCGCCGATGCTCGGCCTCGACGGTACACGGCGCTACTTCCTCGGTTTCCAGACCAACGCCGAGGCACGCGGCACCGGCGGGCTGGTCGGCGCGTTCGGCGTGCTCAAGGCTCGCGGCGGTGTCCTGTCCATCGAGCGCCTGAGCTCCAACAACGACCTCGTAGGCACCGGCACGCCGGTCACCGACCACGGGGACGAGTTCCGCGCCAGGTACGGTCTCGGCGCGGTGCGGCTGCTGTCGGTCTCCAACCTCTCCCCGCACTTCCCGTACGCCGCCTCGACCTGGATCGCGCTGTACGAGCGGCGGACCGGCCGGCGGCTGGACGGCGCCGTCGCGATCGACCCGGTGGCGCTGTCCTACCTGCTCGGCCTGATCGGCCCGGTGCGACTCCCGGACGGTGAGCGGGTACGCGCCGACAACGTCGTCGAGCTCACCGAACGCTCCGCCTACGAACGCTTCCCCGACCCCGTGACGCGCAAGCGCTTCCTGCTCGGTATCGCCGAAGCCGTGCGCGCCGCGCTGCCGAAGACGTATCTCGATCCCGCGCGGCTGCTGCCGGTCGCCAAGCCCATGGTGGAGGAGCGTCGGGTGCAGATCTGGAGCCGCCGGCCCGCCGAGCAGCGCCGCCTGGCCGCCACCTCACTCGGCGGAGTACTGCCTCGTTCTCCCGGCCCGTTCGCGGGCCTGGTGGTGAACAATTCTGGAGGCAACAAGCTCGACTACTACCTCAGCCGGTCACTGGACTACCGGCTCGGTCCTTGCCGTGACGGACGGCGCGACTCGACGGTGCGCGTCCGCCTGACCAACGACGTGCCGGCGGACCGCCTGCCGTCCTACGTCACCGCGGCCCCCGCGGGCCAGGCGACCGGCAGGGCCGAGCACCGGCTGTGGGTGTCGTTGTACGCCGGGGTCGGCGCGCGGATGAAGGCGGCGCGGGTGGACGGCGCATCGGTGGCGGTGCTGCGCGAGACCGAGCGGTCCCACCCGGTCTACTCGACCGTGCTGGAGTTCCGGCCACGCCAGTCCAGGACCCTGGAGTTCGACTTCGCCGAGCCCGCGACGGCCGTCACCCCCCGTGTGCCGGTGCAACCGCTGACCCGGCCGCAGCTGACCCGGATCAGCGCGGACCGGCGCGGCTGCACCCCCTGAGCGGCCGGACGCCGAAACCGGTCGCACCAGGCCCTGCCGTCATCCAGGTTGAGAAAGGTTCAAACGAAAGCGCGTCGCCACTTGCCACCTGGGAGGCCGCTCTAGCGTGTGCCCCATGACGCACTTCCCAGAGACACCCATGCGGGAGCAGACCGGACGGCCGGTCGGACAGACGTACGCGCGCGCGACGCCGGCCTCCCGCACGGGGGTCTTCCGCGTCCTGTTCGTCTGCTCGGCCAACCTGTGCCGTTCGCCGGCCGCCGAACGCATCGCCGGGGCCGCGCTCGCCGGCCATCCGGCCATTGTGGCGGAGAGCGCCGGCACGCACGCCGTGCCGGGGGGGAGGCTGCCTGCCAAGGCGGTCCGTGCGCTGGAGAAGGCCGGTGTGGCCGGGGCCGGGGAGCGGGTGCCGCGCCTGCTCACCACCGAGTTGATCGAGGAGGCGGACCTCGTCCTGGCCGCCGCGCTGACCCACCGAGCGTGGATCGTCTCCGCGTGCCCGGCGGCGGCCCACCGGGTCTTCACGGTGGCCGAGTTCGGCGCTCTGGCCGCGGCCGTCCCCCCGGCCCTGGTCACCGCGTACGACGACCCGGTGCGGCGAGCGCATGCCCTGCTCGCCGAGGCACGGGACCTGCGTGGGGTGATCCCGGTGGACCGGCCCGACATCGGCGACCCCTACGGCGGACCGCCCCGCGCCTACCGCGCCGCGGTCCGCGCGGTGCGGCAGGCGCTTGAGGTGCCGCTGTCGATGGTGACGGGGCCGGTCACACCCCGACCAGCGGGGCCCGCTCCTCGCTGACGTTGGCCTGGTACTCGCTGTACCCGTAGTGGACCTCGCCGGACTTGCGGGGCACGAAGTTCAGCACCGTGCCCGCCAGGCGCGCGTTGGCCGAGGCCAGCAGTTCCGCCGCCCGGGTCACGTACTCCCGCCGCGTCTTGCCGTACCGGGCGACGAGCAGCACGGCGTCAGAGCTCGCGGCGAGCGCGGCGGCGTCGGTGACGAGCAGCAGGGGAGCGGTGTCGATGATCACGATGTCGTACTTCTGGGTGAGCCGGTCCATCAGCCCGCGCATCCCCTGGGAGCCGAGCAACTCGCTGGGGTTCGGCGGGATCCTGCCGCTCGGCAGGACCGACAGGCTCGGCCGCCCCCAGCTCTGCACGGCGTCTGCCGGGTCCACGTCGCCGAGGAGCACGTCGGTGAGGCCCACCGCGCCCTCGATGCCGAGATAGGACGGCACGCTCGGCCGGCGCAGGTCGGCGTCCACCAGCAGCACCCGCCATCCGGTCTGGGCCATGGCGATGGCGAGGTTGGCCGCGACGGACGTCTTGCCCTCGCCCGGCAGGGAACTGGTGACGAGCAGTGAGCGAGGCGCGCCGTCGACGTTCAGGAAGCGCAGGTTCGTCCGCAGCGAGCGGAACGCCTCCGCCCTCGACGACCGGCCCTCATGGCGGACGATCAGCGGGTGGCGCCGCGCGTCGGGCTCGTATCCGATCACGCCGAGGACGGGGCCGTCCGCCAGCCCGCGCAGCTCCTCGACCGTGGTGACCGCGGTGTCCATGATCCCGCGCACGGCGATCGCGCAGGAGGACAGAAGCAAGGCGACGAACAAGGCGATCGCCAGGTTGACCAGCGGCCGAGGGCTCGCCGGACTGCTCGGGACCTCCGCCTTGTCGAGGAGGGTGATCTTGACGGTGGCGGGATCGCCGGGTGCGGGGCGTTCGATCTGGCCGATCAGCCGGGTGAACTGCGTCCCCACGGCGTTCGCCAGCCATGCCGCGCGCACGGGGTCGCGGTCGGTGACCGTGGCGCGGAGGATCACCGTGTCCGGCACCACATCCGCGGTGATGTTCTCGGCCAGTCGCCGGGCTTCCTTGTCTCCGGACACGACCCGGGCGGCGAGTTTGCGGCTGGTGAGCAGCGCGGCGTAGGACTTCACCCGCTGGACCGACAGCAGCGCCGCCTGGTAGGCGGTGGCCGTGCTGGTCTTGCCCTCGTCGTGGGCCGACACGACCATGGACACGGTCGCCGCGTAGGTCGGCGGCGTCCTCGCGGTCACCAGGAACGAAGCGGCGGTGGCGAGCACCAACGACAGGAGGATGACCGGCCAGCTACGGCGAGCCAGCCGCAGGTAGGAGAGCAGGTCCACCGGATCAGCGCCTTTCACGGATCTTCGAGGGATGGTCGGCCAGGACGGCGGGATAGACGCGCACCTTCTGGGCCAGCCCGATGAGCGCCAGCGCGCCGGCGACCGCGACGACGGTCACGGCCACCGCCGGGGGCCGGTGCAGCACGATCAGCAGGCCGAGCACGCCGGTCATGGCGGAGACGCCGGCCAGGGTGACCGCGGTGAGCCGGGTGCCGAGCCCGAGGCGGCGCAGGCGGTGCGACAGGTGGTCGGTTCCCCCGCTCAGCAGCGGCCGGCCGGCCCGTCTGCGGGACACCAGGACGACGCCGGTGTCGACGACCGCGACGAAGGTGAACAGGACCAGCCCCGCGATCCCGGTCGCGGCGCTGGACCCCGTCACCAGCAGGGCGGCCGAGGACGCCAGGACGAAGCCGATGAACAGCGAGCCCGCGTCCCCCATGAACACCTTCGCCGGAGCCCAGTTGTGCCGCAGGAACCCGAGACTGGCCAGGCTGAGCGACAGCAGGAGCAGTCCCAGCCCGGGCTCCGACCGCAGGGACGCGGTCAGCCCCAGCACCGCGGCGCTCACCGCGGCCACCGCGCCGAGCGCTCCGTCCATGTTGTCGAGCAGGTTGTGGGAGTTGCCGATCACGACGATCCACGCCGCGGTGGCCGGGCCGTCCACCCATCCGCCGGTGAAGGGAACCTCGACCCCGCTCAGCACGACTGCGCCGGCCGCCAGCGTCTCCACGGCCAGCCGCACGCGCAGGGACAACGGCGACAGGTCGTCGATCAGGCCGAGCACGGCGACCGCGACGCCGGCCATGACGATCACGACGCAGCGGCGCTCCTGGAAGTCCGGCAGCAACATCACCGGCACGATGGTGCCGAGCACGATGGCCACGCCTCCGAGGTACGGGACGGGACGGGAATGGGCCTTGTGGCCGCCGGGACGGTCGGTGATGCCCCAGGCCAGGGCCAGCCGGGTGAGCACCGTCGTGGCGCCGCTCGACAGCAGGAAGCAGGACACGGCCGCGAGCAGCAAGGTGATGCCGTTCACCGCCGCAACGCAGCCAGTTCGGCGCGGGCCTCCGCGATCGTCTGGATCAGCACGTCCTCCAGGGTCAGCCGCGGCTCCCACCCCGTCAGCGCGCGAAGCCTGGCCGTGTCGGGGACCCTGCGCACCATGTCCTCGAACCCCGGTTCGTACGCGTCGTGGTAGGGGATCATCTCCACCGCCGAGGTGGAGCCGGTGTACTCGATGACGAGCTTGGCCAGTTCCAGGATGCTCACCTCGCGTGGGGAGCCGACGTTGAAGGTCTGGCCCACCGCGCCGTCGTGGTCCAGCAGCCGCATCAGGGCGTCCACCACGTCGGCGACGTGCGTGAAACAGCGCGTCTGGGTGCCGTCGCCATAGACGGTGAGCGGGAGGCCGGCGACCGCCTGCCGCACCAGACGAGGGAGGACCATCCCATAGGCGGGGCTCTGCCGGGGACCGACCGTGTTGAACAGCCGCACGATGATGGTCGGCAGGCCGCGTTCCCGGTGGTAGGCGTTGGTGAGGATCTCGTCGACGGCCTTGGCCGTGCTGTAGGCCCACCGCACCACCGAGGGTGTGCCGAGGATGCGTTCGGCGTCCTCGCGCAGCGGGCTGGTGGAGTTCTTGCCGTAGATCTCGCTGGTGCTGGCCACCAGGATCTTCTTGCGGTAGCGGTGAGCGGACTCGATCACGATCTCAGAACCGCGGATGTTGGTGGTGAGCGACTTCAGCGGTTCCTCGATGATCAGCTTGACCCCCACGGCCGCGGCCAGGTGCACCACGACGTCGCACCGGTGGACCAGCTCGTCCACGACCAGTTCGTCCAGCACCGACCCCTGCACGAAACGCAGACGCGGATCGGCGACGACGTGGGCCAGATTCGCCAGGCGGCCGGTGGAGAGGTTGTCGAGAACCGTTACGAAAGCACCATCGCCGAGCAGAGCGTCGATGAGATGTGAGCCAATGAACCCGCTTCCGCCGGTGATCAGGAAATGCATGCCTTTTGCAGTCAAGATGGCTCCTCTGTCGGACACCCGGTCGACGTGTCGCATTTAGGGAACAGCGGAACGTTATAGATGGCGCATTGGCGCCGGGCCGCAGCCGTCCGCCGTCTTGCGTATATTTGGCGGGCATTTTCAGCGCCGCTTGCCGAGCGAAACCCTTTGTTCGCGCATAGTCGGAAAAGGACGTGTTTTCGCCGGTCCTCGCGGGTTGGCGCCATGTCGTCCAACCTCGACCTGGACACGACGTCATCCCGGCCCCTGCTCACCGCAGGCCGTGACCTCGGTCGAAAAGGGTTCAGTGGAATTGTCGGTCCAGGCAAAGCCCGGTTCATATGGCCGATCGGATCCGTGTCCTTTCCGCAGTATTCCGGCCGTCCCCGGTAGCGTCCTGCGCCATGAACCTTTTCGACCTCCCTGAAAGCCCTCGCGCGCGGAGGCGGTGCGCGGGCATGGCGGCGATGTGCCGGGGCCGGTCCAAAAGGCGCGACCAATGTGCGTCATCGGCGGGGGGGCAGGCGTGAAGGTCTTGGTGACCGGGGGAGCGGGCTTCATCGGCTCGAACCTGTGCCAGGCGCTCGGCGCGCACCCGCGGTTCGACCGGGTGATGGCCCTGGACGACCTCAGCTCGGGGTCGATGGACAACCTGCGCGGCACCGGCGCCGAGCTGGTCATCGGGAGCATCCTCGACCGGAAGACGGTCGCCAAACTGGTCGCCGAGGCCGACGCCGTCGTCCATCTGGCCGCGCGGCCGTCCGTCGCCCGTTCCATCGCGGCGCCGCTGGACAGCCACGAGGTCAACGCCACCGGGACGCTGTGCGTCCTTGAGGCCTGCCGCGCCTCCGGCGCACCGGTGATCGTCGCCTCGTCCTCCTCGGTGTACGGCGCGGCCCCGGCGGACGTGAAGGACGAGACCGTGCCCACCGTGCCCATCAGCCCCTACGGCGCCGGCAAACTGGCCGCCGAAGCCTACGCGCTGGCCTACGGCGCCGCTTTCGGCGTTCCGGCGCTGGTCTTCCGCTTCTTCAACGTCTACGGACCCGGGCAGCCCGCCGGCCACGCCTACGCCGCCGTGGTCCCGGCGTTCATCGCCGCCGCTCTGCGCGGAGAGCCCCTGCGGGTCCACGGCGACGGCGGCCAGTCACGCGACTTCACCTACGTGGGCACCGTCGTGGAGGTCATCGTGGACACCCTGCTCCGGGGGCTGGTCTCCCCCGCGCCGGTCAACCTCGCCTACGGGACCAGCACCACGGTCATCGAACTGGCCCACCTGGTCGGCCGGCTGGCCGGCCGTCCCGTAGAGGTCGTGCACGAGCCCGCGCGCACCGGCGACATCCGGCACTCCCAGGGCTGCGACCGCAGGCTGCGGGAGCTGTTCCCCGACCTCACGCCGGTCCCGTTGGCGACCGGTCTGCGGCACACGCTGGACTGGTTCACGGAGAGCGGTCGCCTTGCCGGCTGACCCGCTCGTCCGGCTCGGTCGGGCGGTGGGTCCGCGATCGGTGAGCCGGCTCGGCACGGCGGACATCCTTCAGGCGTCGTTGTGCGTGGCGCTCACGGGGGCCGCGTTGATCGTGTTCGCCGGCCACGAGCGGCTGCTGGTCGCCCTTCCGTACATCGCCTATGCGGTGCTGGCGTTCGCCTCCCCGCGCGCGGCGAGCGTGGCGCTCATCCCGATCGGCCTGCTGGTGCCGATGGTGCTGGAACTGGGTTTCGGCGGCGACCTGGTGTACGTCGAGCTCACCGCGGCGGCGGTCACCGGGTGTGTGATCGTGCTGGCCGTCGCCGTGGGTGCCCGCGCGCTGCTGGGCGGGCTCAGGCCGACCGTCGAACACCTGCCGATCGCCGCACTGGCGGTCATCGTGCTGGCCGGCTATTTCGCTCCCCCCGTCGCCGTCGCCGCGCAGTTCTCCCTGCGCTACGCCGGCGGACGCCACTTCCCCGGTCTGGTCGTCTGCCTGCTGATGCTCGCCGTGGTCGTGATGGTCAGGCCGCGGCCCGTGGTCGTCGTCCACGCCTTCGTCTGGAGCGCGGTCGCCGTGGCGCTGTTCGCGCTCGCCTGCGGTTACCAGAGCGGCGAGCGGCTGCGCACCCTCACCTACCTGTCCACCTGCCTGGGTGTCGTCGACGGACCGGCCGTGGTGGCGTGCCTGGCCCTGGCGCGTACCCGCCGCGCCGTGCGCTGGCTGGTGCCCGCCGCCGTGTGCCTGGCCTGCGTGGTGGCCTCCGAGTCGCGGTCGGGGGTGCTCGCTGTGGTGGTCGGCGCCGTTTTCGTCCTCGTGACCGGCCGTCCGCCGGTGGTGCGCCTCGCCGTCCTGGCCGCGCCGGCCCTGGTCGCCGTCGCCTCGGTGAGCTGGGGCGTGGGGTTTGGCGAGCTGCTGACGCCTTGGCGCAACGAGGCGAGCATCATCTCCAGTGACGTTCAACGCTGGGAGGTGCTGGACTTCTCCCTGCGGCTCATCGTCGAGCACCCGCTTCGCGGCGTCGGGTACGGCAATCTCGTCCAGCTCATCGATTACGCCCCGAGATCCGGGGAGCGCAGCGGCGCGCACAACGACTACCTGCGCGTCGCCGCCGAGAACGGCATCCCGGCGCTGGTGCTGCTCCTGGTCATCCTGCTGCGCGGGGTGCGGCCGCGCAGAGCGGGCGACGCGGGTGTCGTGCGCGCGGTGGTCGTCTCGTCCATGGCGTGGATCGGCACCGACCTGATGCTGCCGCACCCCGCCTGGTCGTCGTACCTCTGGGTCTGCCTGGCCTGCCTGCTGGCCATGCGCACCCATCGCGGCGAATCACCCGCCGCCGTCGAATGTCGTGAACCTCGCGGTTCGCCGGCCGGGCGGCCGGTGAACCGGAGCTCTCTGTCCGTTCCGGCCGCGGCCGTGGAGTGAGGTAGGGATCGGATGCGATCGCAAGACAGGATCCGGGTGATGCGGATCATCGCCCGGATGAACGTCGGGGGACCCGCACGGCAGGTGTCCGCCCTGTGCCGGCACCTCGACCCGGCCCGCTTCGAACAGCGGCTCTACGTGGGCCAGGTGCAGGAGGGCGAGGCCGACTTCCTCGATCTGTGCGAGTCCGACCTGGACGCACGCGTGGTGCCGGGGCTCGGCCGGTCGGTCAGCCCGCTGGACGACCTCGGGGCGCTCACCGGGCTGGTGGCGGAGATGCGCCGGTTCCGGCCGCACATCGTGCACACCCATACCGCCAAGGCCGGCGCGCTGGGGCGCGCGGCGGCGATCCTCACCCGCCGCCCCGCGATCGTCCACACCTTCCACGGGCACCTGCTGAACGGGTATTTCTCGCCGGCCACGACCCGGCTCGTCGCCGGGCTGGAGCGGGTGCTCGCCCGGCGGTCGGAGCGGCTGCTCTCCGTGGGAGCCCGGGTCCGCGACGACCTGCTCGCTCACCGCGTCGGCCGTCCTGGCCAGTACGTCGTCATGCCCCCGGGCACCGGTGTCGGCGACGTCCCCGAGCGCGCCGTCGCCCGGCGGCGGCTCGGCCTGCCGCCGGACGTGCCGGTCGTCGCCTACGTGGGCCGGGTCACCGCCATCAAACGTCCCGACCGCTTCCTGGAGGTGGTGCGAGCGGTCCGCGCCGTCCGCGGCGACGTCCGCTTTCTCGTCTGCGGCTCGGGGGAGCTGAGCGGTCTGCTGGCCGACGCGGCACGCGAGCTCGGCGGAGCGCTGCGGATCCTCGGCTGGCGGGCGGAGGTCGGTGAGGTCTATGCCGCCTGCGACCTGGTGCTGCTCACCTCCGACAACGAGGGCATGCCCCTGTCGCTCATCGAGGCCGGCATGGCCGGGGTGCCGGCCGTGGCGACCCGGGTGGGCAGCGTGGCGGAGGTCGTCGAGCACGAGGTGACCGGGCTGCTCGCCGCCACGGACGTCGAGGAACTCAGCGCCTGCGTGCTCCGGCTCCTGGCGGACGAGCCGCTGCGCCGGTCCATGGCGGAGGCGGCCCGCCGCAGGACCACCCGGCTGTTCGGCGCGGCCCGCCTGGTGGCCGACACCGAGGCCGTCTACACCGAGATCGCGCGGGCCCACGGCTGGGAGCCCGCCGGCCCGGCCGCCGCGTCGCACGCGCGAGCCGAGGGGGGATGACCGGTGACGAGCGGGTGGGGTACGGCGGCGCTCGGCACCCTGCTGGCGCGGGCCGCCACCCTGGCGATGACCATGGGCAGCGGCGTGATCCTCGCCAGGGAGCTCGCTCCTTCCGGCCGGGGCACGTACTACGTCCTGCTGTCGGTCGCGATCAGCTCGTACTTCCTCGGCAACCTGTCGGTGGACCAGGCGATGGTGTCACGCTGGCAGCGGCAGGCCGAGCGTCCCGCGCTGCGCGCCAACTGCCTCCTGCTCGGCCCCGTGCTCGGCACGGCGGCCGCGCTCGTCGCGGCCGCCGCGGCGGTGGCCATGGGGGACCGCGCGAGCCTGAGGGAGCCGCTCCTGCTGGCCGTCGTGCTGCTCACCGTGCCGATCAACGTGACCGGAACCTACGTCACCGCGGCGCTCGGCCTGGAAGGCCGCGTCGGCCTGGCCACCTGGGGCTCGTTCGGCGGGTCCGCGGCGCAGTTCGCGCTGCTGGCGCTCTGCTCGGCCGCGGGGTCGCTGACGATAGCGAGAGCCGTGTGCGTCTGGGTGCTGTCGGTCACCGTCACGCTCGCCCTGTTCGTGCGGTTCGGCCGGTTCGGCGTGGCGTGCCGGGAGACCGGCCTGGCCGTGCGCACGGTGACGCTGGGCCTGCGCAACCACATCGGCCTGGTCGCCGTGCAGATCCTGATGCGCGCCGACGTGCTGGTGCTCAACGCCACCGAGTCGGCCGCCACCGCCGGGCTGTTCTCGGTCGCGGTGACCCTGGTGGACCTGGTCAGCGTGGCCACCATGTCGCTGTCCCTGGTGGGTCTGGCCCGGCAGGCGGACGAGGAGATCGAGGACGCCGCCAAGGTCACCGCGACGGCGACCCGCCTCGCCGGACTGGTCGGGGTGGCGTCGATGGCCGTGCTCTGCCTGACCGCGCCGGTACTCATTCCCCTGGTCTACGGAGCGGAGTTCCGCGACAGCGCGGTGGCGCTGTTCGGGCTGGCCCCCGGCGTTCTGCTCTATGCGGTCACCCGGCCGATATGGACGCACCTGGTGCGCCTGGACCGGCCGGGCACGGCGACGGGGATCGCGGTACTGGCCTTCGCTCTGAACGCCGCGCTCGCCTTGGCGCTGATCCCGGCGTTCGGCATGCTCGGGTGCGCCATCGCCTCCTCCATCGCGTTCGCCTGCTTCGCCGCGACGCAGACGGCCTGGTTCCTGCGTGCCACCGGCCTCCCCCTGTCCGCGATCGTCCCCGGGCCGCGGGAGGTGCGAGCGGTCCTGCGCATCCTCGCACGCGTCAGACAGCGCCTTGCCACCAGACCATGAGGTGACCCCGATGAAGATCAGTGTGCTCACGCCGACCTACAACCGTGCCCATCTGCTGCCGCGCCTCTACCGCAGCCTGACGGCACAGAACGCCGACCTGGAATGGGTGGTGGTGGACGACGGATCCACCGACGACACTCCTGACGTGCTGGCCGAGCTCGGCGCGCAGGCGCCCTTCCCCGTCGTCCACGTCCGGCAGGAGCGCAACGCGGGAAAGCACGTCGCCTACAACCGTGCGGTACGGGAGGCGTCGGGGGACTTGGCCGGGGTGGTCGACTCCGACGACCGGCTCCTGCCGGACGCGCTCGCGACCGTGGGCAAGGAATGGAAGGACATCCCCGCCGGGTCGCGCGAGCTGTTCAGCGGCGTGGGTGGACGGTGTGTGACCGAGGACGGCCTGGTCGGACGGCCCTTCGCCGGAGGTGCGCCGTATCTGGACGGCACGTGGCACGAGCTGTTCTACACGCACGACCGCTGGGAGGAACGGGTGAGGTTCGACCGCCTGGAGGTCCTACGGCGGCATCTGTTCCCTGAGACCGGCACCCCCTCGTTCCTGCCGGAGAGCCTGGTGTGGCGGCAGGTCGGCGGCATGCTCCGCTACCTCGACGTCCCCCTGCGCTTCTACCACCTGGAGGGCGAGGACCGGCTCTGCCGCCGTCCGTTCGCCGACATGGCGGCGGGCCGACGCGTCTTCTACGCCACGGTCCTGAACGAGGACCTGCACCGGTGGTGGCCGTACGCACGTGCCAGGTTCGCCAAGTGGGCCGCGCAGTACGTCCGCAGCGGCCTGCACCTGGGCATCCCGCCGGTGCGCCAGCTGAGGGACCTGGAGAACCGGCGGGCACGGCTGCTGGCGGCGGCGGCGCTGCCGCTCGGCACCGCACTGTTCCTCGCCGACCGGCGCGCCGGCCCGGACTGAGCACGCCGTCCGCGGGCCGTCCCGCTCAGCCGAGCGGAGCGGGACAGGCCGCCTCGGCCACCGTCGGGCCGCTCGCGGCGGCGTGCGCGCGGTGCCAGAGCTCGAACTGCAGGAGCGTCCAGAGCCGGACGCTGTGGTCGGCACCCTCGGCGTGCCGCCGGAGCAGTTCGCGGACCGCCTGCGGACGGAACAGGCCGCGGGTGCGTGCGGTGTGGTCGGTGAGGGTGTCGAAGGCCAGCTCCCGCAGCTCGCCGCGCAGCCACGCGGCCAGCGGCACGCCGAACCCCTGCTTGGGGTAGCTCAGGATCTCCCTGGGCAGCCACGAGGCGACGGCCCGCTTGAACAGGAGCTTGGTCCGGCCTCCGCGCACCTTCAGCTCCGCCGGGAGGCCGGCGGCCCATTCCATCAGGTGGTGGTCCAGCAGCGGCGACCGCGTCTCCAGGGAGTTGGCCATGGAGGTGATGTCGACCTTCACCAGCAGGTCTCCCGGAAGGTAGGTGGCGACGTCCACCTCCAGCACCCGGCCGATCGCGCCGGCCGCCGTCGACCGTTCGAAGACCTCCTCCAGCAGCCGGTAGCTGTCGGTCTCGGCCAGCAGCGTCCGCATCTCGCCGGTGTAGATCTCGGCCTTCTGCTCGGGGGTGAACGCGCACATCAGACGGGCATAGCGCCGTGACGGGGTCTCCGCGGCGAACTGCATCAGCCGGCCGAGCCGCCGTCCCACGGATCCGCTGCGGGTGCGCTCGGAGAGCAGGTCGCCCAGGCGGGCCGAGGCCGCCGCGGGTCCTCCGGACAGGGCGGGGATCCAGCCGGCCTTCCCCATCAGGATGTAGCGCTGGTATCCGCCGAAGCACTCGTCACCGCCGTCCCCGCTGAGCACCACGGTGACGTGCCTGCGGCTCAGCTGCGCGACGTAGAAGCTGGGGATGGCCGAGGAATCGGCGAACGGCTCGTCGAAGTGCCAGGCGATGCGGGGCAGGACGTCGAGCAGCCGCGAGGTGACGACCAGCTCGTGGTGGTCGGTGCCGTACCGGTCGGCCACCATGCGCGCCTTGTGCCGCTCGTCGTAGCGGCTCTCCTCGAAGCCGACGCAGAACGTGCGCACCCGCTCGGTGCTCTGCATCGCCATGGCCGCCACCACGGCCGAGGAGTCGACGCCGCCGGAGAGGAACGCCCCGAGGGGACGCTCGCTCACCATCCTGATGCGGGTGGCCTCCAGCAGCAGCTCGCGCAGCCGCTCCGCCTCGTCCCGCTCGTTCTCCACCCGGCGGGGGGTGCTGTCCAGGCTCCAGTAGCGCCGCACGGTGACCTGGCCGGCCTCCCAGACCAGCAGGTGGCCGGGGGGGAGCTTGTGCACCCCCCGGTAGATGGACCACGGCGCCGGGACGTACTGGTAGGTCAGATAGTGGTGCAGGGCCACCGGATCGACCTCGCGGTGCAGGCCCGGGTCCTGGGCCAGTGACTTCAGTTCGGAGGCGAACCACAGAGAGCCGCCGTCCGAGCGCCAGTACAGCGGCTTCTTGCCGACCCGGTCGCGGGCCAGCAGCAGCCTCCCTCGCGCGCGGTCCCACACCGCGAAGGCGAACATCCCCCGCAGCCGCCGCACCATCTCAGGCCCGTGTTCCTCATAAAGGTGGACCAGGCATTCGGAGTCGCCGGTCCCACGCAGCCGGTGACCCCGCCGGGCCAGGTCCCGCCGCAACTCGGCGTAGTTGTAGATCTCGCCGTTGAAGACCGCCACGACCTGCCGGTCCTCGTTGTAGACCGGCTGGTCGCCGTGGGCCACGTCGATGATCGCCAGCCGGCGCATGCCGAGGGCGGCGTGGTCGTCGTGGTGCAGACCCTCACCGTCCGGTCCGCGGTGCACGATGACCTCGCACATGCGGCGCACCAGGTCCAGTTCGGGACTGGACGTCGACACGACTCCCGCGATTCCGCACATCAGTCCTCCAACAGTCGCCGGTAGAGATGGACGTGCTCGTCGACCATGCGTCCCACGTCGAGGTTCTTGCGCGCCCAGTCGCGTGCTTCCGCGCCGAGCGCTGCGGCCGGCGCGGGGTTCTCCAGTACGTGAGCGATGCCGTCGGCCAGGGCCCGCGGGTCGGCGGCCGGCACCAGGACGCCGCGGCCGTCGAGCAGTTCAGGAGTGCCGCCGACGGCGGTGGCCACGATCGGACGGCCGAGGGCCATCGCCTCCATGACGGCGTTGCTCATGCCCTCGAACAGCGAGGACAGCACCACCACGTCGGCCCGCGCCAGCATTCGTTCGTGGTCGGCGCGGCGGCCGAGGAAGCGGACGTCGAGACCGAGCGCCTTCGCCCGCGCCTCCAGGGCGGGACGGTCCGGGCCGTCGCCGACCAGCACCAGGGTGCACGGCCGGCCGCGCCGCGCGAGCTCCGCGGCGGCCCGCAGCAGGTAGGTGTGGCCCTTCTGCCGTTTGAAGTTCGCCACGCACACCAGGACGGGGTGATCGGCGTGGATCTCCGCCGGCGTGACCGCGTCGAACACCTCGCCGGGCAGCCCGTTGTAGATGACCGAGAGCTTGTGCGCCGGGACGCGCTCGACCGTGCGAGCGTCCTCCAGTACGGCCACGGCGTTGGCGACGATGTGGTCGGTGATCAAGGTGGCGGCCCGCTCGACGGTGAAGACCCACCGGCGGCCGCGCTTGTAGTCGCTCTGGTTGCGGCGCCCCGCCACCACCACCGGCACCGCCGCCAGCCTCGCCGCCGGCGGGCCGATCATGTAGCTGCGGAACAGGAAGGCGTGCAGGACGTCGGGCCTGATGGCGCGGAGCTCGCGGACCAGGCGCGCGAAGGCCCAGGTGTTGCGCCAGAGCGCGGGAAGGCTCGCGGGGTCGCGGGCGAAGCCGAGCCGGCGCACGTCGATGCCGGCCGCACGCAGCCGTTCCTCGTAGGGCCCGCCGCCGGTGAGCAGGAGGACGACCACCTCGACCCCGCTGTCGTGAAGGCCGTTCGCCAGCAGGAACACCTGCTTCTCGGTGCCGCCCAGTTCGAGTTCGCTCATCAGGAGCACGACGCGCCGCAGGCCGGCGGGGTGCTGTCTTGCTGCCACGAAAAGACCTTCCATTGCCGACAAGAGGAGCGGAAACCGCGAGCGGCGAAATTCCCCCCAACCGCCGTAAAAGCCGTCTGACTGCCTGACCGCCGTGATCCGGTGATGCGGCGAACACCGCGATAACCACCGGACCGCAACGGCCCGGTGGTATCCGAAACAGCGGATCTCATGGAGACCGCGGCCTTCTCCGGCTTTTCGGGGCAGCGATCGGCAGGAGTCGATGGTAGACCCGAGCCGCCGCGAAACCCGGCATCATCGTCGTGCCCCGCGTGGCGAATCCGCAGGTCACGACACGCCTGCCCGGCTATGCGCCCCGCGCGCCATTCGCCTTTACGATGGCCCCGGCGGGCCGGATCGCCTGATTTCGGCCGGCCGGGAAATGCCGGGTTCCTCGGCACCGGCACCGCCTCAAGGCGGTTCGGCGAACTACGATCAAGGGCGGTGGGGGCCAGTCCATGGAAGCCGCGAATACCATTCCGGTGAACGTCGCGGAGAGCCGGGGGCGCAGCCACGTCGTGACCGGGGTCGCCGGATTCATCGGATCGCACATCGCCCGCTCACTGCTCGATCGGGGCGATCATGTCGTCGGCATCGACCACTGTGCCGGTCACCCGCCGGGCATCACCGCACGCAACCTCGCGGTCAACGAGGGCTGCGACCGGTTCACCATGGTCCGCGGTGATCTGGCGGAGATCGCGCTGGAACCTCATTTGCGCGGCGCCGACACGGTCTTCCACGCCGCCGCCCGTCCCGGCGTGCGCACGTCCTGGGGTGCGGAGTTCCCCGGATACGCGCGCAGCAACATCGTGGCCACCCACCTGCTGATGGAGGCCGCGGCGCGCTGCGGCGTCCGGCGCGTGGTGGTGTCGTCATCCTCCAGCGTCTACGGGGGTGCCCCGGACGGGCCCGTGCCCGAGACCCACCTGCCCGCCCCGCTGTCCCCGTACGGGGTGACCAAGCTCGCCGCCGAGCAGCTGGCCATCGCGCACGCTCTGCGGGAGATGACCGGGCCGACCGTGGTGGCGCTCCGCTATTTCACCGTCTACGGGCCGCGGCAGCGTCCCGACATGCTGATCAGCCGGCTCATCGCCTCGGCGCTGTCCGGCAGGCCTCTCACCGTCAACGGCGACGGCAAGCAGCGGCGCGACTTCACCTTCATCGCCGACGCCGTCCGCGCCAACCTGGCCGCCATGGACGCCGACGTCGAGGCCGAGGTGGTGAACATCGGCACCGGGGTCACCACCTCGGTGCTGGACACCGCCGACCTGGTCGGCGAGGTCACCGGACGGCCGGTCCCGCTCACGTTCGCCGAGGGGCAGGCGGGCGACGTGCGCGACACGCATGCCGACACCACCCGCGCCGAGGCGGTGATCGGCTACCGGCCCGCCGTCGAGCTGCGTGACGGGCTGTCGGCCCAGGTGGCGTGGACACTCCGTCGCCGCGACGTCGCGCCATGAGGGTCGCCCTGCTGATCGGCCAGCTCGGCCGCGGCGGCACCGAGAAGCAACTGACCCTCCTGGCGTGCGGG